>NZ_JACJDW010000017.1:0-99439 GCF_014163745.1 Pseudoalteromonas sp. SR44-2 | reverse complement strand
TGTTTGGCATTAATGCTACGTTATCGCCCATTTATGGGGAATAACCACACTACATAGGCTCTGCCTTGCCTAAATACCAAACAGACTGCTGCAAATTTAACCTTGAAAGATCAACAGACCCTAATCGGATTGGTATAAAACACTTAGATTACAGACACAAAAAAGCCGTATTCAGATTGAATACGGCTTTTTAAACTCTTAATTTTAAAGTTTATTTAAATTAAGAAATGATTTCGTGTAGTTCAACATCAAATACAAGCGTTGAGAAAGGTGCGATTGCAGCACCTGCGCCACGTTCACCATAAGCAAGCTCATGAGGAACGTAGATACGCCATTTAGTACCTACAGGCATCATTTGTAATGCTTCAGTCCAGCCTTTGATCACGCCACCAACTGGAAATTCAGCTGGTTGACCGCGCTCGTATGAGCTATCAAACACAGTACCGTTAATTAGTGTACCGTGGTAATCGACACGTACTGTAGACTCAGCAGTTGGTTTTTCGCCTTCGCCAGTCGCTAGTACTTCGTATTGAAGACCAGACTCAGTTACTGTGATTTCAGGACGTTTTGCGTTTTCTTCTAAGAATGCAATACCTTCGGCAGAAAGTACTTTAGATTCTTCTTCACGACGAGCTTGGATCTCTTCGTTAATCTTTTCGAATGCAGCTTGAATCTCAGGGATCTCAACTTGAAATGCGCTACCAGCGTACGCATCTTTCATGCCTTCAAATACTGAATTTAGGTTTAAGCCTTCAAAAGGATTAGACTTAAGTTGCTCACCCATTTGTAAGCCAATACCGTAACTTGCTTTTTCAGCATCTGTAGTAAAATTATCTGACATAATGTGTTTTTCACGTTTTGTTAGTTAAAAGACACGTATATGCTATCACAAAATAAACCCCGTTTGGGGCTAGTTTTTGCTGAGTTTTAGCTTAATTAGGCCAACAATATAACTACAAAGCGGTAAAGTGAATAAAATTCCAACAAGTAAAGGAGTAGCTAATAATCCAGGTTCGCCAGACAGTAAAAATGGCACTGCAACTAAGCCTACTAAACCAATAAAAGCAGAGCCAATTACTGGCCAATGTTTATCATATTTAGTAATAAGATGGGCAGCCAAAATATTAAAACCAAGACCATAAGCAAAAGCGGTAATTAATGGATATTCTGGCTGTGCGTCGACCGCCATTTTTGCCAACAAGCTAATAGCACTTTGATAGCAGTAACCAAATACCACCCATAATAAAAGATGTTTTATTAATAGCTGTGAGGTTGATAGGTTTGTTGCTTTAGTCATTAATTAAACTCCACAAAGCAAAAAACCGCCTATAAGGCGGTTTTTTTAAATAATGGTGGAGAGATAGGGATTTGAACCCTAGATGGGCTATAAACCCATGCCGGTTTTCAAGACCGGTGCATTCGACCACTCTGCCATCTCTCCGTACGGCGCGAATAATATGGTTAAACGTGTTACTTGTAAAGAGCTAAATATAAATTAATCATAAATAATAATTAAACGATTAAAAACAAGTCACATTGCTCTTTTGTTGCGCTATTTACTGCAACACGCTTATTAATTCAATACTCAGTAATATTGTTTAGGCCTGCGAGCAATCCAAGAACAAATTAAACAAGCCAATAAACTCAATGCCGCGAATGTTACACTTTGAAAAATTAAGTCAAATCGATTTAAATCATCACTTGGCACTATTACAAACATAAAAGCGGGGAGTACACTTAGCGCTAAAACATAACAACACACTTTAAATGCCCGTCCAAAGTCAAAACGTTTAGACTGTTGCATCCATAAAGTTAACAGTATTAGCATACCTATTGCAGAGCCTGCTATAAAATGCGCTGCATTTGTACTCATTGCAACATACAAGGTTACAAAAGCACCAACAATTCCCCAAATTGACCACGCAAGCCAGTTTTCTTTTTCCTGTAAAAATAAATTTCCCATTGTTTTCGTCTTCTTTATCGTTATTTTTATTAAGACTTTCCATAATGTATCAAAAAACAACCGATTAAAAAACAAACTGAAGAAGAATTATTAACTTTTGTGCTTCCAAGCGCTTCTCACAGCCAAACCACTAACTCTTTTATATTACTCTTAGTAACCTTAATGAATTATGACTATGCAAATTGCATAAAGTTCATACTATTTCACAAATTACTAAAATAATGTTCTGGTTTATGGCGAGGTGACTTTTTACACTCGACTTGAGGAGTACCTATGTATAAGTACCCTACTATTTCATCTTGCTCATGTAAGTTAAGCGCTTTTTTGACTGCTCTACTTTGTGCAAAGTAACCTGTGCGCCAAACACCACCTAAACCTTGAGCAAATGCAGCTTGTTGCATTGCTAATACACTACAGCCTGCACTTTGTACTTGCTCGATACGAGGAACTTTTGGGTGTTCTTGATATTTAGCGATTGCTATTACAATCATAGGCGCACGAAGGGGAAGCTCTTTAGCACGGTTAATTACTTTTTCTGTCTGTTGCTCTGCCACTGCACTTTGATGGTAAATTTCACCCAGTTTATTGCGTGCATCACCTTGAGCAATGATGAACTGCCACGGTGCTATACATCCATGATCAGGAACACGTAATGCTGCTTGCTTAATTATGTCGAGCTGCTCAGGCGTAGGACCCGGCTCTGTTAGTTTAGAGTCTGATTGGCGGGTAAGTAAAAGCTCGATAGCGTTCATAACGATTCCTCAAAATTCAAAACGATAGAGTAACATTTAAAACCTTAAATAATAAATACCGAGAAATTAAAAATGCAAAACGGCCGCAAAGGGTCAACTATGCAGCCGTTAATAAAATACATTTAATGCGTTATTTTTTTATAACGTTTCGCTTTAACCAGTAATCAATACTAACAAAACGCCCACCGCCCATAAAAAATAAACTTAGGAGCATAGCAAAATAAATTGCCGAAAATTCTATGCCATTATTTAAAATAGATGGTTTACCTTTTTCGTATAGGTAATCAGGAAAGCCATGCTCTTCAACTAAGCCTCGAATTTTCCCTATCCTGTCTTGTACTTCTAATGAGTTTTCGAGGCTTTCTTTTGCACCAGGGATAGATAGCCAATCAAGTACTTGCGCAGCACTTGTTTCTGGATTAGTCGGCGCTATTGCAAACCACCCGTTATGCCAATGTACTGAAGTAGCCGCTACAACCATTGTGAACATAAGCGGGATACTGACTAAGCGAGTTAAAAGGCCAAATAATAACAACCAACCACCTAAAAATTCACTCCATCCAGCTAAAAAAGCTAGTAAATCAGGAAACGGTAAGCCTAAACCCCATTCACTATTACCAAACCATTGAACGACATCAGGCGATGCTAAAAAGTTATTTAGAAAGCCTTCTGTTTCAGTGCTTATAGCAAGTTTGTTATAACCTGCGATGATCATAACAGGAGCTAAAATTAAGCGAAATAGTAAAGCAGGTAAACCATCTAAAAACGATAGTTTACCCAATATTGTGTTATAAAAACTGATTAGTTTATTCATGCGTATCCTGTGTGTTCAATGTTTATTAAGTTATAGACTATAAACAACAAAGACCGTATGAATTGATAAACTATTTCAATTTATTTACAAAGGTTAAATACTTCTCGCCACTTGTAGAGCTTCAAAAGTAGCGCGTTTAGCATCAATTGCAGCAGCCAATTTAGCTCCGCCTATCACATGCACTTTTGCGTTATCTGTGTAACCTTCTAGCACTTCGCTATTGGAAACCTGACCAATACACGCAATAACAGTATCTACCGGCAGTACTTGAACTTCTCCAGCAACATCAATTGTTAACCCATTTTTATCAAAACTTTGATATTGGCACTCAGCAATTTGTTTAACACCATGCTGTTTAGCAACTTGGCGATGTATCCAACCAGTGGTTTTACCAAGCTCACTACCAAAACGACCCGAACTGCGTTTTAACATATACAATTGGCGCTCATCTTTATGGGGTTGTGCTTCACACTCAATCCCCCATTGCGTTTTAAACTCGCTAATAGATTGTGATTTATGTTCACTTAAAAAAGCAACCATATCAAAACCAATACCGCCAGCACCTAAAATAGCGATTGATTTGCCCAATTCAACTTCGCCGCGTATGACTTCGTCATAAGCAAACACACGCTTATCATCACTACATTTAATAGAGGCTTCACGCGGCCTAACGCCTGTTGCAAAAACAATATCATCATAATCTTTAAGCATTGAATCGTCGTAAGCTTTACTAAGCTCCACAGTTACTTTTAATCGCTCGAGCTCATTAGTGAAGTAAGTAAGTGTATGGTTAAAGTCTTCTTTACCCGGTATCTGCATGGCTAAATTAAATTGGCCGCCCATTTGCGATTTTTGATCAATTAACGTGACGTTATGCCCTTTTTGAGCCAAGTAACAACTTGCTGATAAACCAGCAGGACCTGCACCGACAACTAATACATTTTTAGCTTTAGCTGCTTGCTCTAGCGGGTAATCTAGCTCAAATGCAGCTTGTGGATTAACTAAACACGTAGCACGTTTATTTTTAAATACGTGATCTAGACAACCCTGGTTACAGCCAATACAAATATTGATTTGTTTAGATTGATTGTTTACGTACTTATTAAAAAACTCAGGATCAGCTAATAATGGACGTGCCATCGAAATTAAATCAGCCTCGCCTGCATTTAAAATATCGTTAGCAATTTCTGGAGTATTAATTCGGTTAACAGCAATCACAGGGACATTAACTACGTCTTTTAAACGCTTTGATGCTTCTTTAAATGCACCCGGTGGCACCATACTCGCAATAGTCGGTACACGCGCTTCGTGCCAACCAATACCAGTGTTAAATATATCAACACCCGCTTTTTCAAGTTCGGTAGCTTGAATAACAACTTCCTCTGGTGTTGAACCGTTTGGAATCAAATCAATGACCGACAATCTAAAAATAATTAAGAATTTTTCAGATACTTTTGCTCTTACAGCTTTAACTATTTCAAGTGCAAGTCGCATTCTATTTTCTAAGCTGCCACCAAACTCATCATCACGTTTATTGGTGTGCGGCGCCATAAACTCATTAATCAAATACCCTTCAGAACCCATGACCTCTACGCCATCGTAGCCGGCTTTTTCAGCCATATAGGCAGAATGCGCAAAGTCTTTAATTGTTTTTTTAATCGAGCCAAGCGACATCGCTTTAGGTTTATAAGGATTAATAGGTGCTTTTATTGCACTTGGTGCTTGATTGAAAGGATGGTATGCATAACGTCCAGCATGTAATAATTGCAAACAAATTTTTCCACCGTGTTTATGCACAGCATCTGTGTAAGCCCGATGCTTAAACACATCGTAATAGCTATTAAATGAGGAAGAAATAGGTGTTAGCTTGCCACGTAAATTAGGGCTGTATCCGCCTGTAATTAACATTGCGGTGCCACCTTTTGCACGTGCTTCATAAAATGCGCGTAAGCGTTTGCGATTATGCCAGCCCTCTTCAAGACCTGTATGCATTGAGCCCATAACCAAGCGGTTACGTAATTGTGTGTGTTTTAGTTGTAATTGTTGTTCTAACATCTTGTGCCCCGTTAACTGGTCTAACCTGTATACATTAGCCAATTCTGCTTTAATGGCAAGTAATAAGCAATATGTGCATGCATTTAATTGAAAATAGCAGTAAAAACTTACGTTTATATAGGTTCATAAACACTTCGTTACGATTTAGCAGTTAAATTTATTTTTATTCTAGGCTAAGATGGAACTAATGTATTAACTGTACCAAATTAAGGAGCTATTTTGATAGCAAAGGTATTTAAAGGTATTTGGGCTGGAATTAATTTTTCTCGTCGCTTAATACTAAACATTTTGTTTTTATTACTGGTAATTGTTTTCTTTGTGTCACTTTCAAGTGACGATGATCAAATAATAGTTGAAAATGGCTCTGTACTTAGGCTTAACTTAAATGGCCCTATTGTTGAAGAGAAAACATATATAGACCCAGTTGAAGCCGCAATTAGTGATGCAACTTCTGGCTCTGAAGCACCAAGCGAAATATTACTCGACGATATTGTTGAAGTAATAAACGAGGCGACTAAAGACGATCGTATCACGGTGATATTGCTTGATTTACAAGAGATGCCTAAAGCACATTTAAATAAACTTAAGCAAATTACAAAGGCTATTGATGCCTTCAAGCAAGCTGGCAAAAAAGTAATTGCATCGGGTTATTACTATACTCAAGCGCAATACTATATTGCATCGCATGCTGACGAAATAGCTATGCACCCATACGGCAGCGTAGGTATTGAAGGTTATGGCATGTACCCGCTTTACTTTAAAGATGCACTTGAAAAGCTTGAAGTAACGCAGCATATTTTCCGTGTTGGTACATTTAAGTCAGCAGTAGAACCTTTTATTCGTAACGACATGTCCGATGCAGCTAAAGAAGCTAACCGCGTTTGGTTAGGCGCTCTTTGGAGCGAATACAAACAAGATGTTGCCGCTGTTCGCCCGTTTGATGAGTCAAATTTTGACGAAACAATGGACGTATATCTAGAAAAAATGAAAGCTGCCGATGGCGATGCAGGTAAATATGCACTTGATCACCAGTGGGTTGACTCTTTAAAAACAAATCAGCAAGTTCGCAAACAATTAATTGATTTAGTGGGCACACAAGAAGATGGTAAGACATTTAAGCAAGTTTCATTTCGTGAATACTTAAGCTTAATTAAACCGCCTATTGAAATTGATAACCCTATTACCGAAAAAGTAGCGGTAGTTGTTGCTAAAGGTACGATTGTTGATGGTGAGCGTAAAGCGGGCGAAATTGGGGGTGACTCTACAGCTGCCCTACTTCGTAAAGCACGCCTTGATGATAAAGTTAAAGCGGTTGTACTACGTATCGACTCTGGTGGCGGTAGTATGTTTGCCTCTGAAGTTATTCGTGCTGAAGTATTAGCGCTTAAGGCTGCTGGTAAACCTGTTATTGCTTCAATGAGTTCTGTGGCTGCATCAGGTGGTTATTGGATTGCCTCTGCTGCAAACGAAATCTGGGCAGCACCGAGTACTATTACAGGTTCAATTGGTGTATTTGGTACCTTTATGACATTTGAGAAAACCTTATCGAAAATTGGTGTTTATTCAGATGGCGTTGCAACAACCGAAATGGCTGGCTTTTCTATCACTCGTCCACTAAATGAAAAAATGGGTCAAGTAATTCAAATGAACGTTGAGGAAGCATACGGACGCTTTTTAAATGTTGTTGCTGATGCGCGTAATATGACGCCTGAGCAGGTTGACAAAATTGCCCAAGGCCGTGTATGGATTGCATCTCAAGCACTTGAACTAGGTTTGGTTGATAAGCTAGGCGACAAACAAGGTGCGATTGAAGCCGCTGCTGCACTTGCCAAGCTTAATCATTATGAAGTTAAAACTATTAAACAAGATTTAAGCTCGCAAGAAAAAATGATCCAAAACATTTTTGGTAATGCGTCTATTAAATCTATGCTTGGTTTGCAAACACAAAAAACATCTGTGTTAGCAACACAAGCTAATTTACAAAGTGTTATTAACCAATTAAGTACTGAAGTTGAAAACCTTAAAGATTACAACGATCCACAAGGTGTATACGCACGCTGTTTAGTGTGTAACGTTGCACAATAAAAGTGCATAGCTTCACCTAATCAGCTGTATTTAAAGCTACTTAACGTTATACTAGGCCCAGTTTTTTTACTGGGCTTTTTTTATGAAACGTAAACGCATTTATATCGCTTATACTGGCGGTACTATAGGTATGAAAAAATCGAGTCGAGGCTATATTCCGGCTGAAGGTTTTTTAACAGAAACCGTAGTGAATAACGCAGAATTTAATCGTGATGAAATGCCTTTGTTTGATATTCACGAATACTGCCCTCTTATAGATTCTTCAGATATGTCACCAGAGCATTGGCAACTCATTGCTAATGATATCAAAGATAAATACCAAGATTATGATGGTTTTGTGGTGCTCCATGGCACTGATACTATGGCGTATACAGCCTCAGCGCTGTCATTTATGTTCGAAAATTTGACTAAACCTGTGATTGTAACCGGCTCACAAATTCCGCTCTCACAATTACGTTCTGATGGCCAAGTAAACTTACTTAATGCCATGTATTTAGCTGCAAATTATCCTATTGCTGAAGTAAGTCTCTTTTTTAATAACCAACTGTTTAGAGGTAATAGAGCAACTAAAGCACACGCGGATGGGTTTAATGCTTTTGCCTCGCCTAATCTAGACCCCTTAGCGTTATCAGGTATTAATATTCAATTTATTAAGGGTCAACTTAGCCCATATGTTGAAAATGAGCTGCAAGTTACACCAATTACACCTCAACCTATCGGGGTGCTTTATTTGTATCCTGGCATTAGCCAAGAGGTAGTTAAAAGCTTGGTCAATGGCAATATTAAATCACTGGTGCTACTGAGCTTTGGTGTAGGTAATGCACCACAAGATCCGAGCTTTTTGTCAATACTCGAAGAAGCAAGTAAACGTGGCGTCGTAATTGTTAACTTAACTCAGTGCTTAAAAGGTCATGTAAACATGGGTGGCTATGCAACAGGTAATGCGCTATTAAATATTGGTGTAATAAGTGGGTATGATATGACCCTTGAAGCATGTTTAACTAAGTTACATTATTTATTTAGCCAAAAGCTTGAAGTCGAAACGATTCGTCATTTAATGCAAGATAACTTACGTGGTGAGTTAAGCCGATAATTTTTACGAGCTAAAAATACAAAAGGCACGCTAAATAGCGTGCCTTTATCGTTTTAAACAACTGTTTTTTATCTAACTTTAGCGTCTATA
Source organism: Pseudoalteromonas sp. SR44-2 (assembly GCF_014163745.1). Classification (NCBI taxonomy): domain Bacteria; kingdom Pseudomonadati; phylum Pseudomonadota; class Gammaproteobacteria; order Alteromonadales; family Pseudoalteromonadaceae; genus Pseudoalteromonas; species Pseudoalteromonas sp. SR44-2. Next base: position 90,587 of record NZ_JACJDW010000017.1, on the reverse strand, counting down.
TCTACTAAATCAGTTAAATGACACATTTCACCACTGTGGGTTTTTATGCCGTGCTCACCAAAGTAATCACGCTGGGCTTGAACTAAATGCCCATTACTCGGTGTAGTTAATGTTGCTAAATACGTTTGTGTAGCTCCCAATACAGGGAATGCTAAACCAGTCATTATTGCTTGACCGGTAATTTTTCGCAAAGAGTTAGACTCTTTTTCAAGAGTGTCAATAAATTCAACACCTTGTGCAACGCTATCAAGGTAGTCAGCACGGATTATACAACCAGCGCGCCACGTTTGAAGCGTTTTAGATAAATCTACTTTCCACTGATGAGTACGTGATGCACCTTTGATTAGCGCTAAACCTTGACGATACGCAAGTAAGCTTGCAAGTAAGAACGCGTCTTTTAGCTCTTCTAAATCAATTTCAACATTGTTCGTTGATTTAGATGCATATGTCATCTCTTGTGCAGCCGTTGTGTTACATGCATTAGTTAAATGACGAGCTTGAACAGCAGCAACAAGTGAAGGGACAGCAATACCAAGTTCGAGTGCATTTTGCGCAGTCCAAAGACCAGTACCTTTAGCGCCAACTTTATTATCAATTAAGTCCGCAAGCGGTACATTATTATGATTTTCAAGTGACAATATATGGCTAGAAATAGACAGTAAGTAACTATTTAATTGACCTTCTGACCAGTCATTAAATATCTCAGCTACTTCTTTTGGTGAACGATTAGTACCTAAACGAAGTAATTGGTACACTTCTGCAATAAGTTGCATCAGTGCGTATTCAATACCGTTGTGAACCATTTTTACAAAATGACCACTTGCTGATTGGCCAACACGTGCAAAACATGAATCGCCATTATAGCTAGCAGCTACTTTTTCAAACCATGGCTCAATACGTTCCCAACCACCTTCAGAACCACTTGCCATCATTGCAGGACCATGGCGAGCGCCTTCTGCACCGCCAGAAATTCCCATAGTGGCAAATTCAAATTTATTTTGGTATTTGAGTTTACGCGTTATACCGTCTTTATAATTACTATTACCGCAATCGACTATCATATCGTCACAATTAACGCCGGCCTCTACAAGTTCATTACAAACTGTATCAACTAACTCACCAGCAGGAACAAGTAATAAAATAGAACGAGGTGCCTCTAAACGCCTTACCATGTCACTTAAATCAGAGACAATGTGAAGCCTATCAGCCATGCCTTGTGATTTGGCACAACTTAGTAACTCTTCACCCGCATGTGGGTTTTTATCATAAGCGACTAGCGTTATCCCTTTTTCAATCAAGTTTAGGGCAAGATTTTTTCCCATAACGCCTAACCCTACTAATGCAACTTGCATCTAGTGTCCTCCTCGGTAACAACTATTTGGTTAGAAAATTCAGTGTATAAATTAAATAATACCGCGTGCATTATACTCATACAGTCATAAAATACTAACTATGAGCCCATACAACATGCTTTTTTATTACAGATAAATAAGCTACGTAATTATATCAAACATCAATGCTCTCGGGGTGACTAAAAGCAACGCTAATTGAAATTAAGATCATTGACGCACTCTGACACCGGTGTCATAATGATGACACAATAGTTTTGTATAAAATAGTGGCAAACCTTTGAAGTTTGCACATAATTAAAATATTTTAATCTAATATAGATGTTTTAATTCAACAAAATAACGTCAACATGCTTTCACCAAGCAAACAGGAGAAATTGATGCTAAGACGCACGAAAATAGTTGCTACCCTTGGACCTGCTACCGATAGAGATAACAACTTAGAAAAAATTATTATCGCTGGGGCTAATGTAGTACGTTTAAACTTCTCACATGGTGTTGCCCAAGATCATAAAGACCGTGCGCAAGCTGTACGCGATATTGCAAAAAAATTAGGCAAGCATATTGCTATCCTTGCTGACCTTCAAGGCCCTAAAATCCGCGTTTCTACTTTTAAAGAAGGTAAAGTAACGCTTGCTGTGGGTGCAAAGTTCACTCTTGATGCAAAAATGGAAAAAGGCGAAGGCGATGTTAACTCTGTAGGTATTGATTATAAAGAATTACCTAACGATGTTAGCCCTAACGACTTACTACTCCTAAATGACGGCCTTATTCAACTAAGTGTTGATGAAGTAGCTGGGCACTTAGTACATTGTACTGTAACTGTTGGCGGTGTTTTATCTAATAATAAAGGTATTAACCGTTTAGGTGGTGGCTTAACTGCTCCAGCATTTACCGAAAAAGATAAAGAAGATTTAATAACTGCCGCTGAAATTGACGTAGATTACATTGCCGTATCATTCCCACGTAGTGGCGACGATATGCGCTACGTACGTTCACTTGCTGAAGCAGCTGGTTCAAAAGCGCAACTACTTGCAAAAATTGAACGTGCTGAAGCCGTTGAAACGCAAGAAGCTGTTGATGACATCATTTTAGCGTCTGACGCAGTAATGGTTGCTCGTGGTGATTTAGGTGTTGAAATTGGTGATGCTGCACTTATGGGCAAGCAAAAACTAATTATTCGTCGTGCTCGTTCATTAAATCGTACTGTAGTAACAGCAACACAAATGATGGAATCGATGATCGATAACCCTATGCCTACACGTGCAGAAGTTATGGATGTTGCAAATGCTGTTCTTGATGGAACCGATGCTGTAATGCTTTCAGCTGAAACTGCAGCGGGTGATTACCCTGAAGAAACAGTGGCAACTATGGCACGTGTTTGTTTAGGTGCTGAGTCTCAAAAAGAAACGCATGTTTCTAAGCATCGTTTAGATAGTCGTTTTTCTAACAATGCAGAATCTATCGCACTTTCTGCTATGTATGCAGCTAACCACTTAGACTCTGTTAAAGCTATCATCACGCTTACTGAGTCTGGTAGCACGGCTAAATTAATGTCACGCATCAGCTCTGGCTTACCAATCTACTCGCTTTCACGCCATGCGAGTACATTAGGTCAAACAGCACTTTATCGTGGTGTTTACCCAGTATTTTTTGATTCTACAAAAACTGAAAAAGACGGTATGGTTAAAGCGGCACTTGATACTTTAGTTTCTCAAGGTTCTTTACAGTCTGGCGATACAGTAATTATTACTCACGGTGACTCAATGGAAACTGTGGGTGCAACTAACACAATGAAAATTGTAACTGTTGCGTAATTAATTAGTAAATATAAAAAATGCGAGCTTAGCTCGCATTTTTTGTGCCTGTAATAAAAGCGTTAGCTTTAACTTGCTAATGCTGCTTTAACCTTATCACGGTAGCTACGGCTCACTTTTAATTCTTGGCCATTTTCAAGCACAAGTAAATACTCGCCACTTACTTGTGTAACCAGCTTACTAATTTGTTTTGTATTTACTATTGCACTGCGGTGTACACGTACAAATAACTGAGGGTCTAGCTCTTGCTCAAGCTCTTTCATTGTTTTACGAAGTATATGCGTTTGTCCATCTTCACAATGTAAACACATATAATCACCTGCAGCATCAACCCATTGGATAGTCGCTACAGGTACCCGTATAATTTCACCCTGCTCTTTTACTGCAAGCGATTCTGGGTAACGTCTATCTGTTAAGGTATCGCCAGTGGCTAATTTTTTTAATATTTCTTCGCAATTATTACCAGTAATACCGGCTACAAAACTCGCTAGTTTTTTCTTATGGGCGTTGTCTTGCTGCGTTTTTAAATAAGTATGCACTTTTTCTACCGCCTGTTTTAATCTGTTATCATCAACGGGTTTTAAAATGTAATCGAGAGCATGAATTTCAAATGCTTTTACAGCAAACTGATCAAAAGCAGTTACAAATACAATAGCAGGTAGTACTTTTGTACTTTCGCTAAGCGCTCTTGCCACCTCAAAGCCATTCATACCTGGCATCTGAATATCTAAAAAAACCAAATCGATTTTCTCGCTTTGGCACATTTCAATTGCATCAGCGCCTGAACTACACAATTTAATTACTTCAATATCAGAATATTCTTCAAGTCTTACCGCTAAACCTTTTCGCGCTAACGGTTCATCATCAACAATGAGTGTTTTTATTTTAGTCATTTTTCACAGCCTTCTCAAAAGGTACTCGCAGATTAACTTTTAATCCACTTGGCGTATTATGTGATAATACAAACGAATAATTATTTTCATACAACGTTTTTAATCTATCTTTGGTGTTAGCAACACCTACACCTTGAGCGTTAACTAATTGGCCATCAAGTATTTCAGTGCCTGGGCCGTTGTCACCCACTTCTAGTAATAATTCATTCGCAAATACTTGTGCTTTAATATCAATTACACCACCTTCTGTCAGATGGGCAATGGCGTATTTAATCGCGTTTTCTATAATTGGTTGCAAAATTAAGCTCGGTACTAAAGCCTCTTTTGCTTGCTCGCTAATATCTACATTTACTTTCAATCGCTCATCAAAACGGACGCGCTCTATTTCTAAATAAAGCATGAGAGCATGTAGCTCTTGCTCAAGCGGTACTTTTTTAATTGGATCGGTATTAAGTGTGTAACGTAAAAAGTCACTTAACCTTGCTACCATTAAGTTAGCATCTTTGTTTTCTTTAACCAAAATTAAAGTAGAAATAGCGTTAAGTGTATTGAATAGAAAATGGGGGTTGAGCTGATACCTGAGCATTTTTAGTTGCGCTTCGTGTGCCATCGTTGTGGCCTTTAACGCTTTTTGTCGCTCACTTTGTAATAACTGATAATATTTAACGCCAAAGTACAAACCACTCCAACATAAAATAATATAAACCGAATCTAAACCTTGCTGCAGGTAATAAAACCACTCCTCTGGTCTATAACCATGGCGGTATATTTCCCATAGATTGAATTTTTGAACGACAGCCCATAGAGTGCCCGTTATATAAGAGGCACCAAATACTACAATCATTAACACCCAGGGCGAGGCATTCCAAATTTTACGGTAAATATACCTAAGCGGCACTGTCATCAAACAACCAGCGTAAGCATTCAATAAAATAACAAATACATATATATCACGCATTTCAAATACTTTAGAGCCGATATAATTTACTAACGCGTAACCAATCCAGCCCGCGATTTGCAAAAGCCAAAAAAAACGTTGCCTGTTATCGACTAAAGATTGCCAGTTCAAAATAGATGTTTACTCCGTATGGTTAAAACTAATTCCATAAAATAGGCGTTTGTTATTTTTATTATTTTTACCTATGTAGGGCTAATTTTCACAAAATTAGGTAGTCTTATTATATAGATTTATGAGTTTGCATAGCACTACAGCTTGCCTTGCTTTTTAAGAGTCTTACCGCAAACAAATAGTCGAGACACTAAAAAAGCGAAAGGTTATCCGCCTTCCGCTTTTTAAATATCAATAGCCTTGTGTAAATTAAGCTAGTTTATCTGATGCTACTTTGTAGGTTGGATCTTCAATCACATTCACTTCAACTAAATCTCGTGCTTTATGAAGCAACTGCGTACAGTCTTTACTTAAGTGACGTAAATGAAGTTGTTTACCTGCTTTTGTGTATTTGTCAGCAAGTGTATCAATTGCTTCTATTGCACTGTGGTCAGCTACGCGGCTGTGTTTAAATTCAACAATCACATTTTTAGGATCATTTTTCACATCGAATAACTCAGAAAAGTTTTTAACAGAGCCAAAGAATAACGGACCATGTAGTTCGTACACCTTAGCGCCTTCCTGATCAATGTAGTTAGTTGTATATATCTGCTTCGCATGCTGCCAAGCAAATGCTAGAGCCGATACAATAACACCCACACATACAGCAATCGCTAAATCAGTAATAACAGTCACGCCCGACACAAGAACAATTACAAATGCATCAGATAATGGTACGCGCTTCATCATTTTAAAGCTTGCCCATTCAAATGTACCAAGTACTACCATAAACATAACACCAACAAGTGCAGCTAATGGGATCATTTCAATTAAGCTAGAGGCAAAAATAATAAAACCTAGTAGCATAAGTGCAGCGCTTATACCTGATAAACGAGAGCGACCACCTGAATTTATATTGATCATTGATTGACCAATCATTGCACAACCACCCATTGCACCAAACATACCGCAGGTAATATTTGCAGCACCTTGACCAATACATTCTTTATTACTATGACCACGGGTTTCTGTAATCTCATCAATTAAGCTAAGCGTTAATAATGATTCAATTAAACCAATAGCCGCTAAAATAAGTGCATAAGGAAAAATAATTTGTAGCGTTTCGAAAGTAAACGGTACCATAGGAATATGAAATTCAGGTAAGCCGCCAGCGATTGTTGCTGTTTCGTCGCCTGTCATTCCTTTTAAGAAATCTAATACTGTATGCGCTTCTAAATCAAACCCAATCACTAATCCAGTTACAGTTACAATAGCAACTAGAGATGAAGGCACTGCTGTAGTCAATTTTGGCAAAAAGTGGATTATTGCCATGGTTAATGCAACTAAGCCAAGCATGATAAATAATGGATTACCTGTCATCCATTCTTGTCCGCCCATACCGTCTGGCACTTTAAACTGCCCTAGTTGAGCTAAAAATATAACAATTGCTAACCCGTTTACAAAACCAAGCATTACCGGATGAGGAACCATACGGATAAACTTACCGAGCTTAAATACACCCGCGAGAATTTGCAGTATTCCCATCAGCAACACTGTTGCAAATAGATACTCAACACCGTGATCAAGCACTAAACTTACCATGACAACAGCTAGTGCACCGGTTGCACCTGAAATCATACCAGGGCGACCACCAAAAATAGCCGTAATTAAACCAACGATAAACGCGGCATATAGACCAACCAAAGGTTCTACATTTGCAACAAAGGCAAACGCAACTGCTTCTGGCACTAAGGCTAACGCCACAGTTAATCCAGATAAAATATCGTTTTTAGCAGAGCTAGGCGCCCTACTGAGTAAGTTAAACATTGAGGTCCTCAAATGGTGTAATGGGTATCAAAAAAAGCGCTAAATTCTACCAAATTAGCGCTCAGTTAACAATTGTCATTATGTGGTTAAGCTAAACTAAAAATGGTTTAGCTTTTAAAAGAAGTGCTTTTACAAAGGAAGGGAAGTACTGCGTTTTACACATGTCATTGTTACATTAGAATGTACTTCTTGGACGTATTCTAAACTTAGTAAATTATCACGCACAAAATGCTCATACCCTTCTATGCCTTGTGAAATTATGCGTAGCATAAAGTCCATGGTACCAGCCATAGTGTAACACTCTGTTACCTCGTCGTAGCTCATAATCAGCTTTTCAAACTCAGCAAGATTCTTTTTACCGTGATTTGATAAACGCACATGTGCATATACAAGCATATCAAAGCCAAGTTTTTTCTCATCTAAAAGAGCCACTTTGCTTTTTATATAACCATCTTGCTCTAGCTTAGCGATTCGACGCCAGCATGGAGATTGAGACAAGCCTACTTTATCTGCAATTTCTGCGGTTGATAAACTAGCATCTTGTTGTAAAAGTGCCAATATTTGGCGATCTACGTGATTTAGAGACATTTTATTTCTTATTTATCAAATAAACTGGTTAAATTATACAACCATTTTAAAACTCAGTCTGCTTATTTTTAATGTTTATGCAGTTTGTAAACTTAAAATAAGCAACTTAACCAAACTTACCACTCACAAAAGGATTTGTTTTCTTTTCAAATCCCACCGTAGTGTCGCTACCATGTCCTGCCAATATTTTAGTATTATCAGGTAAGGTTAAAATATGCGCGTCAATCGACTCAATAAGTTGTTCACTGTTCCCCTTAGGGAAATCAGTGCGCCCTACTGAGCCTTTAAAAATAACGTCACCGACAATAACGCACTCATAGTCTGGTTGGTAAAACACTATATGACCGGGTGTATGCCCCGGGCAATGTTTAACTAAAAAGCTAAGTTTTCCTACGCTCACTGTGTCGTTATGGTTTAGCCAAATATCCGGATAAAACGGTTCAATGGGTTTAAATCCAAACATCTGTGCTTGCATAGGTAAGTTTTCAAACCAAAAGTACTCATCTTTTTGTGGACCAATAATTTGTACGTTAAATTGATTTCGTAAAATATCAGCCCCACCCACATGATCTAAATGCCCGTGAGTTAACCAAATAGCACTTAATACTAGTTTATGCTCATTAAGGGCTGCTACTATTTTATCAGTGTCGCCACCTGGGTCGATAACCACAGCGTGTTTAGTTTCGCTACACCAAATAATACGGCTGTTTTGTGCAAAGGCAGTGACAGGTATAGTTATGATTTCCATATTAAATTTCTTTACTTTTTTGATCTGGAATAACAACTTCTTCTTCGAATGACATAAGTATTGGATACTTTAAGTACGCTTGATCATAAAATGGACTTTGCTCATATAACCAGTTTAATCGAGCTTCTGCGTCACTCGCGAATGATTTATCTTTAAGTTTTTCATCAAACTTAAGCGCAAGCTTTGGGTTATCTTTTAGCATTTGGCGTGCATACGGAATTAGCGCATAGTTTTCCATATATTCAGTACGCTGAAAAATAGTATTAAACTCACCCCACGCAAAAAATGAATCAGGGGCTTCCGGGTGCAACAAATGAACTGCTAATTCACCTGCTTTTTGTTGAGTATTGACTTGATACCAACCATCTAAATCTACATTTATAGCAGGGACGTAATCAAAAGTTGCTGATACTCTAAAACGCCCTTCAAATGGTGCTTTATCAAACGTGTAGTCTGCCACCTTTGCAACTTTCAAAGGCTGTGTGTTTGCCCCTTCAAGTTTATTAATAGAGACACCATGTAACTTTAGTTTCTCAATAATGTTGCTATATACAGGCGGAATAAAAAAAGCTTTAGGTACTTCAACTGTATGTTGTACATCTTTTTGCCAATAAATAGGTAAGTCAGTATATGTATGTGCTTTACCCAAATACTTCACTTCATTTTGACCCGAAAGTGAATTCATGCTTGATGAATATTCAATACCTTTAAACTGCGCAATCGTATCAGCTTGCTTGGCATAGCCACGCTTTACTATTAACTGTTTAGGAACAAATTCTTGTTCTTTTTTTACTGCATTAGCTAATTCATGACTGTGCTTTGATAGCGCAGTAATAGCACCATCTAAAAATACATAAGTTCCCAATACACGTTGCTTGTAAGGCTTCAATGAATGATTTTCGACTAAAATAGTCGGCAATGACTTTAAATCCCCCCAACCATTTGAAAAACGTGGCGTAGCAACCCAGCCCGCTAACCCTTTTTTAAAGTCGCGCTTGTCCATAACAAAAACAAGTGGTCCTGGGATGTGTCCTTGCTTCGCTAGCGTATCGTCAATGAGAGGTTTAAAAAACTGGTTTAATGTATCTGATACCGCAGGCGATTCGCTCGAAAATACCGGATTGTAACCATAAGTCACATCGTATTGGTAATCTGCGCCGTCGGTAACGTGTACATCAATGTATAAATTTGGGTTGTAGTCGTTAATAACCTTTAAAACACTTCTAACTTCTGGGGTATCTAATTTAGTAAAATCACGATTTAAATTAAGGTTATTAGCATTTGTTCTAAAGCCCATTTTTGCAGGGCCCCGTTGATTAATGCGATTGAATGCACTGCTACGTTCGTGGCCATCTACATTTAAAATAGGAATAAATAATATGTTTACCTTTTTTAAAATGTCACGGCGCTTACCCGTCGCTATATCTCTGAGTAACATGAACATGGCATCTTTACCGTCTATTTCCCCAGAATGTATTCCTGCCTGGATAAAAATAGTTGGCTTAGTGCTATTAGCCATTTGCCTTGCTTCAAAAAAACCTTGCTCACTGGCAATTAGCATTTTTATTGCACGCTTACTATTACTATAGCCAATGGTTTGAGATCGAAACTGAGTAGGGTTTGCAGCAACTAACCTATCTACAAATGCCATTGTATTTGCATAATCGGGCGACGCTTCACCTGCAGATAACTCAAAGTCAGTAGTTAACGGCCCTTGTTTTTGTAAAAGCTCTACGCTTTTCCCCTGCCACTCAATGAGTGGAGGTAAGTGTGCGTCATACGCCACACTTGCAGATAAAATGAGTAAACTTGCAAACATATAATTCTCTAACAAACGCCTTAATTATATAAATTATATCAACTAAATTTTTTATAATGAGGAAACTGCGGTGATTCAACAAAAAAATGCAGCCAAATACATTTCACTCATTCACACCCGTGTTTTTAGGCTTTATAACCTTATTAAGTATTATACCAATGCGCAATAATACTTAATCATTTTGCGGAGCTAACCATGTCGCTACCTGCGTTAAAAAACTCTCATTTACGACTGCATGGATGCAGGAGCAATTGCCGAGAACAACTAAATAGCGAATTTTTTGCCTAGCTATCAATACGTTTTTACGCTCTCAAAATAGATCCTTTAATTAAGCGAATTGGTATTACTCATTGGTTTAAGTTACTAAATTACAGGCACAAAAAAAGGAGCCATAGGCTCCTTTTTAATACTTATATAAAAAAGCTTAAGCGGCTAGGCCTTCTTTTGCTTTTTCTACAAGCGCTGCGAATGCAACTTGGTCATAAACAGCGATATCTGCAAGGATCTTACGATCGATTTCTACAGAAGTCTTTTTAAGACCATTGATAAAACGGCTGTAAGACAGACCATTTTGACGTGAAGCAGCATTGATACGTGCAATCCATAATTGACGGAAAGTACGTTTCTTCGCACGACGGTCACGGTAAGCGTATTGACCCGCTTTAGTAACAGCCTGGAAAGCTACGCGGTAAACACGTGAACGTGCTCCGTAGTAACCTTTTGCTTGTTTTAAAACTTTTTTGTGACGTGCACGTGCGACAACGCCGCGTTTAACTCTTGCCATTTCTAAAAACCCCTATTAAGCGAACGGTAACATACGTGAAACTAGACCATGGTCATTTTTATGAACCATCATCTTAGGACGTAGGTGTAACTTACGCTTAGAAGTTTTCTTAGTCAGAATATGACGAAGATGCGCTTGTTTACGCTTGAAACCGCCAGAAGCAGTCTTTTTGAAACGCTTAGCAGCGCCACTGTGACTTTTTAGCTTATAAGCCATTGCAATAACTCCAATTGTATTGCTTTTAAATTAGTAAGCAGGCGTGAGATATATTTCTATAGCTCCACTTTTAGGCCTAACTTACTGCCATGTTCCGGTGAAGACCCAACATAAATGCCGCAATCTTGCTTTAAGACCGGTTAACTCAGGTGAATATTCGCATATTGCTTGCAGACCTGAGCTAATTTCGGTGCGTATTATCGCTTAAAAATTATTTTTTAGCAACAGGCGCCATCATCATAACCATTTGGCGGCCTTCAACACGATTTGGGAAAGACTCAACTACTGCAAGCTCTTCTAAATCGGCTTTGATACGGTTTAATAATTCTATACCAATTTCTTGGTGAGCCATTTCACGACCACGGAAGCGGATAGTAATCTTAGCTTTATCACCAGCTTCTAAGAACTTACGTAAGTTGCGAAGCTTAACCTGATAATCACCTTCATCCGTACCAGGACGGAATTTGATTTCTTTTATCTGGATTTGCTTTTGCTTCTTCTTCTGCTCTTTTAGTTCTTTGCTTTTTTCAAAGATGAACTTACCGTAGTCCATGATTCTACAAACAGGCGGCTCAGCGTTTGGACTGATCTCAACAAGATCAACACCCGCTGCATCGGCCATAGTTTGCGCGTCTTGTAATGACTGAATTCCAGCTTGTTCGCCTTCAATGTCAATTAAACGAACTTCTTGCGCTGTAATTTCTTCGTTAATACGATTTTTTTGAGCTGTTTGTTGCCCTTTCTTGCCGCCTCTAATAGTACGTTCCTCCAAGAATATCAATAATATAAGCGTGTAAATGGCTGTTTGTTAATGCCTTACACGCTCGATTTTTACTGTCGATTTTTAATTTCTTCACTAATTTTAGCTACAAAATCATCAACATTAAATTTGCCAAGGTCTTCACCTGTGCGAGTACGCACTGCTACTTCTTGCTGTTCAACTTCTTTATCGCCAACAACAAGTAAATATGGAATACGCTTCAGTGTATGCTCACGGATTTTAAAGCCAATCTTCTCATTTCTCAAGTCAGCAGCGGCTCTAATTCCAAGTTTATTTAATTTTTGTACAACTTCTTTAACATAAGGAGCCTGTTTATCGGTAATATTCATAATTACCACTTGCTTTGGTGCAAGCCACGTCGGGAATAAACCAGCGTACTCTTCAGTTAAAATGCCAATAAAGCGTTCAATAGAACCTAAAATAGCACGATGTATCATTACAGGTGTACGACGCTCGTTATTTTCTGCTACATAAGTAGCACCTAAACGACCCGGTAATGCAAAGTCTAATTGCACTGTACCACACTGCCACGCTCTGTCTAAACAATCGTACAAAGTAAATTCAATCTTCGGACCGTAAAACGCGCCTTCGCCCGGAAGATAATCAAATTCAATATCGTTTAGCTTAAGTGCATCAGCTAAAGCAAGCTCTGCTTTATCCCACATATGGTCTTCACCAATGCGTTGTTCTGGGCGAGTAGATAGCTTAACTACAATCTTCTCAAATCCGAATGTTTCATATGTATCATAAACCATCTTAATACACGCTGACACTTCGTCCATTATCTGCTCTTCAGTACAGAAAATGTGAGCATCATCTTGTGTAAAGCCACGTACACGCATTAAACCGTGTAGTGCACCTGATGGTTCATTACGGTGACAACAACCAAATTCAGCCATACGAAGTGGTAAATCACGGTACGATTTTAAACCTTGGTTAAAGATTTGCACGTGACCAGGACAGTTCATAGGTTTAATTGCGTATTCACGTTTTTCAGACTCAGTGGTAAACATTGCTTCTGAATATTTTTCCCAGTGACCTGATTTTTCCCAAAGTGAACGGTCCATCATCATTGGACCTTTTACTTCTTCGTACTCATATTCGCGTAATTTTTCACGTACAAATTCTTCAAGCTCGCGGTAAATGCTCCAACCATCGTTGTGCCAAAATACCATGCCTGGTGCTTCTTCTTGCCAATGCCATAAATCAAGCGCTTTACCAATACGACGGTGATCGCGTTTTTCAGCTTCTTCAAGGCGCTTTAAATACGCTTTAAGTTGCTTTTTATCGCCCCACGCGGTGCCGTAAATGCGTTGTAGCATTTTGTTTTCTGAATCACCACGCCAATATGCACCCGCCACTTTCATTATTTTAAAGTTTTGGCAAAATTTCATGTTAGGAACGTGAGGTCCACGACACATGTCTACATATTCTTCGTGATGATATAACCCAGGGCGGTCATCTTTAGCGATGTTTTCGTCCAGAATTTCTATTTTGTATGTTTCGCCACGCGCTTCAAATGTATCGCGTGCTTCTTGCCAGCTTACTGTTTTTTTCACTACGTCGTAGTTGGTTTTTGCAAGTTGCAGCATACGCTTTTCAATTGCTTCAAGATCATCTTGTGATAATGAGTGTTCCATATCGATATCGTAGTAAAAACCGTTATCAATGGTAGGACCAATTGCCATTTTTGCGTCTGGGAAAAGTTGCTTAACGGCATGACCAATTAAGTGAGCACAAGAGTGACGAATGATTTCAAGGCCGTCATCGTCTTTAGCGGTAATGATCTCAAGACGAGAATCTTCACAAATTTTATCACATGCATCAACACGGTCGCCATTTACACGGCCCGCAATGGTCGCTTTAGCTAAACCAGGACCAATGTCGTTTGCAACATCAAGCGTGCTTACAGGGTTTTCAAAACTACGTTGACTTCCGTCTGGAAGAGTAATAACTGGCATTATAAATCCTTGCTACAGTGGTGACACCTACAATGTATCACGTGTATTTTTAATAAATTAAATGAGAATGACTCGACAACGCTTTTACGAATAAGCATTGACTAATATATGTAGATGAGGAGTCTATTCAACTACAAAGATATATTGTCTCGTGCCGCGCATTTAATTACAAGTTTAAAGGGGTGAAATCCACCCGTTTTATCCACAAAATGTAGCTTTTAAAGCAAAAAAATCATTTTATTAAAATATAAAAGCATCAATGCATTAATTACGTGCCTACAACTATACCCACACTCGCATTTTAATGTGCGTTGCGTATAATACTGCGTAATTAAGTTATTTTAGAGAATAGACATGAGAACATGTGGTGTAGAAATTACCGGTAGTGATGTACTACTTTGTATTTTAAGTAAAGATAATGACGTATTTGATATTCGCGATGTGCGCCAAACACGCTTTACCTTAGGTAACGGTAACGACACTGAAGTAATGCGTAAATTTCAATTCGATTTTGCAAAATTAATGCAAGATTACCAAATTGATTCTGTTGCAATTCGTGAGCGTCAGCCTAAAGGTAAATTTGCTGGCAGTGCAAAAGGCTTTAAAATGGAAACTGCAATTCAATTAATCGACAACTTAGATGTACGTTTATTTACTACAACTGAAGTTAAAGAGCAGTTAAAACGCAACCCCATCCCTATTGATTTTGAAGAAACAGGCCTTAAAAAGTACCAAGAAAATGCTTTTGTAAACGCTTACGTTTACATCATGAAAAAAACATACCGCAGCGACGAAATGTAAACTCATTACTCGTTTAAAAACGCGTACTTACATTGTAAGACGCGTTTTTTGGTGTCTAAAAAGTAGTATTAGCTTTTATTAATCTAATAATACATTAGTCTAACTGCACTTCTCTTTGTCGACAATATGTGTTTATTTTAACTTTGTAGTTTACATAACTCACACACATTTTCATGGAGAGAGCAATGCACACACACACTATTGCGGTAAAAGAAGTAGAGAAAATAAATCACTTGCCGTTAGCTCAAAGCTACTTTAAAGGTATACAAAGCACACCTTTAACAAATTCAACTATAGGCGAGTACTTTGACTTTATTGTCGACAAAAACCCAGAGGCGTTAGCTGTTGTAGTTCATCACCAAGGTATTCGCTTAACGTATAAAGAATTTCAAAAAGAAGTTAATCAACTTGCTATGGGGTTGCTGGCACTTGGCGTGAAACCAGGTGAGCGCGTTGGTATTTGGTCTCCTAATAATATTGAGTGGTGCTTAACCCAATTTGCAACGGCAAAAATTGGCGCAATAATGGTGTGCATCAACCCGGCCTACCGTCCTAACGAATTACAATATGCTTTAAATAGTGTTGAATGCTCTACTCTGATCACAGCATCAAATTTTAAAGGCAGTGATTACTTAGAAATGCTTAATTGTTTAGCGCCAGAACTTGCAACTTGCGATAAAAACACACTTAATTTAAAAGCACTACCCACTCTTAAAAATATAATCCGCATTGGCGATGAAGCATCACCTGGTATGCACTCTTTTAATGATGTTATTAACTTGCCAACAGCAGCTCATGAGCTTGAATTAAAAGCAATAGGTAAAAACTTAAATGCTGAGCAAGACATCAATATACAATTTACATCAGGCACAACAGGCAACCCAAAAGGCGCAACGCTCACGCATAAAAATATTTTAAATAATGCGCTATTCGTCGCCGAATCTATGCACTTTACGAGCGATGACAAGTTATGTATCCCTATCCCGTTATATCATTGCTTTGCAATGGTATTGGGTAGCTTATTGTGTGTTAGTAAAGGTGCAGCAGCCATTTACCCAAGTGATTCGTTCGACGCAAAAACCACACTAGATGTAGTTCAACAAGAAGGATGTACAGCGCTGCACGGTGTACCTACTATGTTTATTAGTGAGCTTGAGCTGAGTAATTTTACCGATTATGACCTAAGCACTTTACGCACGGGTGTAATGGCAGGCTCTACATGCCCAGAGCAAGTAATGCGCAAAGTACAAACACAAATGAACATGCATCAAGTACTGATTGCTTACGGGCAAACGGAGTGCAGCCCCATAAACAACATTACCGAAACAGACTCTTCAATTGAGCGGCAAGTAACGACAGTTGGCCGCGCCCTTGCCCATACCGAGGTTAAAATAATTGACGAGCTGGGTAACATTCAAAAAATTGGTCAACCTGGCGAAGTGTGTAGTAAAGGTGCAGGCATAATGCGCTGCTATTGGAATGACGATGCTAAAACAAAAGCCACAATAGATGAAAGTGGTTGGCTACACTCTGGCGATTTAGGTGTCATGGATACAGAAGGGTTTGTCACTATTGTTGGCCGTATTAAAGATATGATTATTCGCGGCGGCGAAAACATTTACCCGCGCGAAATAGAAGAAGTACTTTACACCTACCCTGGCATTCAAGATGCTGCCATATTTGGTATAACCGATGAAAAGTATGGCGAAGAAGTGTGCGCTTGGATCCAACCAAAAGAAGATGCTGTACTTGATGAGCAAGCAATTCGTGAGTTTTTAAAAGACAAACTAGCCTACTTTAAAATGCCACGACATATCCGTTTTGTAGAAAACTACCCAATGACAGTAACAGGTAAACTGCAAAAATTTAAAATGCGCGAGCAAATGCAAGAAGAGCTAAGCGACAACGCTTTTTCCTAGTTTCGTCTTTAAGTAACTGAGGCTCTGGATAGGGAATTTATCTCAGAGCTATGTTCAGAGCTAGCAGCGTTAAATTTACGTATGTTAGGACTAATACTAAAAAGCACAGCCAATTGGCTGTGCTTTTTGTATACTAAATTTATTATAAATCTAACATTCTCTTTTTTAAACGTTCTAAATCAATCGCACTCGAGCGCACTGTTAATTTAATATGGCTGTATTCATATTCTTCTTTAACAACACTCATACTCGATCGGATTTCGCCCACGATACCTTTGGCTGTGTACGGTATAACAATCTCTTCTTCAATCATGTCCTCTTGAGCAATGCCAATAATGTATTTGTGCAGTTTACTAATATCATCTGGATTACGTGTAGAGGTCATCATCGCATCAGGAAATTCATCCATTAGCGACTGCTGCTGCTCAGTACTTAATTGGTCTGACTTATTCAATACTAATAGTTTTTTGCTACCTTCTACCCCAACTTCTGCCAGTACTTTATGTACTACTTCAAGTTGTGAGCGAAAAGAAGGATCTGAAGCATCTACAACATACAACAATAACGACGCATCATGTGCCTCAGCGAGCGTTGAATGAAATGAAGCAACCAAATCATGAGGTAATTTTTTAATAAAACCAACCGTATCTGAAACCAATATACGAGGCTGGGTAATCGGATACAGCGCGCGAACAGTGGTATCTAGCGTTGCAAATAGTTTGTTTTCGCCTTCTACATCACTACCTGTAATTGCGCGCATCATTGATGACTTGCCCGCATTGGTATAACCAATTAAAGCCACTGAGAATAGCTCAGAGCGCTGCGTACGTCTGTCCATCATCACATCTTGAACACTAACAAGTTCGCGCTTTAATTCTGCTAACTGATCGCGCACC
Source organism: Pseudoalteromonas sp. SR44-2 (assembly GCF_014163745.1). NCBI lineage: Bacteria > Pseudomonadati > Pseudomonadota > Gammaproteobacteria > Alteromonadales > Pseudoalteromonadaceae > Pseudoalteromonas > Pseudoalteromonas sp. SR44-2. The sequence goes on along the minus strand of NZ_JACJDW010000017.1, from coordinate 73,140 downwards.
TTACGGCGATTAAGCTCAAGTGTGGTTTCACCCGCACCTTTACCCATTTGGCGTTCTTTATCACCTGTTGATGTTTCACGCAGTCGTGGCGCTACATAATTAAGGCGAGCTATTTCAACTTGTAATTTTGCAGTTTTAGTACGCGCATGACGACTAAATATTTCAATGATAATACCGGTGCGGTCAAATACTTCTACACCTAGCTGGTTCTCAACATTACGTAGTTGAGAAGGCGTTAAATCGCAGTCAAATACCACTACATCAGCACATGCAAAATCTAAATCGTTTGACGGAATTTCTGAGGATATTTCGGTTAAAGGGTCTTCATCAAGTAAATCATCTTCTTGCTCGTTTTCAACCATCCCTTTATTACCGGTAAGGTGGGCTATTTCAGCTAGTTTACCTGAGCCCAGTACATTAACTTTTTGAGTTGAGCTTTGCTTTTGCGATTGCGTACCTACTACTTTAAATCCTAACGTAGTCACCAAACGAGCAAGCTCTGCAAGCGACTCTGTTGCTTCGTCGCCTTTAAATTGTGGTGTGCTAATAGAAATAAGTAACGCATTAGGAAGTGATGGTTTTGCAGTTAGTTGCATAATTTTTTGTCTTAATGCACCTAAAGTGCAAACCTAATTTTCATTCGAAAGTAACTTGATCCTACGCTGTTATAGCCCAGCTTTATAGGGTTATAGTTCACTAATGGCGTTAATATTTAAAACTAACCATAATATACTCAATTTTATGGCTAGTTTTAAAATCACATTATAGTAAAGCCTTATGTTCAGCTTTAATATTAAACGACGCCCTGCTCAATCATTGCATCGGCGACGCGCCTAAAGCCTGCAATGTTAGCGCCTAATAAAAGATTTCCAGGCTCACCAAATTCTGTAGCGGTATCGTTGGCGGTAACAAATATATTTTTCATAATTTGTTTTAGCTTTTCATCAACTTCTTCAAAGGTCCAACTTTGCATACTCGCATTTTGTGCCATTTCTAATTGGCTTGTCGCAACGCCGCCGGCATTGGCCGCTTTACCTGGTCCATACGCAATTTTTGCAGCAATAAAGCAATCAATAGCTTCTTTTGTTGAAGGCATGTTTGCACCTTCACTTACTAATAAACAACCGCCGGATAATAATGCGTTAGCGTCTGCCTGTGTTAATTCATTTTGTGTGGCGCACGGAAAAGCAGCGGCAGCATTAAAGCGCCAAACAGCGTGCCCATCTTTAGGGTAGTCATTTACAGGAATATAAATAGCATCGGGGTGAGTTTGTTTATATTCGCTCAAGCAATCACGCGATTGCTCTTTCAAACATTTAATAAGATTTAAATCTATACCCGACTCATGATACACAGTGCCACGAGAGTCACTGCAACTTACTGGTGTTGCCCCCATTTGATAAAGCTTTTCCATGGCATAAATAGCAACATTACCTGCGCCCGAGACCAAGCAGCGCTTACCTTGTAGGCTATCGCCGCGCGCTTGCAGCATATAGTCAGCAAAATAAACAGCGCCATATCCCGTGGCTTCTTTTCGTACAAGCGATCCCCCCCACAATAAGCTTTTACCTGTTAAAACACCTTCATAGCGCCCAGTCAAACGCTTATATTGACCAAACAAGTAACCTATTTCTCTCGCCCCTACTCCAATGTCTCCAGCGGGTACGTCGGTTGTAGGGCCAATATGGCGATAGAGCTCGCTCATAAATGATTGGCAAAAACGCATTATTTCAGCATCTGAGCGCCCTTTTGGATCAAAGTTTGCCCCGCCTTTACCACCACCGATCGGTAAACCTGTTAAAGCATTTTTAAATATTTGCTCAAACCCTAAAAATTTAATTATGCTGGCATTCACACTTGGGTGAAAACGTAAGCCTCCTTTATAGGGGCCAAGTGCAGAGTTAAACTCAATTCTGTAGCCTTTATTTACCTGAATATTGCCTTCATCATCAACCCAAGGAACTCTAAACATAATTTGGCGTTCAGGCTCAACTAAGCGTTGTATAATGGCATTTTTTTTGTATTGTTCTGAGTTTTCTAAGATAGGTTCGAGTGATTCAAGTACTTCTTCAACAGCTTGATAAAACTCGCATTGTGCAGGACTGCTATTTTTTAATTGTGCGATTGTGCTATGGATATAATTCATAATTATTCTTCCGTGTTAATAATAAAAGTATTTATCAGATGTTAAAGTAAACGTGATCAAGTTTATGATTCATGCTTTAAGGTCTTAATTTAATATAATTAACTATTACCTTAGCATGAAAAATTGAGATATTTAACGCGTGCTGCGTGAATTATTTTTGATTGGAAGTTTGATTTTTATTTATTAAAGATGAATTTAAATTCACAGATTTAAAATTAGAACAGTGCCAAGCGAATTTTTATATTTTCAAAAGGGAGTTTTAGAAGTATTAGGTTAGGTATGGGTTTGTTTGAAAATATAACAATTAATGGGTTTTATACTGCATTGCGCTCGCAAAAAACCCACTAACTAAAAGCTAATTAGCTAAAACCAGTTACTCAGCAGACTCTTCTGGGCGATGCTGCTTTTGTACGCCAGTTAAAAACAAACGTAATATTTGATCGTTACAAACTCGGTAATGTTTGTTATCTACTTTACGAGAAAATGCGCTTAACTCATGCTTACTTAAATCAAAATCAACAAGTGCAAGTGTTGCTATAACATCTTCTGCTTTCATGTTTAACGCAATACGTAGCTTCATAAAGATAATATTGTTGTTTAGCTTTTTCTCTGGCTCTGGTTGCTCACCTTCGCGTTTGCCACGTTGGGTATTAATAAACCCATTTAAAAAGCTAGCAAACTCAGTATCACTTATTGGGGTAAAAGCCTCTTCACCTTCTTTAGTTAACCATGCAATTACTTGCTCTTTGGTGACCGTATGCTCTGCTGATGCAAAAACATTGACCATAGCAGTATCAGTTAAGTTAAAAGTGTAGCGAATGCGGCGTAAAATATCGTTATTAGTCAAAGTAAATCCCAAAGTGAGGTATAGCAACCAAGCAGTTATTGCTTAATTTTAAATAAGCACCTAGTTTAACAGGTTTACTAATACCACCCTATTAATTTTTATCTGAGCTTCTTATACCTAGTTACCAAGCACTTTTGCAGGATCTACGCGCGTTGCTTGCCATGCAGGATAAATAGTGGCAAGTATCGCAAGCAAAAACGTAACAATCACTGTAATACCAATGTCTTCAAGTACTAATTTACTTGGTAAAAACTCTATAAAATAAACGCCCTCAAGTGGATTGGCTCCAAATAATTGGCTTATCCACGTAAAAAGCTCACTTATATTAAGCGCTAATACTACGCCAATTAGTGTCCCTAGTGCCACGCCTACAAATGCTTGCATTAAGCCTTGCATTACAAAGGTGGCTAAAATAGTACTGTCTTTCGCGCCCATGGTTTTTAAAATTGCGATATTGCCTTGTTTTTCGCGTACTTCCATCACTAAGGACGATACAATATTAAAACTGGCTACCGCTATAATTAAAAACACCACAATATAAACAATGGTACGTACCATTTGAATATCTTGATAAAGGCTGCCTTGGGTTCTAAACCAACTAGAAACATACACGTAGTCGTCAATAGTTTGGCCCACTTTTAGCGCTATTTGGTGCGCCGAAAACACATCATCAACACTTAACCGCAGCCCTGTTACTTGAGTTTCATCGTAACCCAATGTTTGCTGCGCTTTATTAAGATGTATAAACGCAGCGGTACTATCAATCGGTCCGCCCATTTCTATAACACCTGCAAGGTTAAGTGTTACGCGTTTAGGCGCTAATAATGACTGACCTTTTTGGCCTATTTGCGGAATAAGTAACGTAATGTTGTCGCCTACTTTTGCATCTAACTGTTTTACTATTTGCTTACCTAAAATTACATCGTCAAGGCCTAACTGACTCACTAATTTACCACTGGTAAACTGGTTTACCGCCGATACATTACTCTCGAGCGATGGCTCAACACCTCGAATTTCTATCGCTTTTAGCTGGCTTTTATATTGCGCCATCCCATTCACTGCAATAAATGGCGCAGCACCTGTTATATGCGGTTGTGTTTGTAAATCCTCAACCTTTTGCGACCAATTTGCAATGGGTCTACTTGGTGCTACATATTCAACCTGCGGCACAACACTTAGTAATCTATGTACTAGTTGCTGCTCAAAACCATTAATTACCGACAGCGCTACAATTAAAACCGCGACACCTAATAAAATACCAATAGTCGACGCTTTAGCTATAAAACTAACAAAGCCGTTTTTTTCATCTTTGTGACCTGAATAGGCTCTAAAACGTTTACTTAAAAATGCACTAAGCAACATGCTGCGACTCTTTAATAGCTAGTTTTCCATCGTCTAAATAAGCTATTTTTCCTAGCTTATCGGCAAGTTCTAAATCGTGTGTAACTACCACAAAACTCGTGTTTAAGCTTTGGTTAAGCTCATTAATTAAATCGTAAATTTTAATCGCATTTTGTTTATCTAAATTACCGGTTGGTTCATCAGCAAGCACAAGCGCAGGTTTTGTAACCAATGCACGGGCAATAGCAACGCGTTGGCGCTCTCCACCTGAAAGCGCAGACGGTTTATGCGAGCTGCGATGTCCAAGGCCTACTTTTTCGAGCATATCGAGCGCTTGAGCTTTGGCTTCTTTTGCACTCAAGCCTTTAATTAATAATGGCATAGCCACATTTTCAACTGCGCTAAACTCCATTAATAAGTGATGAAATTGATAGATAAAGCCCAAATTTTGGTTCCTAAATGCGGCTTGCTCTGTTCGCGAAAGTTTTGCAACTTCTTGGTTTTTAATTTTAGCGCTACCTGAGCTTGCGGTATCTAATGTGCCAAGTATGTGTAAAAGCGTACTTTTACCAGAGCCAGAACTCCCCACAATAGCGAGCATTTCACCTTGCTGAAGCGCTAAATCAACGCCTTTTAATACTTCAACTTGGTTGCTGCCATCTTGATAAACTTTACTTAAATTTTCACAACTAATTACTAAATCATTCATAACGTAATACCTCTGCTGGTTTTACTTTTGCGGCTTTACGCGCAGGATATAAGGTAGCTAAAAAGCTCATAGCAATACTGGCAAACGCTATTATTACTAAACTCAAAATATCAAATTTTACCGGAAGCTCTATACCCGCCAATAAGTTTAAGCCCACTAATGCAAGTAGCTCATTTATATATAAACTAAATATTACACCTAAAAATGCGCCTATTGCGGTACCAATTACGCCGTTATATAAGCCTTGCACCATAAACACTTTTTGCACTTGCGAAGGTGTTAAACCTAACGTTTGTAGTATGGCTACCTCACCTTGTTTTTCGCTTACCATCATGGTCAGTGCTGATACAATATTAAACACAGCGACCAATACAATGAGGGCAAGCAACATAGACATAATGCGTTTTTCCATAGCAACGGCTGCAAATAGAGTACCTTGGGTACTGCGCCAATCACTGTAATTGTGATCTTTTAAAATACGTTGGCTTGCTTCAATAAATTCATCTAGTTCGAAAGGTTCGTGCAATGAAACACTTAAATTTGGTGCAGTGTTTTTATCCAGCTTTAACACCCGCTGTAGTGAAGCGCCACTTGTAAACGCAAGTGCCATATCTATCTCAGATCCTGTTTCGTATATTGCGGCCACTTTAAATAAACGCTGGCTGGGTACTCGCCCAAGAGGTGTATACGTTGAAGCATTAGGCATAATAACGCGAAGCTTATCACCCACGCTAACGCCTAATTTACGACTCAAATAACGACTTATAGCAATGTTGTAATTTTTGTTTAATACAGTTTTCCAATCGCCTTGCACTATTTTATCGGTAATTTTATACAAAGAACCACTATCGTTATAAAGGCCTTGTAGTAAAACGCCGTGCAAGTCTTTATTTGTTTGCAAAATAGCTTCGCCGTGGCGATATAAGCTTACATGATCAACATAAGGAGATTGTTCGAGGTCGGTTTTTAGGGTGTTCATTTGGGTGGCAGTGTGTTTACCTGCGCTAACTTCAACATGCGGAATAAGTCCAAGCATATTGGTTTTTAGGCGATTTTCAAACCCGTTCATTACACTGCTTACCGTAAATAATGCCATTAAACCAATAGCGATACCGGCAATAGAAAAAAACGAAATAAACGATATAAACGCATTTCCTTTAGAGGAGCGACTATATCTAAGCCCTATAAATAAGCTAACCGGTTGAAACATATTATTTTTAACACTTATCGTAAAAGTATTGAGCAATAGTAGCACGAAAAAAGTGCCTTTGGGTATGGCGTAAAATGTAAGAAATAATTTAAAAATCTGATACTTGGCTATATTTACAGCAATACATGCTTAACCATTAATTCGCGATTAAGCTTTCAGCCCTTTAACTAAATAATCGAGCAATACCCGTACATTAGTCGCCACAAACTGCCTTGGTGGATATACGCCCCATACCCCTTCTTGCTGTGGTTGATAGGGTGTTAAAATAGGCACCAATTGCCCTGAGTTAATTTCGTTTTCAATGTAGTAGTCTGGGAGCTGTACAATACCAAGCCCCTTTTTTGCGCCATCCACCAGCGCCCAACCACTATTACACTGTAGCCGTCCCGCTATTTTAATGTGTTTATCGCGCCCATTTTCGTTTACGCGCCAGTAGCTACTATTCCCAATTAAACATTCATGGCTGTTTAGCTCGCCTAAAGTATGCGGCTCACCAAATCGCGTTAAATACTGTGGTGCCGCGCACATAATAAAACGCCGCGCACTTAACCTACGCGCTTTTAAGCTCGAATCTTTTAAGTGCCCTAGCCTTATGGCTAAATCAAATCCGCCCTCTAATAAATTTTCTTGCTCGTTACTTAGTGTGGCAACAACTTCGACCTCGGGATGATCCTTCATAAAATTATGCACTATGGGCATAATAAAGCTCTCTCCGTACATAACTGGTGCTGTGAGCTTTATTTTACCTTTAGGCGTACTTTGTTGCTGAGCAAGGCCTTGAGTTGCCTCGTCCATAGCGTGTTGTAAGTGCTTTATTTGGTGTAAGTACACTTCACCTTCTTTAGTTAAAACCACTTTACGGGTTGTACGAGTTAATAGTTGTGTATTTAAACGTTGCTCAAGCGCTGTGACATGGCGGCTAATATGCGCAACCGAAAGCCCAAGCATTTTTGCAGCCGCAGTAAAGCTACCCTCTTCACCAACCGCTATAAACTCATCAATTCCATCCCAACGCGCCATTATTACCATACTGTAAAAGTGTTTTAATAAAATTGAGATTATCATTATTTGAGAAACAAATACAATAAGCCCATCACCCAAGCAAATTGGGTCTACAATTATTTTTTAATAGCCAGTTAAAGGAAATAAAACACATGTCTGAATTTATTAAATCAAAAGCCGCCATTGCTTGGGGTCCTAATCAACCACTTAGTGTTGAAGAAGTTGATGTGATGATGCCTAAAAAAGGCGAAGTAATGGTAAAAATTACCGCTACAGGTGTATGTCACACCGATGCATTTACATTATCAGGCCAAGATCCTGAGGGCATATTTCCTGCTATTTTAGGTCACGAAGGCGCTGGTGTTGTCTATGCAGTTGGCGAAGGCGTAACGAGTGTTGAAGTTGGGGATCATGTTATTCCTTTATACACTGCAGAATGTGGCGTATGTAAAATGTGTACTTCAGGTAAAACTAACCTGTGTTCAGCCGTGCGCGAAACACAAGGTAAAGGCCTAATGCCAGACGGCACTACACGCTTTTTTAAAGATGGCCAACCAATTTATCACTACATGGGGACATCAACGTTCTCTGAGTACACTGTATTGCCAGAAATCTCACTTGCTAAAGTAAATAAAGAAGCATCACTAGAAGAGATTTGCTTACTAGGCTGTGGTGTAACAACAGGCATGGGCGCAGTTACCAACACCGCTAAAGTAAAGCCTGGCGACACTGTTGCTATATTCGGCTTAGGCGGTATTGGTTTGTCTGCGATTATTGGCGCAAAAATGGCTGGTGCAAGTCGTATTATTGGTGTTGATATAAACACCACTAAATTCGATTTAGCTACAAAACTAGGTGCAACTGATTTAATTAATCCAAAAGATTTCGATAAGCCAATTCAAGAAGTTATTGTTGAAATGACAGATGGCGGCGTTGACTACTCGTTTGAATGTATCGGTAATGTTGACGTAATGCGCTCAGCGCTTGAGTGCTGCCACAAAGGTTGGGGTGAGTCGGTAATTATTGGTGTGGCAGGTGCAGGCCAAGAAATATCAACCCGTCCGTTTCAGCTGGTAACTGGGCGTGTATGGCGTGGTAGTGCATTTGGTGGCGTTAAAGGCCGTTCACAACTCCCTGAAATTGTTGAGCGTTACATGGCAGGTGAATTTGCTCTTAGCGACTTTATTACTCACACAATGAGCCTTGAAGATATTAACGAAGCGTTTGATTTAATGCACGAAGGCAAAAGTATTCGTACAGTCATTCATTACTAATAAACTGCATTCGTAAAATAGCTTATTAATAAGCCGTAATACTTTTAAGTTTACGGCTTTTAAGGATTAAGTATGTTAGAAAATATCTCAAGTGTAAAAGTGTCTGGCGGTTGGCATAAGCAATATACTCACAGCTCGCAAAGTACACATTGCACTATGCGCTTTGCCGTATTTTTACCACCAGGCGCAAGTGAAACAAATAAAGTACCGGTACTTTATTGGTTATCGGGTTTAACCTGTACCGATGAAAACTTTATGCAAAAAGCCGGTGCATTTAAAAAAGCAGCAGAGCTAGGCATTGCTATTGTAGCGCCTGACACCAGCCCGCGTGGCGAAAACGTACCCAATGAAGACAGTTACGACTTTGCACAAGGCGCAGGCTTTTACGTAAATGCCACGCAAGCTCCTTACAACACCCATTTTAATATGTACGATTATGTTGTTAGTGAATTACCAGCATTGATTGAACAACATTTTCCGGTAACAAGCACAAAAGCAATTAGCGGTCACTCTATGGGCGGGCACGGTGCATTAATGGTCGCACTTAAAAACCCGACTGCGTTTGTAAGTGCCTCGGCTTTTAGCCCTATTGTAAATCCGATTGAATGCCCTTGGGGTGTAAAAGCATTTACTGGTTATTTAGGAAATGATAAAGCGCTTTGGAAGCAATACGACAGCTGCGAGCTGATGAAAAACGCAGAGCAAGCTAATTACTTACCTATGTTAGTGAGTCAAGGTGATGCCGATGGTTTTTTACAAGAGCAACTTAAGCCAGAAAACTTAGTCGCTATTGCAGATAAAAAAGGCTACCCGCTTACACTTGAAATGCAAGCAGGCTACGACCATAGCTACTTTTTTATAAGCAGCTTTATTGACCAACACTTATTATTTCATCATCAGTTTTTAACTGCTTAGACTCATTAGTGTGTAGAGATGACTTTTCTACCTCTACACACTCTTTTAGACTTTTAGTGACCTGCCTACATACTTGCGTAGTAGTGCTTTCCCCTTTAACTAGGCTAACAAGAGCCGAATCTATCTTTAATCCCATATCAGTAAAGTTAAATCCGTTTTTATCTGTAGGTACTGGCTCTAGTGGGTTTTTATAAGGTGTTGACTGCGCCGGGCTAATACTATTTTTATCATTACGCGCCTGAGATTGTGCTTGCCCATCAATAATAGCGCCCGCAACTGTACAGCCAGAAAGGCAATAAAAAAACAAAAGTACAATAATTGTTTTCATCATTCATCCTAAACAAAATATTACCTAAATTGTATACGTTTTTTATTGTAACTCTGTAAAAAAATGTAAGTATTACTACCTAAAATCATTTATAAACTCTCTTGTAACACCCACCAGCTGCTATATAAAAAATGGCGATCCTAAATAACCTAAAGTTTTATTAATGGTAGGTTGTAAGTGTTCTGTGAGAAATTCAGGAAATAAAAAAGCAAAAACAGATAACCCAGCGCAAAATAGTAACGCTGTTTTTTAAGTTTAGTTGTTGTGATTAATGTTTTATTTAAAGGTAAAAGGTTCACATAGGTGTCTTTTAGGTAGGATAAAAGAATACGGGTCTTTAAAACTCAGATCAAATTAACTATCGCGTAAAATAGTAATAAAAACATGTAAAAGTTTCCTCAATAATTTTTATTAAACTCAGCTTCCTACAATAAACCATTGATTATTAGTTATTTATGCAATGGCCCGTTGTTTGCTTGTTATTAACAAAATTAACCCGCATAGGCTCAATAATGGAAATTGATTTACAGTGGAATGAAATCATCGATAACTTAATACATTTAGGTATTGCATACCTACTTGCGCTACCTATGGCTTACGACAGAGAGCGTAGCCATGATGGTGCAGGCCTTCGTACCTTTCCTCTTGTTGCGGTTGCATCGTGTGGGTATGCATTAATAGCTATGTCGGTTTTAGATGGCGCAGAAGCTCAATCTAAAATGTTACAAGGCATCATTACTGGCATTGGTTTTATAGGCGGTGGGGCTATTTTGAAAAATAACAAATCAACCTCCGGCACAGCAACCGCTGCAAGTATTTGGAATATGGGCTTAATTGGTATAGCCGTAGCCTACAGCCGTTACGAAATAGCCATTTTACTTGCCATTATTAATTTTATAACGCTAAGGTATGTAAAAAAGTTTAAGTGATAATTAGCTGTATTATTACAAGTAATGCGAGCAAATATTGGTCGCATTGCGTGTGTATAATCACTGGCAAAATATAAATACACGGTTTTAATTTGATACTATATAACATATAATAAATACAGTTTTAAATCACTCTATATAGCTCTCTTATGTCGCTACCTTCAACCGATAACCGCTTACATCATATTGATATATTACGAGGCACTATAATTTTATTTATGGTTATTGACCATGGTATGTATTATTGCCTTAATTACTCAGTTACCGATCCGATGACCATTCCAGGGACTGATCCCGTTACCTTTTTTACGCGTTTTGTTTCTCACTTTTGCGCACCACTCTTCGTATTCTTAGCAGGTCTATCTGCGGCTATAACAGAGCATAAATATGTATCCACTAAAGCATTTTCACAGAGCTTGATTATTCGTGGTTTAGTCCTAATTTTGTTTGAATTTACTATTGTTTCGTGGTCTTGGAGCTTTAACCCATTATATCCAATGCTATACGCACAAGTTATTTGGGCTATCGGCTGGGGCTTTGTGATTTTAGGACTGCTGCGTTTCCTTGGCATTTATGCCATTTTTGTAGCAGGCTTATTACTCGTGTTTGGGCATAATTTATTTGATGGCACAAGCTTTGAGCCTAATACATTTGCACATACTGCTTGGTCTATTGCACATCAAAAAAATGTACTTGATCTCCCATTTGATTTTCAAATTAGAACAACCTACCCAGTTGCCCCCATTGTTGGCTTAATGGCATTGGCATATTGCGCTGGTGTTTATTACAAAGCGCAACAATACAGTAAAAAAGTGATGAATCACGCATTATTATTAGGCGTTACTTGCCTTGCGCTTTATGGCGTTTTACGGGGATTTAACTTATACGGTGATATGTCACAGTTTGCTATAAATACAAGCTCATTACTCACTGTTATGTCGTTTCTAAACCCAACAAAGTATCCGCTTTCGCTGCAGTTTATGCTACTTACAGTAGGCCTTGGACTTATTTCTTTAAAAGCATTAAGTGGTTTAAAAACCGATTTTTCGCATAACTTTTTACAAGTACTGGGTAAAACAAGTATGTTTTCATACCTTGTGCATTTGTATTTATTACATGCTATTGCTTGGTTACTTATACCTATTCTTGGCTTTAATTTTAGCGATATGACCTACGCAGATACTCTCGTTGGTTTGCCTGAAGGTTATGGCATGAGTTACACAGCAACACTTTTATTTATAGCCGTTGTAATAGGGCTAACAACCCTACTCGCTAAGCGATACATTGTTTGGAAGCGAAGCCACAAACATAGCTTAATTGCTAAATATATATAAGTAAAAACACAAACCCCGCATAATATTTGCGGGGTTTTATGTCATTAACCAATACGTAAAACTTATAAAAAGCTATCACCACTTTGCTTTAGCGTAACAGTTTGTGCTTGAGCGCTTTTAATTAATAACCCACAACGCACATCGTTTTGTGAAATTACAATTTTATCAATTGTGCTTGTATCGTAATTTACTACTTTGTTCTCGCAGCGTAACTGGACTTTAGTTAGCGGCATTTGCGCTTCAAGCGCTACTTCACTTTTTGACAATAAAGGTAATACCGCCTGCTTAGGCAATAGCTCTATTTGTTGTTTTATATCGCCAGAACTTTTATAAATGTCATTAACTTGAGCTAATAACTGCTCCTTATTTTGCTGTGTAAAAGTGATGGATTCAATATTGCCTAACGCATCTATTGCGTCATAGGCACGTACATAATCTTGTTTTGATATAAACCATTGTAATGCATTTTTTATCACACGCTTTTGAATTTGATCTGGTAGGTTACCTCGAAATAAAAACGCTTCGTTGATGTGCTGATCAAAGCTCTTCCAATCTTGTACAAAATAGCTGTGCTGGCTTTTAAGCCATGCAAGCAAAACAATCTCAACCGTATTTTTCGTATGTTCGTTTTCTAACTCATCAATACGGCTTTTAGCTTCATCGTATTTCTTTTCATCGATTAACTTACTAGCTTGTTCATAATCATTAAAAAAGCCGCGAGACGCTTTGTCATTTGAAAAACCAGCATGTAAATTTTGCGAACTTACAGTAATAGTTTTTGCTACAGGTATAGTCTCGCCATTTAATTTTGCACTTTTGTAGTTGAGCTTAGACACGTAGTCCATTACTTCTCTTTGATACTTTTTTTGACCAGCTGTAGCTACAATTTCGATATCGCTCACTTGGCCGTTTTCATCAACAAGATAACTACTTAAATTAATTCCTTCTAATCGAGACGCACGCGGTGAGGTATTAGTAAGTTGATCGTAATTTTTATTAATCACCTCTGCAGGGACAAAGTCGTCAGCAAACGCAGGGAGTTGAGTAAAAGCAGAAGTAAAAGAAAGCGCTAATATGAGTTTTTTCATCGATTTTATCCATCCTAGATAGTGTTTATATAATAGAAACAAACGATCGATATAAAAGCAAGTGTAAATACAAAAAATTAGTTTATTTAATGAGCTTTACTTAGAAAGAACTTAATAGATAAATATATTTATGGCATTAAAAAAGGCGCTTAAAAAGCGCCTTGCTAACAAGTATGTGTGCTTAAAACATATCTTGATAGGAGTTTGTTGTGCTAAACGTAATTGCTTTTTCAAAGCCTGGTAACTGAATACTTTGCTCGTCTATTACAATGTCGTTGTCGTCAATAAGTCCGTCGCCAAAGCGATAAATAAGCTCATATTGGCCTAAATCTGCTTGCGTTTGATACGTTTTCTGCGAAGCGCTAACCACACTATTTTTCTGTGTGTAACTAGTCATAACATCATCGCCATGGCGCTTAGCAAGCATTTGCATTGTTACTTTTGGTGAAAGTACAGTCGCTGTTGCATTGTTTCCGCCAAAGCCTTTTGAATTTATAAAAGCAATATCCATATCAGCGCACTCGTAATGGCTATTACGAATATCAAGATGGTCGCTATAAACATCATCAGCCACTTTATCAATTGTGGTAATACCCGGCATAATATTATGGCTAAATATGCCTAACGCAATCGCTAACTGGTCACCGCTTGCAGGTGCAATAGTATGGCCAACATACGCTTTTGGCGCTGTTACTTTCCAGTTATCTATAGCAAACGTTTGCGCTACTTTATGATAAATCAAAGACTCTGTTACACGGTTTTGCGGTGTACTAGAACCATGGGCTAAAATAAAGCTACGTTCTTGCAGTGCTTCTTTACCTAATAAGCTGCTAGCAAGTGCGGCTGATTTTGCCATTGTAATATAGTTACCAGGTCCAGGTGATGTAATCGACTTTTTAACGCCATCTGCATTTACAAACACATCCGGTACGCTGCCCATAATATCAGCGCCCAACTCAAGGGCTAAAGCATCATCCATTAAAATAGCAACTTGCGCGCCTTCACCTAATGTAAAGCCACAGTTATCGCCAAATGGGCGGCTGCTATTACGGTAATCAGGTTCTTCATCATTTGATAAGTTATCTAAACGGCGCAAACCTTCAACGTTTGCAAGTGCGCTCATGTTACCAAAGCCTTCTACAACTTCTGGTGTAATAGCACACTCAACACTTGCGACAACCGCAACGCGTGTACGCCCTGCTTGTATGTCATTAACCGCTGCACGTAAATTATATAAAAACGTTGCACATGCGCCCGAGGTCGAAAACGTAGTCCCTACATTGCCCGTAACATAGGCATTAATAAAATCGGTAGACATTGTATTTAAGCCCAGTGCTAACTGCTTAGTGCTAACACGGTCGCCTTGTTGGCGCGCTTTTACTAAACCACCTAGGCCTTTGTCGTCCATTTGGCCAATTACCGATGCTGAATAGGTACCAATTTTATCTGGCTCTACGCTATTCATAATATGCTGCCAATCAAGCCCTGTTGATTTAATCGCATCTGTAGCTGCAAAAATAGTGGCTTGCAAACCACGAGGCTGATAGCGGCTGTTATACATAACTGATGGATCAAACCCAGTCGGAAATTGCCCAGCAGATTTAATTGGGTTATCGCGTGTTGAGTCGTGCTTTACGTCTAAGTCGGCTGCAATAGTTACTTTAACTTTTTTGCCTTCAAGCTCTTCAACCTGCCAGCTAGCTGGAACAGGTGCAGGTAAGTCGCGAGTACGCGTTTCAAACACAATTGCGTTATCGCTTGATGCGGTTAGTGTCATTTTTTGCTGCCACGGTGTGGCATCGGCATCAAAGTGTTCTTTTTCAATTTTACGAATAAGTGTACCAGCAATAATTTGCTCACCAAAGCGTGCTTCTATGTCGCTTTGCTCAACATTATTACCTTGTGTATCTTGTAATTGGCCGTTTACAACGCTTACTAGATTCATCAGTGTGGCGAGGCCTAAAAATGTTTCACTGCGATCTTGAGCATTTAAACTATCTAACACGATACGGCGATAACCTTGATGAAAAGAAGTACGGCCAGCGGCGTTAATGCCACCCATGCCTACTATAACGGGTAATGCTGTCATAATTTACCTTTTAGAAACGTGTTATAAGGAGAAGAGGCAGTTTAAATGGATTATGCACCACGCATTGTGCTTTAATAGCCAAATATTAAGCACAAAAGGCCAAAAGGTACTGGTCGGAGCATTTATATGACTGATAAACACACTAATCCACCTCTAAACATTGCTATAGCGGTATATCCGCATTTATTAGTGACTAGTTTAACGCTGCCTATAGAAATGCTAAGAGCCGGCGAGGCCTTTGCTAAAGGGCATCTTGATAAGCAAAGCTTTAGGCCACTTGCTATAAATTTAGTGGCTAAAAGTGCTGAATCTATACCCACCCGTGCAGGCCTTGCTATAAATCCTGATTGCATAACAACTAACGCGCCTTACAGCGATTTGATTATAGTGCCGGGTATTTGGCGGAACCCACGCCCAGTGGTGCGAACAAATCAAGAAATAGTTGATTGGCTGAGCGAAAGCTTTAGCGCAGGCAGCCATATAATTGGTGTCGGCACTGGCAACTGTTTATTAGCAGAGGCTGGCTTACTTGATGGCCACCCTGCTACCACCCATTGGCATTACGCCAAACAATTTAGCCATGACTACCCGCAGGTGCGCTTAAAGCCCGACTTTTTTATAACCCAATCAGAGCGCATGTATACCGTAGCAAGCCTTAATGCCCTTGCAGATGTGATCGTACATATTATCAGCCAGTACTACACAAAAGCCGCCGCGCAGCATGTAGAGCGTAATTTTTCGCACGAAATACGCAAACCCTATGAAGATCAACGCTACTTAGAAGGTGCAGTAGACCGCCACCCCGATGAGCTAATTGCGCAAATTCAGTTTTGGCTAAAAACAAATTTAGCCACCGAGTTAAACCTGCAAGAAGTCGCAGCTCAATTTAGCTTAAGCTATCGTACTTTTACCCGCCGTTTTAGAGCCGCCACTAATCAAAGCCCTATTGAGTATTGGCAACAATTACGCGTAGAAGGTGCGAAAGAGTTATTAGCATCATCAAATTTATCAATTCAAGAAGTGGCTTTAGAAGTTGGATATAACGACCAAGGGCATTTAACCCGCGTGTTTAAAAAAGTATTAAGCCAAACACCCAGTGGCTACAGAAAAGTAGTTAGACGAAAGTTATTTGGCTAATTATAGTGCTTGTTCGAATAGTACTAATTTCAATAGCACTAAAAAACGCCACTTTTAGTGGCGTTCTGATTCGTTAAATTCTTTTCGATAATAGCGCTTTTGATAGTTTTTTACTTTAGTGTGTACGCCTTTGCTTAAGCTTTTAAATTTAGCCTCAAGTACGTCTACACCATATAAAATACCGACCACCAGTACCGAGAGTTTTATTGCAGCACCAAGGTTTTCGGTCGCTATCATCACGCCTATTGATGCAAGCACCCAAATGGTTGCAGCAGAGGTTACGCCAACTACCGCACCATCTTTTGCGAGCATAACGCCTGCCCCTAAAAAGCCAATACCTGTAATTATTTGCCCAACTACACGAGAATGATCAATTACATCCCCCTGTAAATTAAACGCAGTGGATAAAAACAAATACGTGCCCAGCGTTATTAGAGCTGATGTACGAATTCCTACAGGTTTACCACGCAATTGGCGCTCTATTCCAATAATAGCACCACAAAAAGCCGCAGTACCAATAGCTGCCCACGAATACGGGGCTACATCAATTAAATCTAAAAAAGTCACTGTTAACCTTATATTTTATTAGCTATAGCCACCGCCGTTCTTAAACGTTGGCTACCAAACGCTGACATTTTACTAAAATCACTTCGTGCAATAGGTACATATTGGCAATCTATTGCGAGCTGTTTATCATTACCGGGCTCACAAAATGGGTCGTGAACATACACGCAGTGCTCATCAAGGTGCGTAACACACACCCAGTGTGGCGATTTTTTACCATCAAAACTGTATGTACTAATTAATAACAGCACACTAAAGCCTTTACTTAACCACTGCTCAATATGCTCAAGCTCTACATCTTTATACGTAAGCGGTATATTTGCCTGTGCAATACCATCTACAAATTGCTGATGCACGGTGGCAAGTACCACTTTTTTGTTTTCGTTGCGTACGCCATCTAAAAACAAAGGCTCTGTGGTATTAACCATTACTTCGCTTTTAAAACCACGCTTATTAGCCCCAAGCGCCAAGCCAAACGGATGGCAACCACCATGACCCGATGTCATAAAAATGGTGGTACCTTCACGCCAAAGTGCCAGCTCATGTGATTGAGTTAGCTCAGTTGTTGGCTCAAGTGCACCCATTGCCATTAATAGCGCAGCAGGTCCGCACGTAAACTCAGTAGTTTGCTGATACCACGGCGTTAAACGCGCCACTTTTAACTCACTCGTTTGTCGAATGTTTTTTTGCATTCGTAGTGCGTCACTGTGGTCATCGTAATAATCGCTATATTGACCAAACACTCTGTAACCTAAGCTTTTATAAAGCCCTATCGCACCTTCGTTATTTACAGCCACTTCTAAACGAAGGTAAATACGCCCTCGCTCATACGTTTCTTTTTCAAGGCTAGTAAGCAATGTCTTTGCAACGCC
This sequence comes from Pseudoalteromonas sp. SR44-2, assembly GCF_014163745.1. Classification (NCBI taxonomy): domain Bacteria; kingdom Pseudomonadati; phylum Pseudomonadota; class Gammaproteobacteria; order Alteromonadales; family Pseudoalteromonadaceae; genus Pseudoalteromonas; species Pseudoalteromonas sp. SR44-2. The sequence continues at coordinate 55,355 of NZ_JACJDW010000017.1, read as the reverse complement.
CTTACCTTGCATTGTGGGTTTTACAGCAAGCGAATATAAACGCGCTAAACGAGTCCCTTTATGGCACCACACTAATCCATATCCACATACTTGCTCGCCATTTTGGGCAACGAGTAAAATACCGTGTTTTGCACTAAGCCAGCGTTTTAAACTACGCGGACTTAATTTATCGTTATTAAAGCAAGCGTTTTCAACGTCGATCAGTGCATTTAAATCACTACTAAGCGCTTTTCGAATAACAAGGTTGCTCATGTTATTACCCACGGCCTCGTGCTTCTAAGCGTTGTTTAAACTCATCCATAATGATCATGTATAGCTCGTCGCCTAAATAGCCGTCTTCTACCTTGTGATCAATACTTGGGTTGTCGTTTACTTCAAGTACATATGCTTTGCCTTGATGCTCTTTAACATCTACGCCATATAACCCCCTACCCACTGTTTTACATGCTTTTAATGCTGCATCTAATACCGCTTTTGGTAACTCAAAGGTTGGTAATGTTTCAAAGCCACCAGAGAAAAAACGTTTAGCATCGTGGTTATAAATTTGCCAATGGTTACGCGCCATTAAATAGCGGCATGCATAAATTGCACGGCCGTTTAACACACCTACTCTCCAATCGTATTCGGTATACATGTACTCTTGTGCAAGCACTAATGCGCTATATTCAAACAGCTCTGTAAGCTTAGCGGCAAGCTCATCACGGTTTGAAACTTTAAACACACCTTTGGAGAACGACCCTTCAGGCATTTTTAAAACAAGTGGATATGTAAACGCTTCTTCTAATTGCTCAAGCGTTTCATTTGCTTGATCAGCCACTACAACCGTTTTTAAACTTGGCACTTTTTGATAATTAAATGCATCGTGTAAATACACCTTATTACAACAACGCAAAATAGACTCAGCATCATCAATAACCACTAAACCCAGGCTTTGCGCTTTGCTTGCAAGGCGATAGGTTGGGTGGTCAATCGCTGTAGTTTGGCGAATAAATAACGCATCAAACTGGGCAATGTTATCAATTTCGTCAAAGCTTAATGCTTGTGCATAAATACCGTGTTTAGCCGCTGCTTTAATAAAACGTGCAATGGCGTCTTTGTCACTCGGTGGTACTTTTTCGTTATGATCAACAAGTATTGCCATGTCCCATCTAAAACGACGTTGCACAGAACTAATACGCCACTGCGTTTTAGTAAAGTTATCTAGCTTGGCTACAAATTCGCTGTACTGCTGCTCGCTTAAAGACGACAAAGACCCTTGTTGCAATAATCCTTGTTCATCAACAAATAAAATAGGCGCTGGGTATTGTTTAAATACCGACTTTGCCGCTTTTGATTGTAAATCGTTTTGGGCATTACCAAAGTAAAGTGTGCCATCTATTTGGCCCACATTTAACATAGGAGCTTGGCCACTACGAAGAGCATTAATGGTTTTTACACTGGGTAAAACTTGGTGCTTGCGCGCCTCTGCGAGTAATGAGCAATAGTAACCTTTGCTCAAGTATTGGCTTGAGTCGCACAGATTAATAATGCGTGTTTTTGGTTCGTTATGTTTTGGGTAATCACGTAAGTAGGTATTAAACGTAATTACATTTTCGAACGATTGAGCAAGCGTTTGCTCGTTGTTATCAACCACAATTAAGGTTTTAAACACGACTTTTCCTAGTTAAGTCAAAATATAAAAAGCATGCTTAGTAAAATACTAAGCATTATAAATAGAAACACCCATCGTACTAAGTGGGCATTGCGCGAATCACTTAATATGATGGGTGCTTTAACAGGTACCTACTGTACGAGTTAGCGCTTAAATTGCTTAAGCGACATGTGCTTTATATGCCCTTTTTTAAAAACGCACAAACGAGATATTTTTAGCGTGAAGATGAAAAATATTGATTAACTAATAATGCAGATTAAAATACGCAAAACAACACCTTATGAGAGTTAAAAATGTCGCTGCCTGCTTGCCCAAAATGCCAATGTGAATATGTTTACGAAGACCAACAACTGCTTATTTGCCCCGAGTGCGCCCATGAGTGGAACCCTAATAATACTAGCGATGAAGACGCTATTTTAGTTAAAGATGCCAACGGCACATTACTTAATGATGGCGACAAAGTGACAGTAGCCAAAGATTTAAAAATTAAAGGCAGCTCGCAAGTAATCAAAATTGGCACCAAAGCGGTAGTTAGAAGAGTGCTTGATAAAAAAGATCACGAACTTGATTGTAAAGTAGATGGCATTGGCGAAATGATGGTAACTGCTAAGTTTGTAAAAAAAGCTACCTAAAATTGGATATTTAAAATATAGGATGTTAGATGAAAAATCATAAAAATAAATTCATCCAAGCCTTATGGTCTGTTATTGAAGCTTATTATTAGTGCGTGTAATAGATTTTGTTTAACTGCTATTAGTTGGTGTATATCTAAAGGTCCACCTACATTTAATAAGGCGAATTATCGCTTAGGTGTGTTTAAGCATTTAACCTCCTCACCTTAATGAGGAGGTATCTCTTGAACTGATCAGTTTACATTTCAGTTAAAGTGCTTTTTAAGCTTTGATTACCCAGTAAAGAAATCAAATACGTTACCAAGTGTTGATGATGAACCTTTATAAAATTCAGTAAAACTACATCGACTGCATGTCACAGCGGTGTACTTTTTATTTTGAACATCAAAAATTCTTGACCAAAAGCCACCCGAAACTCTTATTTCACCGGTATCAAATTCGTTATTATTACACTTAGAGCAAGACCAATTGTTATGTCTCATATTTCAACCTCCATATTATTTATGTACCGTATATTAAACACTTAAGGAACGTGTGTAGCAATTTTTTTAATAAACAAACTATAATTTAGTTCTTATATTGGTTAAGTTGGAATTTTGATAGATGTTTGGATGGCTTTTTAATAATTGCTTTTTATAATAATTAGTATGGGGGTCATACTAATTTCACTCAGGGATTACCTACTTGTTAGCTGTATATTGCGTTAGCAACAAAAATTTTCGTAAGTCTCGTTCTTGTCTCATTACGTGCAAAATATATACTTTATTGTTATCTTTTTTGTAAAATATACGACAAGGATTCACGACCAGTTCAAGATAATTTAGGTTAGCTAACTCAATTGGTTTTTTACCTGATTCAGGAAAGAGTTCGAGACGTTCAACTTTTTCAAATATTTTGGAAACCAATTTTTTCGCTGACTGCAAATTGCTTAATGCGATATATTCAGCGATATCGTTAAGATCATTCAAAGCTGGATTAGTCCAAATTATTTCAGCCATTTATTCATTTTATCTTTAGCTTCAAGATTCGACATGGTTTCACCACGACTTATTGCTTGCTCTCCTTTTGCAAGAGACTCAAGAATTTGCATACGCTTTTGCATAAATTCATAATCATCAACATCTACTAAGTATGCAGATGGTTGTCCATGTTCAGTTATCAACACAGGTTCTTTAGAGGAATGAAGTTCAGATAATATCTTCGTTGCTTGACGCTTCAATGTTGTGACTAGTTCTACTCTCATAATAATCCCCAAACAAATGTATCACTATAGTAGCACCGAGTAGCCAACTTGGGAAATACAACTAACGAGGCTGTATAACCACTAAAATCAATTAAAAAGGGAGCACCTAACGTCAACCCTGCTCATTTTTAAACTATTAGGTACTTCTCATTATATGCCTTTGTACAAATTGAAATACACACCACGTTACGCTATAAAAGCATAGCTGTAGGTTGGAGAAATGGTGAAGCCATGCCATCCGACAATTAATTTATGAATATAAATAAGCAATTATTACGTTGGTATGGCTCTGCCAGCAAACGCTTCTCTTAAAAAACCAAAGCTTTATAAGATCTCTACCACCACATATTCGTGGGCTTTACCTGCAATTGTTAACGTAATTTCATCATCAATCTGTTTATTTAATAACTGCTTACCCATTGGTGCGCCGGGTGTTACTACAGCTATTGCGTGCTCTTTAACATTTACCGTTAAACCACCAGCGGCTGGGCCTAAATAAAACCATTTTTGCGCTGCGTTATCATCTTCTAAACATACCAGCGAACCGATAGCTATTTTGTCGGTTGGTTTTTCGTTAAAAGCAGGCTCAAACAATTCTATGCTTTTATAGCAATCGTTTACGCGCTGGGCTTGGCCTTGTGCTAAATAAGCGGCTTCGAGCCCTAGGGTATCGTATTTGTTTTCGGCTATGTTTTCTTCATGTGTGGCGGTGTCGTGCGCGGTTTTTGCCGCTACTTTTGCTGTTGTAAGCTGCGCTTCTAGCGCAAAACGAAGATGTTCGATAACGTGGGTTTTATTCATGGGGATTAATACAATACAGGCAGTAAAAATAAGGCTACCAGTTTAACATTTTTGCGGGGCTTAAAACCATTGTTTTAAACCCCGCAAGGTTGGTTGGAATACTAGCCGGGTTTAAATAAACATTAAACAAGCAAAGAGCCGCTGGTTGGTGCAGCTCTTTGCTTGTGCTTTATTAAAAACCTTATGGCATATCTAATAATGTTTGCGTGTGGGCATCTACTTTAACTTCGTAGTTTTTAGCGCTTAAGCCTAATAGCTCCGGCAAGGTTGCCGCTATACAAATAGACGAGAACGTACCCACTACAATGCCAGTAAATAATGCAATAGCAAAGCCTTGCAGTGGTGCGCCTGCAAGTAACCAAACGCTCGCAACCGTTGCAAGTGTAGTACCCGACGTAATTAAGGTGCGCGTTAGTGTGCTTTTAATAGCATTATTAATAATGGTCGCTGGGCTAAGTACATTGTTTGATTGAACACGTAAAAGCTCACGTACTCTATCCCCTACTATTATTGAGTCGTTAAGTGAGTAACCAATAATAGCCAGTAAACTTGCCAGCACGGTTAGGTTAAATTCAATTTGTAATAGTGAAAATAACCCAAGAACGAGTATTAAATCGTGCACTAGCGCTACCACAGAGCCAACGGCTAATCGCCATTCAAAACGCACTGCAAGGTAAATCATTACCACAATCATTGCAGCAAACATTGCTAAACAGCCTTGATCAAATAACTCATCGCCCACTTGTGAGCCAATATAAGCTGACGATAATACCTGTGCGTTTATATAATCGTTTTGTGTAACGGCGCTTTGCCAATCAGGGCTATTAGCTGTTGTTGATGCACTTGGCGCTTCTCTTAATTGAAAATGACTATTACCTTGCGCGGTTAGCTCAAACTCACCGTTGTGATTTTTAGCAATAAACGATTGAAGCTCTTTTAGTTCAACACTTTGGCTGGTTGTAAACTCAGTTAAATAACCGCCGGTAAAATCTAGGCCAAAATTTAGACCTTTTTGCGTAAGCGTAAATACTGATAGCAGCACTAATATGGCGCTTAAAAGCATGCCCATAAAACGTAAACGTGTACCCGCCTCACCTTTCAAAAAATAATTAAGCATGTGCTTTTACTCCTGCTTTTTTACCCGTTTTTAAATACAACGTTTGGCTTAATATTTTTGATACGTACACACCTGTAAATACAGACGTTAAAAGCCCCAGTGCGAGTGTAATGGCAAAACCTTTAACGGGCCCATAGCCTATGCCGTATAAGATAAGTGCGGTGATCATGGTGGTTATATTGGCATCAAATATTGTATTTGCGGCTTGTTTATAACCCTCTTGAATAGCTTGATATGGTGCACGGCCTTGGCGACGTTCTTCTTTAATGCGTTCAAATATTATTACGTTAGTGTCTACCGCCATACCTATGGTTAGCACCAAGCCTGCAATACCCGGAAGCGTTAACACAACCCCTGGTAATAATGACATTAAGCCCACAAGCGACGTTAAATTTAATATAAGTGCCACGTTTGCAATAAGACCTAAACGGCGATACCAAAGCGCCATAAATGCAAGCGTAATACCCATGCCTAACATAAGCGCGGCTAAGCCATTACTAATATTTTCGCTGCCGAGGCTTGGCCCTATTGTTTGTTCGTGCACAATTGTAACGGGTGCTGTAAGCGAGCCTGCGCGTAGTAACAATGCCAGATCGGCTGCCGCTTGTTGGCTTTTCATATTGGTAATACTAAAACGCGAACTTAAATGCTGAGCAATATTGGCAACGTTAATAACTTCGCTTTTTTTAACTACTTCGCCTTTAGCATTTTGAGAATACTCAGAGTAAACCGTCGCCATTGGCTTACCAATATTGGCTTTTGAAAACGCCGACATTGCATCCCCTCCTTGGCCGTCTAGGCTTAGCTGTACCAATGGTTTACCCCAATCGTCGCGGCCTATGTTTGCATTATTAATATGGTCCCCTGTAAAAATTGGCACAGGATCGAGCTTTATGGTTCCGCCCGATTGCATATTAAATGTTTGCCCGCCAATTTCTTTTAATTGATAAAAACCAAGCGATGCTGTTGCACCAATAATACGCTTAGCTTCGGTTGGATCTTGCACGCCTGGTAGCTCTATACGAATGCGATGTTTGCCTTGTTGCTGTGTTACCGCTTCGGTAATGCCTAACTCTTCAATACGCGAACGAAGGGTTGTAAGTGTTTGCCCCATAACCTCTTTATCAAAGCTGCTGCGGCCTTGCTCTGAATAATTAAATTTGGCAGCTTTAACGCTGCCGTTATTGCTTGTTACAACGGCTAAATTAACAAATCGGCTTTGTAGCTCTTCAATAACGGGGGTTAACTTGTCGGTTGCATTAGGCAGTGCGTTTATTTCAAACCCATACTGTGTTTGCTGCGCTTTTACGCCATGTGCTTTTTGCTTAATAATGATTGATTTAGCTTGTTGATACGCACTGACTAATTGCTCATCAACGGCTTTATCTAAATCTACGTCTAGTACAAATAACACACCGCCATTTAAATCAAGGCCCAGCTTTATTGGTGATAAACCAAAATTTTGTAACCATGTAGGGCTGGTTGCATGCTCAACAATTTTTACTTGCGTGTTTGGGTATTGCGCTTTTATAGCCGCTTGCGCCTGTGCGCTTTTAGTTGGCTCGTTTAAAAGTACATTAATAGTTGATTGTTTATCTAAGCCTTGCTCAACCTCAAGTCCTTGGTTATTTAAAAAAGTAACTAGGGTTTTAGTGCTTGGTAAAGATTGTGTTTCGCTGTGCGGCGTATTACTTACGTGCAACCACGATTTATTTGGATATAGGTTTGGTAATGCGCTAATAGCTAATAAAACCAGTACTATTAGCATGGCTATATAGCTTAATTTGAACTTAGCCGTGGACGGCTTTTTATCTTTTTTAAAACTTAACATGTTGAATCCTTATTGCCAGCAAAGCTAGCAACGTACTTTCTAAAAGCACAATTAATCTGCAGGCTAAAACTTTAAAAGTTAAAACCTAATAAAATTAAATAAGGAAAATTAAGCGTGGTAGGTAGTTACGGCAGTGTAGAGTAAGTTAACGTCTTTCCAGCCACTTAAGCGCGACTTTTTACTATTAGTTACAAGCGTATACCAAGGTTGTATGCGGTTAACGGCTCTTGGTGGTAAGAATATATGCCTAACAAGATTTTGAGCAAAAAATTCAAAAACCACATCGTATTCAGGCTCACTTTGCACAGTATGCAAAAACAATGATGAATTATTGGCAGTTAATCTTGGTTGGTGCGCGTTAAAATCGGTTTGATGCGTTTTTTTATGTTGCGAAGTATCTACAGACTTACTAATAGGCTGTATTTTAGTTAAATCGGTAATATCAGTAGGAGAAACCTGCGTGCTAATATTTATATTTAAATTTTGTGAGGCGCCCATAGCATTGCTCTGCACACTAAAAAGTGCAGCAAGTAGCAAAAAGGCAGTTAAAAACACTCTAAATTTAAACATTCACGTTTTAAAACTAAAATAGGGGATGCGTAGTATATAAGGGCAAGCATTTAAAATACAATGCTTATTAATTAAGTATTTAGTTTTAACAGAGATCACTAATGCGCCCCAGACAAAGCACAGAAAAACGCCCCGACGCCATGAATTTACGCCAAAGTGTAAAAACACTGTGGCCCTACCTTACAAAATTTAAAGGCCGTGTTTTTATTGCACTTATGGCGCTTATAGGCGCAAAAGGTGCCACTTTGTTAATGCCTTGGGCGCTTAAAGAAATAATAGACTCGGTAGATAAGTCAATTAACCCACTGTTAGTTATCCCTGTTTTATTGTTATTGATGTACGGTGCACTGCGTTTTGCTAGCGTATTTTTAGGTGAGATAAGAGATGCTGTATTTTCTCGCGTAACCGAGCACGCTATGCGTGATATTGGTTTAAAAGTATTTAAGCATTTGCACTCACTTGAGCTGGCTTTTCATTTAGATAGGCAAACTGGCGGTATTAGCCGCGATATAGAACGCGGTACAAGTGGGTTAAGCTTTTTAATGCGTTTTTTAATGTTTAACATTGTGCCTACTTTATTTGAAATACTGACTGTTGCGATTATTTTTGGCACGTTGTTTTCTGTTTGGTTTGCGCTTATTACATTATTGGCAGTTGCTATTTATATTACCTTTACTGTGGTTGTTACCCAGTGGAGAAACCGCTTTATTAGAGAAGCAAATGCTGCCGACAATCAAAGTAATACCCGCGCTATAGACAGCCTACTTAATTATGAAACTGTAAAGTATTTTAATAATGAGCAGTTTGAAGCAAAAACGTACGACACCTTTTTAGCAAACTGGGAAAAAGCCCGTTTAAAAAATAGAATGTCGCTGCTCGCCCTCAACTCAGGCCAAGCACTTATTATCGCTTGTGCTATTACCGCTTTAATGTGGTTGGGCTCAACCGAGGTAGTTGCAGGTACGCTTTCTATTGGTGAACTTGTGATGATTAACGCGTATATGATTCAATTGTTTTTACCGCTTAACTTTTTAGGTTTTGTGTACCGCGAAATAAGGCGCGCACTAACCGACCTTGAAAACATGCTTGGACTACTTAACAAAAAACCACAAATAACCGATGCACTTAATGCTAAAGAGCTCAATATTAGCCAAGGTGAAATAACATTTAATAATGTAAGTTTTAGTTACGATGCGCATCGCCCTATTCTTAATAATCTTAGCTTTAGTGTTAAAGCAGGCAGCAAAGTAGCTATTGTTGGTGCCAGTGGGGCTGGTAAAAGCTCATTGGCGCGACTGCTTTATCGTTTTTATGATGTAAGCGCCGGTGAAATTAGTATTGATAATCAAGCTATAAACTCAGTAACACTTAATAGTTTACGAAAAGCCATTGCAATAGTCCCGCAAGACACCGTGTTGTTTAACACCACCATTCGTGAAAATATTGCTTACGGTAGACCAACAGCAAGCGATGCTGAAATTGACGACGCCATTGTAATGGCGCATTTAAAAGACTTTATAGACACACTTGATAAAGGCGATAAAACACTGGTTGGCGAGCGCGGTTTAAAAGTATCCGGCGGCGAAAAACAGCGTATTGCCATTGCCCGCGCTATTTTGAAAAAATCCCCTATTTTAATTTTTGATGAAGCAACATCTGCACTCGACTCTCATTCTGAGCAAGCAATACTTGCTGCAATGCGTGAAGTTGCCAGTAACCATACGAGTATTGTTATTGCTCATCGGTTATCTACTATTACCGATGCAGACACCATTATTGTGCTCAAAGCCGGACAAATTATTGAGCAAGGTAAGCACGATGAATTACTTACACTCGCCGGAGAATACGCCCGTATGTGGGAACTACAGCATAAAAAATAAATAGTGTGTAACCCCTCTTAGCTCGGATACCTTCAAGTATTCGAGCTAAATAAAGCGTTTATAGAACCTATTAGCCCTTCTCTTTACTCCTATATTAGTTTTATCGAGCACTGTGGTGATTCACCTCAAAAGATTTGTTTGTCTGATTAATTTCAATAACAATCGATAAGTTAAATATTCGTAACAATAAAAATAATTCACTGCTGCTTTAATTCAATCAGTGATACTCAGGAGTAAGTAATGAAAAAGAGTTTAATTGCCGCAGCATTAGCTGCCACATTTATTACCGGTTGTTCAGAGCCGCAAACAACAAAAACACACGAGCAACAACCTAAAGTAGTCACTGCAGCAGTGACAGAAAAAGCAGAGTTAGGTAGTTTTGGTGTTGATCTAACAGCTCGTAACGAAGCCGTTAAACCAGGCGATGACTTTTTTATGTATGCCAGCGGCACGTGGTATGACAACTACGAAATGCCTGCAGATAAAACCCGCTATGGTGCATTTTCTGGCTTAGCTGAGCGCAGCGAAGGCGATGTTAAAGCTATTATTGAAGAAATAGCAGCACGCAAAGACTTAAACGCAGAAGAAAAACTCGTTGCTGATTTTTACAATGCCTATATGGATACCGAAACACTTAATAAACTAGGTGTGGCGCCAATCAAGCCATTATTAAGTGAAATTAGTGATATAGCGTCGACCGACGATTTAGCTGAAATGTTTGGTAAGTCTTGGTTAACCGGTAATAAAGCTCCTTTTGGCGGCGGCATGTGGTTTAATCGCCTAGACCCTAATAAATATGAAATGTCACTAGGTGCTGGTGGTTTAGGTCTACCCGATCGTTCTTACTACCTTGAAAATGCTGAGCGCTTTGTTAAAACCCGTACAGCTTATGTTGCCCACATTGCTGACATGCTTGAGTTTGCAGGAGTCGAAAATAGCGCAGAGCGTGCTCAAGCAATTGTTGATCTTGAAACCAAAATTGCACAAGGTCATTGGCCCCGTGAAAAGCGCCGTAATCGCGATTTAACGCTAAACCAAATTGAACGCGCCGATTTAAGCACTGCTTATCCTGGCTTTAACTGGGATTTATACTTTGCGCAAACAGGTTATAAAGTACCTCAGTTAAATATCTCTCAGCCTGAGCCAATAAAAGCGATGATTGAACTAATCAATCAAGAAGATATTGCAGTATGGAAAGACTACCTAACGTATCATGCTATAAGCGGTAACGCAGGTTTACTATCAGAAGACGTATTTAATACTAACTTTGCTTTTTTTGGTAAAGAACTAAACGGACAACAAGAGCCTCGCCCTCGTTGGAAACGTGCAATAAGTGAAATGTCAGGCACAAGTTCGCTTGGTTTTGCTATTGGTAAAATATACGTAGCACGTTACTTTCCTGAGTAGTCAAAACAACAAATGTCAGAGCTGGTTGAAAACCTTCGTACAGCCCTTGGTGAACGTATTGATAACCTAGAGTGGATGGGCGATGAAACTAAAGTAAATGCGCGCGCTAAACTGGCTGCATTTGTACCAAAAATTGGTTATCCCGATGTTTGGCAGTCTTATGATGGTTTAAGCATTACTAAAAACGATTTAATCGGTAATGTGAAAAACATGCGTGAATTTTTTCATGCAGAAAGTGTTGAAAAAGAGCTACAAAAAACAGACCGTAACCGCTGGGGCATGACGCCACAACGCGTAAACGCTTACTACAATAGCTCGTTTAATGAAATTGTATTTCCGGCTGCGATATTACAACCGCCGTTTTTCGATCCAAATGCCGATCCGGCTGTAAACTATGGCGGTATTGGCGCTGTAATTGGTCACGAAATGGGTCATGGGTTTGACGATCAAGGTTCAAAATCAGACGAAAACGGTGTGCAACGTAATTGGTGGACTGATGCTGACCGCGCTGCATTTGACAAAAAAGCCGACCAACTGGCTGCGCAGTACAGTAAATACGAGCCAATCGAAGGTAACTTTGTTAATGGTCGAAATAGCCTTGGCGAAAACATTGGTGATGTAGGTGGGTTATCAATGGCTTATCACGCGTACAAGCTCAGTTTAAATGGTAAAGAAGCGCCTGTTATTGACGGCGTTACTGGCGATCAGCGTTTCTTCCTTGCGTGGGCACAAGTATGGAAAGAAAAACGTACTGAGCAAAGCATGCTTAACCAACTTCGTGGAGGCACACATGCCCCAGGTCGCTTTAGAGCACAAGCGCCGCGTAACCACGATGCATGGTACAAAGCGTTTGATGTAAAACCAGGCGATGCGTTATACCTTCCTGAAGATGAGCGTGTACGTATTTGGTAAGTAACACTTACTTTTTATTACTTAGTAAGGCAACCTGTTATACAGGTTGCTTTTTTATTGAATTAAATTTACACATAATAGATATAATTCCAACGTCTAGAACCCTCGATGATCCCATTAATAAAATACAGTTTACATGGCTTTTAAACGTTACCGATTTAATCTGTTTTAATACTTACTAGCCCTTGAATGCATTTACCTTTAGAATACGCATTATAATTTTATTCTATTATTTACATATATTAAGGCGAAACGCAGATGGGAAGAGCTTACCAAAACAAAAAAGATTCAATGGCTAAGACTGCGGGTGCTAAAACTAAAGTTTATTCTAAGTACGGCAAAGAAATTTATATTTGTGCTAAAAACGGCGGTGTAGATCCAGATGGTAATTTATCATTACGTCGTTTAATTGAACGCGCTAAAAAAGACCAAGTACCAGCACACGTTATTGACCGCGCAATCGACAAAGCAAAAGGCGGCGGCGGTGAAGACTACGCAGCAACACGTTACGAAGGTTACGGCCCTGGTAACTGTATGATTATTGTTGACTGTTTAACAGACAACAACAAGCGTACCTTTGCTGATGTACGTGTTTGTTTTACCAAAGCAAATGCTAAAATTGGCGCACAAAACTCTGTTTCACATTTATTTGACCACCTTGCTATTTTTGTATTTGACGGTGATGACGACGAAGCAGTACTTGAAGCTCTTATGATGGCTGATGTTGATGTAACTGACGTAGAAGTTGATGACGGTAAAGTTACTGTTTTTGCTCCTCACACAGAGTACAACAATACACGTACAGCGCTTGAAGAAATGGGCGTGACTGAATTTGACGAAGACCTAATTAGCTTTGTGCCACAAATTGAAACGCCGATTGAAGGCGAAGACGTTGAAGTTATGGAACGCTTTTTAGCAATGTTAGAAGATTGCGACGACGTACAAAACGTTTACCATAACGCGCAATTCTAAAGAGCAATTTAGTAAGTTAGAACGACTTTAAGCCAACAGCTATGTTGGCTTTTTCATTTTTAGAACATGGTATTAATATGAACTCCCTTAAAGAGCTTAAAAGTGGCAAACTTGTTGGTGCTACTCGCCTGCAATTGGTAGAAGAGCTAACGACATTTCCTGAAGAAATTTTTAGCTTAGCTGACACGCTTGAAGTTCTCGATTTATCAAATAATAAATTATCAACACTACCTGATGAATTTGCCTGTTTAACACACCTTAAGCGTGTGTTTTTATCGTTTAATCAGTTTAAGCATATTCCTAAAGTGCTCGCTAAATGCCCTGCTTTAATTATGGTCGCGTTTAAAGGTAACCAAATTTCTGAATTTGCTTTAAACAGCCTGCCAAAAAATATTGAGTGGCTAATACTCACCGATAATACGTTAAGCGAATTACCTGAAGATTTTGGTAATTACACCCAGCTTAAAAAGCTTGCGCTTGCAGGCAATCAACTTAAGCAACTGCCAAGTAGCATGGCGCGGTGTAGAAACCTTGAGCTTGTTAGGCTCTCTGCTAATAACTTAACACACGTAGACGACTGGCTTTTTGAATTACCAAAACTTGCTTGGCTTGCGTTTGCCGGTAACGATTTTAATAAAGCTCAGTGCCTTACAAAAAGTTGCTTAGAAAATAAGCCTCTTAACGATTACACACTTAGTCATGTTATTGGCCAAGGTGCATCGGGCGTTATTCATTTAGCGCAAGCTGCTGATAGCGCTGTAGCAATTAAATTATTTAAAGGTGCAATTACCAGCGACGGCTACCCGCTTGATGAAGTCAATTGCTGCTTACAAGCAGGCGAACACGCTAATTTAATTAAAGTACTTGCCTACATTGAAAAAAGTGATCAGCTAGGTTTAGTGATGGATCTAATAGATAAAAGCTTCGCTAATTTAGGTTTGCCTCCAAGCCTTGAAACCTGTACGCGTGATACCTTTAATGATGATTGCCATTACTCAACTCACGCTATTTTAAAAATTGCACAGCAAATGGTGAGTACGCTGCATCACTTGCATGTTTGTAAAGTAAGTCACGGCGATGTATATGCGCATAACACCATGATAAACAAAGATGCTGATGTTTTATTTGGTGATTTTGGTGCAGCCACAAACTTAGCCATGTTAAGTGATTATCAACAAAAGCAAATCGAGTTAATTGAAGTCCGTGCATTAGGGTGTTTAATTGAAGACTTATTAGGCACGGTAACTGGCGATGATAGACAAAGTGAGCTCTTTGTTAAAATGTCCGATATGGCAAAATGTGCTATGCAACCTGCATTAAATCAAAGACCTACATTTACTGAGCTATTAGCTGAGCTAAAATAAGTTTAATATTAATAATATAAGCGAGCAAAATGTAACACCTTGCTCGCTTTTATTTTATGTTTATTCGGATTTTCCGAACTTATTTAGTGCGCTTAAACGGGTAAACCTGTTGTTTAAGCATACCTACGGGCATGTAATCCCCGACTACACCATACGCTTGTGGCCACTCTTTTTGGCCTTTAACAGCAGTACCAAACACATAATCTAAAAACGAAAAATGTGCAGCGTAATTTCGGTCAATCGCGGCTTTATCTGACGCATGATGCCAATGGTGAAACTGCGGTGTAACCATAAAATATTTTAGCCAACCAAATTTCACACGCACATTTGCATGGTTAAACACAGCCTGCAAACCCACAATTATTACGTACAAACTAATTATTTGCTGTGAAAAACCAAGCACAAATATAGGCGTGAGCACTAAGCTGCGCGTTACGAGTATTTCAAGAATATGCTGGCGAGAGCCCGCTAACCAATCCATTTCTTTGGCGCTGTGATGTACGCCATGAAAGCGCCATAATAAAGGGACTTCGTGATAGGCACGATGCACCCAATACTGCATTAAATCGGCCACGAGTATTATTAAAAACAACTGCACTACAAAGGGAGTTTGCTCTATATAACCTTGTACTGTAGATGATACAGCCCAGCCAAAACCATAATGCACAAAGTGGTTAGTAACGAGTAATACAAAACCAATAATTAAATGATTTACAAAAAAGTGGTTTAAATCGCCCCGCCATTCGCTACGTAATATTTTTTGATCTTTACGATGAGGTAATAACTTTTCAATCACAATAAATATGAGTGTTGAGCCGAGTAAATCTAAAATAAACCAATCAAGCCCTATATAAGGTGTGTCGGTAGCAAATTCGTTTACTTCAACGTTTGGTCCGCCAAACATAATAGCGAGTAAAATAAAAAACCACGCTGTAGCCCCTAAACGCTTATTGGTATTACGTACAAAGTTAAGTAATCCTAAACTGCCCGAGACCAATAATGATGCAAACATAAGCTGACGTAAAAAGTCGACGCTGTAGCTTTTTCTCAGCTCTGGTGTGGTTAAGTATTCAGGGAAGTGAAACGCTAATACGCCTAAGCAACTCAGTATTGCTAAAAAGCAGGCTATGTAGCCACTTATGTTGCCCTCACCTATCTGAAGATGATTTGTGCGAAATACTTTTCGCGATAAAGCTCTGATCATTTTTATTATTCCTTGCGTCGTTGAGTTGATTAAATACAACGAAATTCCATTGATTAACACACCCACATATTAACAAAACTTAGGGTATAAAAAATACAAATAGTTCACTCCGTAGTCTGAGTAGCAAATATAAAGATAAACCAAACGCAAAAAAGCCACGCAATGCGTGGCTTGGTTGGATAAAGCTAAACTTTTACAAGGTCAATTATAAGTACTGACCTAATGCTTTAACTTGGTCTAACATGCGGTTTGAGAAACCCCACTCGTTGTCGTACCAAGCCATTACTTTAACTAGTTTGCCATTGGCTTTAGTTTGCGTTGCATCAAAGATTGACGACGCTGGGTTATGGTTAAAGTCGATAGAAACAAGCGGAAGCTCGTTATATTCTAAAATACTCTTCATTGAACCCGTTGCTGCTTCTTTCATGATTGCATTGATTTCTTCTGCAGTCGTATCACGCTTAGTGATAAACGTAAAATCAACTAAAGAAACATTGATTGTAGGAACACGTACAGACATACCGTCTAATTTACCAGCAAGTTCTGGTAATACTAAACCAACAGCTGCCGCAGCACCTGTTTTAGTTGGGATCATAGATTGAGTTGCACTACGCGCACGGTATAAATCTGGGTGGTAAACGTCAGATAAGTTTTGATCGTTGGTGTAAGCGTGAATAGTCGTCATGCTACCTTGTTCAATACCTACTGTGTCGTTAATTGCTTTTGCAATTGGCGCTAAACAGTTAGTAGTACAAGAAGCGTTAGAAATGATATTGCTGTCAGCATTAATTACGTCGCTATTTACACCATGCACTACTGTTGCATCTAAACCAGTACCTGGAGCAGATACGATTACTTTTTTAGCGCCTGCAGTAATGTGCTTAGCGGCGTCATCACGTTTAGTGAAAAAACCAGTACATTCTAAAACGATATCTACGTTTAGCTCTTTCCACGGTAAGTTTGCAGGGTCACGCTCTTGCGTTAACGTAATTACGTCATCCCCAATTAGCATAGTGTTGTTTTCAAGTGTTACTTTTTTTGAAAATTGACCATGAACTGAGTCATACTGCGTTAAATGTGCATTTACGCTAGCTGGTGCTAAATCGTTAATTGCTACAATTTTAATTTCGTTGTTTTGAGCTGACTCATAAAGTGCACGTAAAACATTTCTACCGATACGGCCGTAACCGTTAATTGCTACATTAATCATTTTAGACTCCTATTTAAGTTCACTTGCTTGGCGAGCAAGCGCTTCAATTGCTTGCCAGTCTTTATTTTCAATTAGTTGTTTATCTAGCATCCACGTACCACCAACACAAATAACGTTGTTAAGCGCTAAATAATTAGGAGCAGTTGCTAGGCTAATGCCGCCAGTTGGGCAAAAAGTAATATGTGGTAATGGGCCACCGATTGATTTAAGCATAGCTGTTCCACCTGCAGCTTCTGCTGGGAAGAATTTTAAATACTTAAAACCATGCGACGCAAGTTGCATAACTTCACTTGCAGTTGCAGCGCCTGGTAAAAATGGTATGTCTGATGTTTTAGCTAAAGCAATAAGCTCATCACTAACACCTGGACTCACCATAAAATCTGCACCAGCAGCAACCGAAAGATCAAAACTTGCCTTATCTACTACCGTACCAGTACCTACATAGGCTTCAGGTACTTCTGCTTTCATTAGCTTTACAGCTTCTGCAGCAATGGGTGTACGTAGTGTTATTTCTAAGGCTTTTAAGCCACCGTTGTATAAAGCTCTTGCAAGTGGTGCTGCATCTTCTAATTTTTCGATTACAACCACTGGCACTACGGGTGCCGATGCTAAGATTTTTTCAATACTCATTACTTGTTCCTCATTACCCAGTATGGCTAATATTTATTCAAGTCCAAAAGCACTCGCGCCTAAATCGGCACTGCTTACGATATTTCTAAATCCAGTAAATAATTCACGACCTGTACCAAATGTTGCACTTGGCAGGCTAAGCTCTGCTTCACGCTTAGCAAGTTCTTCGTCGCTAACGTGAACTTTTAATATTCCGTTTGGCGCATCAAGCGTCACTAAATCGCCTTCTCGGATTTTAGCAATAATGCCGCCTTCTACTGCCTCTGGTGCTAAGTGAATAGCAGCAGGTACTTTACCTGATGCACCCGACATACGACCGTCAGTAACAATGGCTACTTTAAAGCCTTCATCTTGAAGCGTTGCCATTACTGGCGTTAACTTGTGTAGCTCTGGCATACCTTTCGCTTTAGGGCCTTGCTCTTTTAGCACGGCAATAAAGTCTTGGTTTAATTCGCCACGAGTGTATGCATCTTGCAGAGCACTTTGTGAACTAAATACTTTTGCAGGAGCAGTAACGGTTTGATGTTCTTCAGCAACAGCTGACACTTTGATAACAGCTTTACCTAAGTTGCCAGTTAGAAGTTGCAGACCACCTTGCTTACTAAATGGGTTACTCACTGGGCGAAGTACTTCTTCATCGTGCGAGTTTGCTGGGCAATCTACCCATTTAACTTTAGTTGGGCCAGTTGAGTCGCTCATGATCAAGCTATCGTCTTTATCCAAACGAGGCTCTGTCATGTATGGTGCTAAACCATCGCCAAGCATTGTTTTAACGTCTGTATGTAAGTAACCAGCGCTTGCTAGTTCTCGCATTAAGAAACCCATACCGCCTGCTGCTTGAAAGTGGTTTACATCAGCTGAGCCGTTAGGGTAAATACGTGTAAGAAGTGGTACAACTTCTGATAAGTCAGACATATCTTTCCACGTAACCTGAATGCCGGCAGCTTTTGCTATCGCAACAATATGGATTGCATGATTAGTAGAACCACCTGTAGAAAGCAGGCCTACTAAACCGTTTATAATCGTTTTTTCGCTGATCACATCGGCTAAACACGGGCTTTCTTTATCATCTGTAAGCTGCTTAAGCATTGTTTCTACAGCATTACCTGTAAGGCCATCGCGAAGCTCAGTGTAAGGGTTAATAAACGAGCTACCTGGAAGGTGTAAGCCCATTATTTCCATCAACATTTGGTTTGAATTGGCAGTACCGTAGAACGTACATGTACCAGCGCTGTGATAAGACGCACTTTCAGCTTCGAGTAAGTCTTCGCGGCTCACTAAACCTTGTGCAAACTTTTGGCGAATACGTGCTTTTTCTTTATTCGGAATACCTGATTGCATTGGACCTGCTGGTAAAAAGAACACAGGTAAATGACCAAACGACAATGCACCAATTAATAAACCCGGGACGATTTTGTCGCAAACGCCTAAACAAAAAACGCCATCAAACACATCGTGCGAAAGAGAAATTGCTGTAGACATAGCAATTACATCGCGAGAAAAAAGTGAAAGTTCCATGCCATCACGCCCTTGCGTAACACCATCACACATTGCAGGAACGCCACCAGCAACTTGAGCTGTAGCATCGTATTTTGTTGCAATGTCTTTAATTAAATCTGGGTAGTCTTTGTATGGCACATGAGCCGATAACATATCGTTATATGAGTTGATAATAGCAAGGTTTGGCTGCTCATCAGCCTTTAAGCGCGCTTTGTCATCACTGCTACATGCAGCCATAACATGGGCTATATTTCCGCAACCTAAACCGGCACGAACTCTCGTTTGTTTTTTTGCGTGCGAAATGCGATCTAAATAATCTTGACGGGTATTTTTACTGCGTTCGATAACGCGCTGGGTAACTTCTTGAATACGAGGATGTAACATAATTTAACTCATCTCTATTAGTTAGAGGATAAAGGCTCAGTAGCAACTACAGACTCCACGTAAATAACTGTACTGAGCATCTTTGATTTACCCGTTCAAAGGTACGCTACCAGGGAGCCTCTCACAACAACCCTGACACCGGTGTCACTGTATTAACGCATAGCAATGACACCGGTGTCAACCCCGGGTAACAAAAATAGTTTAATATTTTAACATGACCGAATAATGACCTAATTGATTTTTAGGCACAAACCATGTTTTAGCAAGTTCAGAGTAAAAAAAGCCCGAATAAGCGTCACTCATATTCGGGCTACTGTGAAAAGATTTAAAACTCACTATTTTATTGCTGAGGTAGACTCGCGTGTAATCAAGCGTGACTCAAGCGTTACCTGATACGGCTGCTCTTGTGGTTGAGCTATGTGTGAAATAAGTTGTGTTACGGCTTGTTTAGTCATTTCTTCAACGGGCTGTGCAATCGTTGTTAACCCAGGCCAAATATGACGTGCAATGGGTGCATTATCAAACCCAGCTATTGAAATGTCATCAGGCACTTTTAATTGGCGCTGAGTTGCTAATTTAAGTACGGCAGCCGCCATGTAATCGTTTGATGCAAATACAGCGGTTGGCCTAGGGGATAAATCTAATATGCTGCGTGCACTATCTACACCTGAGTGATAACTAAAGTTACCCTCCTCTACTAAGCGCTCATCAAATTCTATACCATGGCTTGCAAGTGAACGCCTGTAACCTTTAAAACGTTGTTGCGTGGCACTGTGATCTGGGTGCCCTTTAATAAAGGCTATAGATTTATGACCGAGGTTAATTAAATGCTCGGTAATCTCAAATGCGCCTTGCTCGTCGTTACTACGCACTGAAATTGAATCATCTTGTAGTAAAGCTGAAGCAACTCTTGCATAAGGAATTTTTTTAGATTTTAAAAAAGAAGCAAGCTCAGCAAAATCACCAAAAGGAGGTGTTAGCACAATGCCATCTAATCGAGAAGTTTGTAGTAATTGCTCAATATTATTTATAAGTGCTTCACCACGAAACTCACAAGGGTGTATCAATAAATTATAGTTGTTTTCTTTACACGCTTCTAAGGCGCCCGTTTGCACTCGGGTAATATAACTTTTACTTGGGTTATCGTATAAACAGCCAATAATAAAGCTACGATTTTGAGCAAGACCTCGTGCAATTGGATTTGGGGTGTAATCAAGCTCTTTAAATACCGCAAGCACCTTTTCTCGGGTGGCGGCACTTACATTAGGCTCATTGTTTAACACGCGTGAGACGGTTTTTTTAGAAACCCCTGCATGGCTTGCTACACTATTTATGGTTACTTTTTTCATCTGTCCATTATCCAAATACAACCTGTAAGACCAAAGCCCTATTTGCTATTGTGTAAACACGCAGCAGCGCCAATAAGCGGTATGTTGTCTTGTGTTACGAGTGTTACAGGGATTTGTCCTGCGTACTGCGACATAATACCCTTTTGCGAAAATCGTTCAACAAAACGACTCTCTAGAAGTCTCGCTTGCATACGAGGTAGTATTCCACCGCCAATAAATAATCCACCTAACGCGCCATAAACAACCGCTAAATCACCGGCAACACTGCCAATCCAATCACAAAACTGGTTTAAGGTTGCATCACACACATCACATTCACCACTATTTGCAAGGCTGCTAATTTGTGCGGCATCTAAATTTTTAGCTGTTACACCCTTAACCGCAGACATTGCTTTGTATAAATGCGTTATGCCAGGACCTGAAAAAACTGTTTCGATAGAAACATGGGGATGATCTTTACGTAACTCATTTAATAATAAAGTATCGAGTTCATTAACAGGTGCAAGTGATATATGCCCCCCTTCTGAACTTAGCACTGCGGTAGATTGAGACGTTCTAACTAAGCACGCGGCACCAAAACCAGTACCTGGACCTATAACACCAATGTTTGCGTTATCATCAGCTTGACCTGATTTAACAATGACATTTTGTTTAGGATCTAAGTAAGGGGCAGCGTAAGCAAAGGCAGCAAAATCATTAATGACTTCAAGTTGTTGTAAATCAAAATGAGTTTTAAATTCACTGACGCTAAAATGCCAACCTAAATTGGTTAAATGCACTTGCCCGGCTTTTATTGGCCCTGCAACGGCTAAACATGCGCGTTTAGGTGAAATATGCGGGACTGTTTGTAAGTATTGCTCAAGCGCACTTTCAAGAGAACCAAAATTGGCACTAGGAAAAATATTAATGTGCTCTATTATAAATTGGTTAGTCTGTTCATTAAAAGCAGTTATTAAAGCAAAGCGGGCATTAGTGCCGCCGACATCAGCAACTAAGATGGGATCAAATTGGGCAGAAGCGTTTGGGCTCATAGTATTATCTCTTTTGTTAAGCGACTCATGCTTATTATTTTACAATGGTGTACCATTGTTATTTATACTTTGAGCTATCACCTCAAAGTAGCTATCACAGTAAAAAATGCTGCCTATAAAGATATAGACAGCGAATACGTTTTGACAACAAAATGATAAAACACTGACATTATGACACCGGTGTCAGGAATTTATCAATAAAAATATGCGTTAATTCACAAAAAGCTTGAAATTATTCATCAATAAACGAAAATGACACAATTATTTATCAATTTAATTAAGTTGTAACAATGAAAGGTAAAGCTACCTCATTTGATATTGCCCACTATGCAGGGGTATCTCAATCGACTGTATCTCGCGCTTTACGTAACAGCCACCTTGTTAATGAAGAAACACGCAAGCGTGTTTTCGATATAGCCAAAAAGCTTAATTATAAAGTTGATAAAAATGCGAGTAACCTTCGCACCCAACAAAGCAGCACGCTTGCATTATTGTTGTTTGAAGATCCCACTTCTGACGAGTCCCAAATAAATCCTTTCTTTTTAGCCATGCTTGGCAGTATTACCCGTGCTTGCGCTAAAGAAGGTTACGATTTATTAGTTTCATTTCAATCGGCCAGTGCTGATTGGCAAGCAGACTACGAAGACAGCCACAGAGCTGATGGCATTATTTTACTCGGGTATGGCGATTACATTGATTACCAACCAAAATTTAACACCTTACTTGAACAAAACACTAAGTTTGTTTGCTGGGGTGCAACGGTAGATAACCGTCCCGATTTAACTGTTTGTTGTGATAACTACGGTGGCGGTAAGCTCGCCGCTGAGCACTTTATTGCGCATAGCAGAACTGATTGCGCTTTTATTGGTGATGCTTCTGATCATAGCCCTGAATTTTTTAGTCGTTTTCAGGGCTTTAAAGATGAGCTACTGGCTAACAACGTAAAAATAAACGAACGTAAAATGGCTAATGCTATATCTACTGAAGAATCTGGTTATCACGCCACACGCTCACTAATTGCTAATAATATTAAATTTAACGCCTTATTTGCTGCAAGTGACTTAATTGCTATAGGGGCTATACGCGCACTTAAAGAAGCAAATATTAACGTGCCGAAAGATGTTGCGGTAGTCGGCTTTGATAATATAGCCATTGCAAGTTATGTAAACCCACCACTAACTACAATAGAGCAAAACACCACTATTGCTGGGCAAATGTTAGTAGAGAACCTATTAAAACTGATACGTGGTGAAGAAGTTCAAAGCACCCTGTTGCCTCCTATTCTCATTCCTAGAAGTTCAAGCTGAGCCGGGCTGATAAAATAAAGTAGAATTTATAAACGGTTTTAATTGGAAGTTACAACGACACTAATTTATTCAGTATATTTTTATCTATTCATTTCACTTTTCTTTCTGATCTATTCATATCTCATGAAAATTCAAAATTTAGATATAAAAAAAGCCTCTAACGAGGCTTTTTTATTAAACAACTTTTAACTCATACTAACAAGTTATTAAAAGTCGTAAGACGCAGATAATTGAATTCTACGAGGAGACTGGTAAGACTGAGCTAAACCAAATGTAGCATTTCCATCGCCAGCAGCTATTTCTGCAGCTTCGTCGTAACGAGTTTCAGTAGAGGCATCAAATACGTTAAATATATCCATAGCTAAACGAACTTTTTGATCGTTAAAGCGAAGGTTATAAGTAAAGTTAAGATCTAAACGTGCTGTCCATGGTGTAGTACCCATGCTGCCACGAGGGAAACGTTTGTCACCTACGTAGTAAGTATCACCGTATACGTATTGATCAGGGTCTGGAGTATAACCTTGACCTAAAGCAGTCCAAGGACGTCCAGATGCGATATTAACATTAGCACCAATTAAGAAGTCTTCTGTAACAGCAAAAGCACCATAAATTTTAATGTTATGACGACGATCTGCAGGTAGATTACCATTAGCACCATCCATTAAATAAGGGTAATCCCAATCTTGCGTAAGACCTGCATCATCCTGACCATTATCAGATTTAACAAAACCTTCTGTATTACCATAGTTGTGAGACCATGTGTATAGCGCTTTTAAAGACCAAACCTGATCCCATGTTTTCTCTAATGTTAAATCAACTGATGCATATTTACGCTTAGCATCCGGGTAACCTAACTCTTCTGCACTAAAGCTATATTCTTCAGTGGTGCCGTCACCATCAAGATCGAAATTGAAAGTAGCGCCATTACCAGGATTAAATAAGAACCAGTTTTCACCTAAATATTCACCATTTTCATCATTAAAGATATAAGAACCATCATCAATTTGATTACCTAAAACACGGTAAGTTGCCTTGATACCCCATGACCAATCATCATTAATTGCTGCTTGATAACCAATCATATACTCATCGTTATACATTGGTTCAAGATCTTTATCAGATAAGGTATTTGATGCTTTCGCAGTACCGTCACCACCATTAGAAATAGCAGGATCACCTAGCTGAGTACCTAAACCTACAGGAGTACCGTCAGCATTTAACCCTTCAAAAGCGTACCAAGTTTGGATAAATGTTTCTGCACCCGCTAAACGAATATTTGTATTAGCTGCTACTGGTAGGTAATAACGACCAGCAGTGAAGAATAACTTACTATCGCCATCTCCATTAATATCCCAAGAGCCACCTATACGAGGGGCAATTTGGTTATCAATAGAAACAAACTCTTCGCCATCTGCATTGTAGTTAGTAAAACTATCATTACGAAGGCCTAATGTTAATGTTAAATCTTCAGTAACTGACCATTGATCTTCAATATAAATAGCCCAGTTTTCTACTTCAAACGAACCGCCATTTTTATAATCGCGTACACGTGTTGTCTTCATTTCTTCAGGTAAGACATAACCATTAGCCAGTCTAGCACCTTCTTCGTATGTACGATAATAGTAGTAAACGCCACCAGAGTTTTGTGTTGTTGAATCAGCTGTATTAGTTTCAGAATCATAGCCAAATCTTAACGTATGCTCATCGTTTAGGTAGTAATCAAAGTCAACTCGCAATTGCTCACGTTTATCTTCATTTTCACCAACGGTAAAGTTTACATAACACGTAGTATCCTCACCTAAATCGGCATCATAACCTGTAGGACAATCATCAAAGTCTGAGTAATCAGTTTCTGAAAACTTAACTTGGCCAAACATTGCTGACATACTTAGATCATCTGTAAGGTTACCAGTATAGCGAACTGCAAAACTCTCTCCGCCTCGCTTATGATACGCAGTGCCACCATCTACAGTATAATTACCATTTCCTTCCGGATCTGAAATTGTTTTTTCTGAATAAGTGCGTTTATCACTAAAGCCCCACAGCATTAGCTGGTGGTCTTCGTTGATATTCCAATCAAAACGAGCTAGGTAGTATGGGTCATCATCTTTTTCAACCGTTAAATCTGTTTGAGATGCATTACCGTATTCGTAGTCATTATCTCTTGCCGTATAGATACCATAGAAAAATAATGTATCTTC
Source organism: Pseudoalteromonas sp. SR44-2 (assembly GCF_014163745.1). Taxonomy (NCBI): domain Bacteria; kingdom Pseudomonadati; phylum Pseudomonadota; class Gammaproteobacteria; order Alteromonadales; family Pseudoalteromonadaceae; genus Pseudoalteromonas; species Pseudoalteromonas sp. SR44-2. The sequence continues at coordinate 30,159 of NZ_JACJDW010000017.1, read as the reverse complement.
AATGATCGCACCTGAAGCATAAATACTTGTTTCAAATGAGTTGTCATAGTCGTCTTGGTTATTAACATATAAATCACCAATACAATGCCCGTCTGCATCGTCACAGCGATCATTTTGCTTGTAAAGTGAATTAGGAGCTTGCTCACTTAATGAGTCAGATGAATAAATCGTTTCAACACCAAAGTGAAAATCATTAGAACCAGATTTAGTAACTGATGAGATTAATCCACCGGTAGTACGCCCAAACTCTGCAGAATAACCACCCGTCTTAACCTGGAAGCTATCATACGCGGTGAAAGGGATTGTTGCGCCACCAAGACCATTTCGGAAATTAGTCATATTTAGACCATTCACGTAATAAGCATTTTCAGCTACAGAAGCACCACCAAATGAAGCTTGGTCGCCAAAACGACTGTCCCCTTCAGTTGCGCCAGGCGCAAGCAATGCAACTGAAGTTACAGAGCGAGATATAGGTAAAAGTTCTAGTTCTTCAGAGCTAATATTGAGTGAAGATTCTGATGCAGAAACATCTATCGCACGAATAGAACCACCGACAACTGCAATTCTTTCGATATTACCTGTAGTTAGTGGAATTTCAATAAGAGCTGTTTTACCAACTCCTATTACTACATCTTTAACTTGAGCTTGGTCAAAACCAGCTTGTGAAACTACTATATTATACTTGCCTACCGGTACCTGTTTTAGATCGAACTCGCCGTTAGAATCTGCAATAAGCGTTTTTGAATAACCTTTAGTGTCATCTGTTATTGTTATTGTTGCACCCGCTAGCGAAACACCTGACTGAGCCGTTAAGCTACCTTTTATAGCGCCGTTAACGTTATCTGCCATTGCAGGCATTGCCGCACTCAACGTCATTGCAACTGCTGCAGCAGTAAATGAGCGTTTAAATGTCTTAGAAAAATTGTGGTTCATCTTGATTTATCCCTAGATAATTAAATTATTATTTTTTATGTATTACATTATTTAAATTCACATAAAAATTACTTATATAAATTAAATAACACCTCTTAACCTACAAGAGAAACAAATTAATAACACAATAAAAATAAACTTGCCAACAAAATGCGATAGCGGTTAACCATGGACTTATCAATAGAAACAATGGATTAACATAAACAAATGGCGCGAACAGAAAATCGGGACAATGAACACAAAATTAACACCACTAACTATTCACGGAGACAATGAGCCAAACACAACAACAACCCTGTCATTTGTAAGTTTAGAGGCCTGAAACAGTAAAAAAAGATAAGGCCTATACGCCAAAACGCGATTCATAACTAATTATTATATAGGCTAAGCTGCATAAATATTCACACAACACTTTTTCAATTAGGAACCATTGCATAAAACAAAACTAAATTAAGAGAAAAAAAGTTCCTAATTAGGAACTTTTTTTGTGTGATTTTAAGACAACTAATTAAGTGACTCGCCAACCACTGGATAATAATCCCATACTTGTTTATCACTGAGTGAGCGTACAAGCTTAATGTATTCTGCATGTGTCCATGCAAGTGGCGTTGCTGAGTTTGTGCCCTCGCCTAGCTCATAACCAGCTTTATTTACACCGACACCATCCCATACTTGCTCTGGTAGCATTAGCCCTTTATTGGCAAATTGCTCCAAACCTTTAACATAACTATTTTTAATTTGCGCTTGTTTAGCATCATCAAAGGCGTTGTTTGCGTTAGCTGCTGCTATTTCATAGTGGCCACGTTCACCTGTGAAAAACGGCCATAGACGACCACGTTGGCCTGGTGTATTACTGCCACCCTCGGCATAGTTTGTGCCCGTTACTTCATCTTCGCCGTAGCCATCATTACCATAGCGGCGGTAGCCTGCAAATGTGCCGCTGCCGTCGTCAAAGCTAAAGCTGTATTTAACTTGTAGGTTATCTTCTAGTGTTTCGTCATCATACTCAGGTAGTGTTTTAACGATGCTTTCATCATTTGCACCGCGTACGCCATAGCGTACTAGCTCTAAAAAACCGCCATCTAAAATTTGCTTTTTATTAAACCCTTCGCGGCCATTATTAGCGTTAATTTTAGTGTTTGAGTTTGCATCGGTATCTTGGCCTATACGAATAAAGTATTCGCCATCGCTATTCTCGCCTTTTAAGTTACCTTTAGTGGTAAACATTTGCGATTCAATATCGCTGCTGTATTTTTTAGCTGTATCTAAGTAGCGCTTTGCGTTTGTATCATCGCCACTTAGTGTTGCAATATCACTGGCTGTAATAAGGCCAGCTACTATTGCTGCAGTAGTCGAAGGCGAATAACCGCTTTGCTCTTCCCAACGCTCTTGTTGGGTTGCCGGTGGTGTAATTTGCGTGTCGTTCCATAAAATTTTAGCAAGGCCGCCATCAACCAAAAAATCAGCCGCGGGTTTTAACATTTTTCCGTACCAGCTTTTTAGCTCTTCATCACTAAGTACATTGGCTTTATGTAACTTCCACGCAAGCATAATCGGCATAGCCGTTTGATCTAGCTGTACCCCTACCCATTCAAGTTCACCATCAACATGTGTTTTTTGTAAAAACCATCCAGTATCACCATTGTTACCGGGAGTTTTGCTATTTACTTGCACTTTTTCAAGGTATTCAAACGCTGTTTTTGCTGTGGCTGTATCGCCGAGTGCCATAAAGGCCATGGCTACTTGATAAAAGTCGCGCACCCATACTGCTTTATAGCCAGTAGAGCCCTCTTTAGCCGAAACCGTTTCGCCCCATGGATTAGATAGAGAAGCAATTAATGCCCCTGCGTGTGTTTTATCTTCTTGTGCTTTTAGAACCATGGCGCTGGTGTATAAAAGCTTACCGTTATCGGCTGTTTGTTCAATCATTTTATTGAGCGGTTTGAGACTTTGTAGGTAATCTTCCCAGCCTAGCGCTTCACCTTTACCGTTATAGTGATCAAGCACCGATTGGTACCCTTTTGCTAAGCTTTTTTCGCCTTGCTTTATACTTTGCTGCTGCGTTTTACCAAAACTAAGTGCTAAATCAAAGGTGGTATTCGCGCTTATGTCGCCAAGCTCTGCAAGCATGCTTACATTACCTGCTGTATCTCCGGTATTTGTGTATTGTGTATTTATAGATTGCGTAGTTTTAAGTGCGTTAATACCATCGCTTTCACCGGTAAAGCCCACTGTTTTATCTTTAAATGAGGTCGCTGATTGAAGTGATAAATAGTTATCGTCTTCCCATGCGACAAGGCCTTGCTCAGTCGTTTTAGCGAAGTCACCTAGCCCGTTATTATTAATATACGGATTAACAGACACATATGCTTTTAGCCCTTCAAGCTCAGTGTTAAATACACTGCGTACAAATAATGTTTGCCCATCTGGGTCAGTAAAAATGTGTTTTTCTAGGCTAAAGCGCCCTTGTTTATCAGTGCTAGTTACTTTGTAGGCAAGCGATAACGGGCGACCTTGTGCATCTTTATGTAAGTAATCAATGGTGACATCTAAATCATCAGCTTCACTAACGGTAAAGTCTTTACCTGTTACTATAAATTGCATGTCTTTTATTTGAGCTTGGTGAATAAGCCCAAACATGGTTTCGGTGATCATACCTTTAGCAATTGAAAACCACACCTTAGATACATCGCCCGTTGCAGCTGAATCACTGTATTGGCCGTTTTGGTATTGCTCGTATGACGTGCCAATACCTGTTTTACCCGCATAAGCCCAAAAAGGCTCTGTGCCTGGGGCGCCTGGTGCTGATGTAACCTGTGCTGTGGTACTTTCGTTAGTTGTGCTTGTGTTTTGAGCGCCGCAAGCGGTTAAACCTAACGTTAAAAGTGAGGCGGTTATAAGGTTATATTTTTTCATTGTGTGTCCTTAATTTGAATTTTTAACGCGCATTACCGCAACGGCAGCGACAACGAACGAGGCTGCACCAATTAACAATGCGTAAATAGGCTGATTAGAAAATACGTGGCGTAAAATGAGCCCTAAAATGCTGGCGGCAAGTAACTGAGGTATAACTATAAAAAAATTAAAAATACCCATGTAAACGCCCATTTTATTACTTGGCAGTGCGTTACTTAGCATGGCGTAAGGCAGCGATAAAATAGACGCCCACGCAAACCCCACCCCAATCATAGGTATAAGTAACATCTTAGGGTCTTGAATAAACATAAAGCTGCCAAGGCCTAATGCGCCCAGCAATAAATTAAAACAATGCGCGCCTTTTAAGCCCATTTTTTTAACTAAAAACGGAATACACATAGCGGCAATAGCTGCAAAGCCATTGTAGGCGGCAAATAAAATACCCACCCAGTCTGCACCATCGTTAAATGCTTTAGAGGTTGCATCGCTACTACCATAATGAAAGCTTGTTACTGCTGCGGTGGTATAAATCCACATGGCAAATAAAGTAAACCAGCTAAAAAACTGCACCCATGCAAGCTGCTTCATGGCTTCTGGCATTGTAAATACATCTTGTACTACTTGGTAAAAACCACCTTGAGTTTTGTTAGCACTTTTAAGCGCTGCTGCAATCCACTGCACAATACCAAACGCTAATAAACCACCAGCTAATAGGTATAATTCTTTTTCAAGCGATAAGCCCATTACTAATGCAAGGGTTGCTAAACCCAGCACTACAAAAATAATGGCGCCTTTATTAAAGTTAATATCAACCAGTTTGCTTGTAGTAGGTTGAGCGCTTTGCTTTTCAAACTCAGCTAATTGCTCTGGGCTGTACTCTTTTGTACGTGCAACGGTCCAAAGCACTGCAACAAGTAGCACCACCCCACCCCAATAAAATGAGTATTTAACAGACTCTGGAATTTGCCCAGGCGCTGCAGTATTACTTACATCAAACCAGTTGGTCATCATCCATGGTAATGCTGAGGCTAGTACCGCACCAATACCAATAAAAAAGCTTTGTAACCCGTAACCTGTAGCGCGTTGTTTTTCAGGTAAATTATCACCAACAAGTGCTCTAAACGGTTCCATGGTTACGTTGATTGACGCATCCATGATCCATAACATACCAGCGGCAATCCAAAGCGTAGGAGAATGCGGCATAATAAATAATGAAAGCGTTGTTAACACTGCGCCTATAAAAAAGAACGGACGGCGACGACCAAAGCGCCCCCACGTTTTATCGCTCCAGTAACCAATAATAGGCTGTACGATTAAGCCAGTAAGCGGGGCTGCAACCCATAAAATGGGAATATCATCAACTTGTGCGCCTAATGTTTGAAATATTCGGCTCACGTTACCGTTTTGCAGAGCAAAACCAAACTGTATGCCTAAAAAGCCAAAACACATGTTCCATATTTGCCAAAAACTTAAATTTGGCTTATCGGTATTATTATTTTGATTATTCATTATTAGCCTTATTTGTTAATACTGCGCTGCTAAATGCATCAAGTGTGAGTTTAAATGTAGCGCCTTGCGGGTGAGCTTTAAGCTGGGTGGTGTGATTTTCAAGTAAATCATTTAATAGCGTATTTTCACTCATTGCACCTAATTGTGCCTTTGATAAATTAACCGTAATTGTTTGAGGTTGTTCACTAAAGTTACTTAATACGTACAGCGCTTGTTGGCCAAGTTTGCGCGTAAAACCTACAACTCGCTCACTTCCTGTTACATTAAGCTCTGTCATTTCACCCCCAACCACAGCAGGTAAACTATTTAGTGACATAATCGCTTTGTAGTAGTCACGAAGTGCTACTTGTTCTTTTGTTAAATTAGCACCGTCAAACTTGCCATTATTCATCCACGCTTGGTGCGCTGGCACGCCAATGTAATCAAAAATACTGGTGCGTGTAGCTGTGCCAAATCCTGCGTTTTCTGAGCCATCTTCTCCCACATCTTGACCAAAATATAATAACGTGGGTGCGCGGCTCATTAAGTTTGAAACCACCATAGCCGGTTTACCCCACGCAGCGTTACCTGCAAAGTCAGGGCTCGCGATGCGTTGTTCGTCATGATTTTCTAAAAAGTGCAGCATGTGCGCTTCAATATCAGTAACTTGGCTTTGGGCTGCAAAAATAGTATTAGCAGCTACTTTACCCTGCATAATGGCTTTTAATGTGTCGTAAAAGCCGACTTTGTCATACAAGTAATCCATTTTCCCTTGGTGAATATACGCACGGTACATTAGCGGGTTATACACTTCGGCTAATAAAAAGGCGTCGCTTTTTTGCATTTTTATCGACGAATTTAAAAAACTCCAAAATTCTACAGGCACCATTTCGGCCATGTCGTATCTAAAGCCATCAACGCCTTTATCTAACCAAAATAGCGCTATGTCTCTAAATTTGTACCAGCTATTAGGGAGCTCTTTATCTTGCCAAAACTCGTAGTGAGCACGGTAATCCTTGTCTTTATAGTCGTTTGGCAGCTGAGCAAAATCGTAGCTGCCATCAGGCTTTACACCGTAATTCACTTTTACAGTTTCGTACCAATCGTTAATGTCGGGTTTTGGTGCACGGGCACCGTTACCTGTCCATTTAGCAGGTGTTTCATCAAAAAAGCCATCAGCAAGTGGGTGAGCTTTTCCACCTAATACGTTATAGGTTGTAGAAGTAGGCACTTGAAATGACTGCCCAGGCACATAATAAAAGTTGTTATTTTTATCGTACGTTTTACTAGTGTCGTCTTGTTCGCCAAAGTCTTTAACGCCTTTAGGCTTTCCAAGTGATTGATAATTGCGGGCAACATGGTTAGGCACTATATCAATAATGACTTTCATACCGTGGTTATGTGTACGTTCAATAAGCTGGCTAAACTCTCCCATGCGGTTCGTCACATTAACGGCTAAGTCGGGGTTAACATCGTAGTAATCCTTAATTGCGTACGGTGAACCTGCACGACCCTTTACTACATCGGGGTCATCTTGCGAAATGCCGTAGTCGGTATAATCGCCTACTAACGCATGGTGTAACGCACCGGTATACCAAACGTGCGTGGTACCTAGCTCTTTAATGCCTTTTAGGGCTGCATCGTTAAAGTCGGCAAATTTACCTACACCATTTTGCTCTTTAGTGCCCCATGGCACATTGGCAGTTTCGGTATTACCAAACAAACGGGTAAATACTTGATATACAACCGGCTTGGTAAGCTCATTTTGTGTGTGTGCGGGTGTTTGCTGTTGTTCAGGTTTGTTATTTTCTGAACACCCTATAGCAATAAGTGCACTACAAAGTACTGCGGGTACGTAAACTGATTTTTTCATTGTGTGTCTTTTTTGTCAGTATTGTTATTAACTTTATACTAAAGATTACTGCAGCAACCATACAGTTGCTGCATACGTATTCAGGTAAACTATTGAGAGGTATTTATAATTAATACCGTTGCACTCATTGCCGGTAAAGCAACTGTATTACTCAACACCTGTGTTTTGTGGGTGAATAAGTTAAGTGCTTTGGTATTTTTTGGTATTACTTCCTGCATATACTCAATATTCTTAGTTAGCTCTTTTGTGTTTTTATTCATAAATACCAACACAGTTTGCTCGTCGCTAATACGCGCGTAACTATACACGCCTTGTTGAGGCGTAAAGTGCACAAGTTTTCCTTTATCAAGTGCTGGGCTGCTTTTTCTAAAATTAAGCAAGGTACTAATTGTTTTGTGCATGTCTTTTTGCTGTTTTGTTAGCCCCTCGCCCGTAAAGGCGTTCCGAGTTTGGCCTTTAAATCCACCCGGGAAGTCTATTCTAATATCGCCATGATCTTTACTTGGGGTGTTATCTAATAGCACTTCCGTACCGTAATACATTTGCGCTATACCACGTGTGGTTAAAAATAACGTCATCGCCATTTTTGTTTTGGCTACATCTTGGCCAAGCTCGGTGTATACACGGCTCATATCATGATTATCTGCAAATACCATAATGTTATTAGTATCAGGGTATAAAAAGTCATTAGCTAACGATTCATATACTTTAACCCAGCCCGTGTTCCAGCTTTCTTCTTCATTTAGCGCTTGAATTACCGACTCTTGCAAAGAAAAGTCCATCACGCTTGGTAAGCTTGATGTATAACCATCTTGGTTATGCTTGCCACGTTGCCAGTAAGAGGCAATAGCAGGGTTAGACGTCCACTCTTCTCCAACAATATTAAAGTTTGGGTACTCCTGCATTATGGCTTTTGTCCAATCACTCAAAAATGCTTTATCTGAATATGAGTAAGTATCAACACGAATTCCGCTTAAATCAGCGTATTCTGTCCACCAAATAGCATTTTGAATTAAATACTCGCTTAACAGTGGTTGGCGCTGATTTAAATCAGGCATGGTTTCTACAAACCAACCATCGTTAAACTGGCGCTTGTCGTATTCACTCGCGTGTGGGTCTTGTATAGTTTGGCGCGCATGGCTTGTGGCGTTTTTACCTTTTTTAAACTCGCCATTAAAGTTAATCCAATCTTTAGTTGGCTTATCTTTAACCCAAGTATGCTCAGAGCCAAAATGGTTAAGAACCATATCCATTACCAGGCCTATACCTTGCTCTTTTGCTTTTACCGAGAGCGTTTTATATAACTGGTTTGAGCCCATACGTGGGTCAACATTATAAAAATCTGTAATTGCATAACCATGATAAGAATAATCTGGCATGTTGTTTTCAAGCACTGGGGTAAGCCAAAGCTGTGTAACGCCTAAATTGTTTAAATACGGTAATGCGTTTATAACACCTTGAATATCACCACCGTGGCGCCCGCCCTTTATACTTGGGTTTGCCGCTTCTAACATGCTTGGAACAGTATCGTTTTGTTTATCACCATTAGCAAAGCGATCTGGGTTAATTAAATAAAGCGTATCAGCTGATGTAAACCCTTGGCGGTTTGCGCTGTTTTTATTACGTTCAAGTAGTGAAAACTCAAAATTTTGACTCGCTTCGCTGCTGTTAAACAAAAGCGTTCCTGCTTTAGCGGTATCAGTAATAGTAATATTTAAAAATACATAGTTTGGGTTATCTGTACGGGTTACTTTATTTAACTTAACACCATTGTATTTAGCTAATTTAATCTGCTCGTTTGCAATATTTTGCTCATGCACCATGATGGTTATGGTATTTTTGTTCATGCCAACCCACCAATTAGCAGGCTCAACGTTAAGTGCGTAGCTAATGGTTGGTAAAGTACAGGCACTTACAAGTAAAAGTGTGTTTAAAAATCGCATCATCAGGCCTTTTTAATTTTTGCTAAAAAATCTTTATGAGTGGGTAATTGATCTACTGTTGAGGTAATAAGCGTTTTTAATGTAGAAAATAAGTCGTTTAGTTGTTCACTGCTTAATGAGTCAACAATACTGTTGTAATCATCGGGGATGAGGCCTTGGCCAATAAATACCTGTTGCCAAGCAACTTCGGCAAATAGTTCATCGTTTTCGCGCACTACTTTGCCAGTTTCCTTAAATAATTTGAGCTTGTGGGCCAATGAGTGAGGAATGTCCATTTGCTTGCATTGTCGCCAAAAAGCAGAATCTTCTCGCTCCGTCAGTTTGTAATGCAAAATAATAAAATCGCGTATGTGCTCTATTTCTATCACGCTTTGCTTATTAAATTCAGTAACTAAAGTTTCGCTTATGCCATGATGTGGAAACAGCTTTATTAAACGGGTTACTGCACTTTGTATTAAGTGGATACTAGTTGACTCTAACGGCTCTAAAAAGCCACTAGCAAGACCAACCGACACCACGTTTTTATGCCACTGCTTTAAGCGCCGTCCTGTTTTAAATTTTATAACACGTGGCGCCGTAATTGGTTCAGCGGGTAAATTATTTAATAATAACTGCGTTGCTGCATCGTCAGGTAAATAACGGCTACAGTACACCAAGCCATTACCTATTCGGCTTTGCAGCGGTATTTGCCACTGCCAGCCTGCGCTGTGTGCAATTGAACGCGTATAAGGTTTTAGCTCGCTAGTACCTTGAGACTGCACCGCCACGGCGCTATCACATGGTAAATAATGAGACCAATCTACAAAACCTGTATTAAGGGTTTGCTCTATGAGTAAGGCGCGCTGCCCTGTAGCGTCAATAAAAAGATCGCCATTTATCTGCTGTGTGTTATCAAGGGTTAATGATTTTATATTCCCTGATAGAGGGCATTGTTCAACCTGCTCTATTTTAGCATCAATATGATCAACACCGCGTGACATTGCGAGCTTTTTTAAAAACTCGGCATATAAAGTTGCGTCAAAATGGTACGCATAGCTTAAGCCAGGTAATTGCGTGTTAGGTATGGTATTTAATGGTGCAAACTTATGCTGTTTAGCTGCTTGGTAATTTAATGAAAAATCCCATAGGCTATCTTCAGAGCCTGTAATTTTTCCTTTTACCCAAAAATTATAAAAATCGCAAAAAGGGAAGTCTTTTCCAAATGAGCCAAAAGCATGCATGTAGCTATGAGAGGTGGTTTTCCAATTTTCGAACTCAATTCCTAGTTTTATAGATGCATTAGTCGCGTTTATGAACTCTTGCTCGTTTATACCCAGCGCGTTGTTAAGTTGAATAATAGGCGGAATTGTTGCTTCACCCACGCCTGTAGTGCCAATAGTACTTGACTCAATAAGGGTTATTTTAATTACTTTACCTAACACTTTATTAAGCAAGGCGGCTGTTATCCACCCTGCTGTGCCCCCGCCTGCGATTACGACGTGTTTTATTGGTTTCATATTATTGTCCACGTTTACAGTTTAAAGCTTTGTTAAGTTTGATAAAGTAGCTATAAAAAAGCCCTTGTAAAACAAATTACAAGGGCTCCTACACACAACCTTTATTATAGCTGGTAGCTAAAGCCTAACAAGTAAGTGCGACCGTAATCTTGGTAGTCGCGAACTTGTAGCGCGTTATCGCCAGAAAGCGATGTGAACGGCTCTTCTGTTAAGTTTTGAACTTGGAACTGAATTGATAAACCTTCAAGGCTCTCAACCCCAGCTTCAGAGAAGTCATAACCTGCCTGAATATCCCAAATTGTTTCGCCGATAATATTCACTTGCTCTGTATTAAAGCCTAATCCGTAAACATCACCTTTGAAGTCACTACGCTTACGCATGCTGGTTCGTAATTGCATGCCATTCATCTCGTAGTAAACCGTTAAGCTTTGAATTTTATCTGATAGACCCGGTAGTTCGTACTCATTGCCATTTCCATCTTCAATATCAGATTCAATACCTGTATGGCTTGCAATTAAGCCAAAACCTTCAAGAGACGGGTGGAAAATTTTAAATGGTAACGCTAGAGATAGCTCGTAACCGTATAGGTCACCGCCGCCGCCATTTACTTTACCACTGCCAGTACCTTCTGACGTAGCTGGGACTTCACCTGTTGATGGGTCCGCAACACCCGACATATCAATCGCGTAAGTACCGTCAAAAATCCACTGAGTTAAGTCTTTATAGAAAAATGCAGCAGAGAAGTAACCTTCATCACTAAAGTAGTTTTCATAAGATAAATCGTAGCCTGTTGCTTCTTTAGGTTCTAGATTAGGGTTACCACCCGATACAGACCAAAAGTTACCGTTTTCATCCGGTGTATCATTATATGATGCATTAACAGAGGCGTTCATTTCATCTATACGCGCACGTGAGATTGTTTTAGCTGCGCCAAAACGTATTGTTTGCTGCTCATCAATCGCAAGTGATAAATTTAAGCTTGGTAAAACGTGAGAATAATCGTGACCAATATCTGTAGGTGAAGTAATGACTAGACCAGTATTCCCATCTACACCAAAAGCATTACCTTGAGAGGATTGATCTGTATGAACATAGCGCACCCCAACATTACCAGTTAATGGAAGACCACTTACTTCTGCATTAATATTAGCTTGTGCAAATGCTGAGGTGATTTCTTCTTTTACTGTCCACGACTTAGTTGCATGAGTTGAGCTAGTTAAACTTTCGTCAAGGGTTTCATAGTAACCATCATTAACTAAACCATTTACATCGTAGGCTATCATGTCGCCTAGACCAATGAAGTCAAGGCCAACACTGCCTAAACGGTATTGCTCAGGTACACTAAGCATTCCTGGGTTTTCAAGAGAAAAATCAGTTAAAGTCAAGAAGTAACCTTGCGAAGATTTAGACTTTTCACGCTCTTTGTAACCTAAGCCAAATTCAATTGAACTAATGTATTCGTTTTCTAGTACTTTAGACGCTGCAAGTTTTAATGTAACTAATTCATCTTCAATAGTTGGAGCATTAATAAAACCGTCTTGAGCTTGGTTTTCATACTCTGTGCCAGTTAATCCATATGCATCATTTAGTGCAGAGCTTGCACCCCACGAAAGCGGCCCACCTAATTGAATTAGATCATAATCGCTGTAATCTAAGTCATGTGAAAAAGTAGCGCCAGTATTGCCACCATTAAAAGCATAACCTAAGTTATCTGCAACACCCCGAGAATCACCACGCCCTGTACCTGAGTAGCTTTCTATACTCCAAATTTTACGGTCAACTTGCGAGTAGCTTGCGTCAAATTCTACTGACCATGAATCATCAATATCGTATTTAGTGTTAAAGCCAAATGCAGTTAGTTCAGCATCACGCTCTTGGTAATCGTTACGCACAACAACACGTTGGCCTTGTGTTACAGCACTTGTTATAAATCCACTTTCTGCATCTACAGTAGCACTACTTGCATCAATACTACCTTGACCCCAAGCAAAAGGAACTTCAATGCCGCGTAAAATTTGCTCATCTGTAAAGTCTACATACAACGCATCAAACGTCATATTTAGTTTATCTGTAGGCGCTGCTTCTAGAACAAGCATTGCTGAATCACGTTCAAGTGTTGATGAACGAACATATGGTTTAGCACCGCCTAAAATTGAATACGAGTTACCATCTTCAGCAGTAAATTCAGGGTAGCCCCATGAATTCCAACGTTTTTCTTGGTTTGGCGAGCTCATGGTGTTTAGTGCAAATGCAATACCAATGGTGTCATCAGCAAACTGGTCGATGTATGAGAAAGTGCCACGGTAACCGTCGTCGTTGCCGTCAGGGTTTAATTTATCAAAGCTTGTTTGCTCATACTGTCCATTTACTTGAACAACACGTTCACCTTTGCTTAGTGGGCGAACTGTTTGCATGTTAATTATGCCCGCAATACCTTCTGCATCTAAATTTGCACTAGGTGTTTTATAAACAGTTACACCGCTCATAATTTCTGATGGGTAAAGGTCAAATTCTACGCCGCGGTTATCACTAATAGATACTTGCTCGCGGCCATTAAATGTGGTGCCACTTTCGTTTTCACCAAAACCACGAATTGATACTCTACTTGCGCGACCATCTAGGCGTTGCGCCGTTAAACCTGGTAAGCGTGCAATAGACTCAGCAATAGATGAATCAGGTAGCTTACCTATATCTTCTGCTGAAATTGACTCAACGACTTGAGTAGAAAAACGCTTTGTGTTGATTGATTCTACAACACTGCCACGAAAGCCTTTTACTTCGATAACCTCAACGTCATCATTTTTGACTGTATCTTCTTGTGCTGCTACAGAGGCAAAGCTTGCTAATCCTGCAGTAGCCATTGCCAACGTTAATATACTTGGTTTGAACATAGACATGATGTTTTCCCGTTACCCATATTGTGATACTCGCTTCTTTATTTGAGTGATAGTCAAACAGGCGAGCTAATTTTGTTGTCAGGATGAATATTAACGCCAGCTTTATTTTATTAACAACTTTATGCATACGTATTCAACAGTTACAGCACGACTTCACATTATTACAAACCTTGCCAAATAAACATTAAACAATTGATTTTATTGAGAATAAAATCATTTGAAATGACACAGCCAACTTTACATGTAAAATCTACTGTATCAAAAACTAAAAGTTAACAGCACGCAATGTAAACAAAGTGAAACTAATTAGTATCGCTATTCAAAATAAGAAATATTAGACACAATTCAAATGTTTAATTGGTCAGACCATTAAATTCAAAACATAAAATATATTTTCTCTTGTATGACAAACCGTTATGTTTAATAAAAGTCAGAAAGTAAGTGAGCACCATAATTGGTAAAAACCCAACACATAAATAAAACACCTTTAAACTAGCTATAAGTACTTATTTTTAATAATTTAATTGCGTTAATTTTAGTGCATACGTATGCAGACTTTTTACAGTGTACAAGGCTTCACGTATGCTTTTTGCAAATAACGTGATTAATCGTAATCACAAATAAAAATAGTCTAAATACTGTGTGGAATGACGGAGAAAAGCATGACCCAAAAGCAGTGGTATAAAGGTGCGGTTATTTATCAAGTTTATCCGCGTAGCTTTCAAGATAGCAACAACGATGGCATTGGTGATTTAAGAGGGATTATTAATCGTATTGATTACATTAAAAGCTTAGGCGTTGATGCTATTTGGATTTCACCTTTTTTCAAATCGCCAATGAAAGACTTTGGCTATGATATTAGCGACTATCGTGACATTGACCCGCTTTTTGGTGACCTAAATGATTTTGATGAGCTAATAAGCGAAGCCCACACTCGTAATATTAAAATAATTATTGATCAGGTGTTAAGCCATACATCAGATCAACACCAATGGTTTACTGATAGCCGTGAAAATCAAAATAACAGTAAAGCCGACTGGTATGTTTGGGCTGACGCAAAAGATGATGGGACAGCCCCAAACAACTGGCTATCTATTTTTGGTGGTGGTGCTTGGCAGTGGGAGCCTCGTCGCGGGCAATACTACCTACATAATTTTTTAACCGAACAACCAGATCTTAACTTTCATAACCCAGATGTTCGAAAAGCTGTGCTTGATAATGTTGAGTTTTGGCTCAAAAAAGGCGTTGATGGGTTTAGGCTTGATGCAATTAATTTTTGCTATCACGACGCGCAATTACGTGATAACCCGGCTAAACCAAAAGATAAGCGCCAGGGGCGTGGTTTTAGCGAAGATAATCCGTATGCATTTCAGTATCATTACTACAATAATACTCAGCCTGAAAATATTGCGTTTATGCAAGATATTCGCACATTACTTAATAAATACCCAGGTACTGTATCGCTTGGCGAAATCTCATCAGAAGATTCATTAGCTACAATGGCGCAGTACACCCAAGGCGGCGACAAACTGCACATGGGTTATAGCTTTGAGCTATTAACAAATGATTACTCAAGTGAATATATTAGAACTACGGTTCAAACTCTAGAACAACGTATGACTGAAGGCTGGCCATGCTGGGCATTTAGTAATCATGATGTAGAGCGCGTAGCGAGCCGCTGGAGCGAAAATGGCGAAGTAAACCCTCAACAATGTAAAATGCTAACCGCCCTATTAGCTTCTCTTCGTGGCAGCGTGTGTATGTATCAAGGTGAAGAGCTAGGTCTAGGTGAAGCAAGTGTGGCATTTGAAGATTTACAAGACCCATACGGCATTACATTTTGGCCTAATTTTAAAGGGCGTGATGGCTGTAGAACACCAATGCCTTGGGATCTCGCTGATTCATCTCATGCAGGTTTTAGTGAAGTAAAACCTTGGCTACCCGTTGATGATGCACATAAGCAGCAATCAGTGGCTATACAAACAGATGATAACAACTCAATTTTAAATGCCTACCGTGAGTTTATGGCATGGCGAAAAGGTCAAACAGTTTTACTTGAAGGTGATATTGAATTTATAGAAACTCCAGAGCCTGTGCTTGCTTTTTATAGAACGCTTGGAAAGCAAAGAATGCTTTGTATGTTCAATCTCAGCGCTAAGCAAACAAGTATTGATATGCCAACATCAATCGTTAAAGAATACACCGAGCTTAGCCACCACAGCGCAAAGTTAGACCAAGGCACCACAACGCTTGAGCCTTACGCATGTTTTTACGCTCAGTGTTAATGACTCAAAAGTTGAGTTTAATGTTCACCTAAGTGCGTTACACACAAAAAAGCCCAAGCTATTCACTTGGGCTTTTTTGTATTTAACGCATTCTAGTGACTTTTAGTTTCACCATTTAGACATTCAGTTAAAGCAAATAATACGGCTGATATTACAAACTTAAAATATCCTCATAGTAGAAATAAACAATGACGCTTATGCATTTCATTTTTGAATCTAAGAAATCAATTTATCCTAAAACGATCTCAAAGTTATTAATATAAAGCGTAGAATCAGGTTTTCGTAGCTACTAAATATATTACTCCAGCTAATAATGCTGTACTTACTAAAGTTAAAAAACTGACAAGTAAATTACTCATCCTCACGATAAAAAAATTTCGTTATCTTTTATTTCAATTTCGATTAAAAATCAGTATACCAACAGAGTTGTTCTGAATTGGGCACTACTGATTTATATCTAACTTTAAACTGGATAAATCAGTCATCACACCATTTTTTTAGGAATAAACGAATGAAAAAAGCATTGCTAGCATTAATCGTAGCACCACTATTTGCAGTATCTGCGACTTACGCGGTTGCAGACGATGCGCCAACAGCTTCAGCCGAAATGATAAAAGAATACACAGAAATGTGTGTTAACTGGGCTAAAGATGATGACGTAAGCAATGAAGAGCTAAATGCCTACGTATTAAAATGCGTAAATGATGAGCTTGAATCTGAAGGCTATAAAAAAGTATCTTCTGTTAAGATTTAATTATACCAATTACATTTAATTAGTGATCAATTATAGCGCTAAGAATATAGCTCAATAGCTAAGCGAAAAAGCATGACATATATTTGTTCTCGGCAGCTGCTCCCTGCAATGCCTACTCTCTGCATCTATGCAGTCATATATGAATAGTTTTTAACGCAGTAACTGAGTTATTTAATACGCTAAAATGACCATGTTTTTAATCAAATTGGTAACACGCTTAGGTGAATGTACTGCTAATAAAGCCGTTGCGAAAGCATTCAACTAGACACAAAAAAACCGGAATAGACACAAGCTGTGCATTCCGGTTTTTTTATGATTTTTTAAATCTACAAAAGCTATGAATAAGCAATAACGAGCTTATTCATCTTCTTTTTTAGCTTTCGCTTTAGGCTTAGCTTTAGCTGGTGCCTTTTTTGCAGCTGCTTTCTTTTTAGGCGCTGCTTTTTTCTTCGCTTCTTCTGTCCATTTACCTGCTTCATAATGAGCAGTCCAGCCTGTAGCTTTACCGTCAACTTCAGTCATAACATACTGAGATTTATTTTTACGGCTATAGCGTACAACAGCAAGATTACCATCAGGATCTTTAGCTGGTGCATCTGCTAAATAATAAAACTTAGGCGAAATACGATCTCTAAAGCGTTTTAGTTCTTCAACCTTAGGTGCACGTGTTTCACGTGACTTAGGAAAAGTATTTGCGGCTAAAAATATACCCGCAGCGCCATCACGTAAAACAAAATACGCATCTGACTTCTCACACTCTAATTCAGTAATGTGAACAGGATCTTCTTTTGGTGGAGCAGCCTCGCCATTTTTAAGTAACTTACGTGTGTTCTTACACTCGTCGTTATTACAACCAAAGTACTTACCAAAGCGACCCGATTTAAGCTCCATGTCAGAACCGCACTTATCACATTCGATAATTGGTCCGTCGTAGCCTTTAATTTTAAAGGTACCTTCTTCAACTATATGCCCTTTACATGCTGGGTTATTACCACACACATGTAGTTTACGGGTTTCGTCGATTAGGTATGAATCCATTGCAGTTTCACAAATAGGACAACGCTTCATCTGCATTAATTTTTCGGTTTCTACGTCTTCGACATCAGCAGCAACCGCTTCATCGCCCGACACTAAGTTCATTGTTGTAGTACAACGCTCTTTTGGCGGAAGGCTGTAACCAGTACACCCTAAGAAAACACCGGTTGAAGCCGTACGTATACCCATTTTGCGGCTACATGTAGGACATTCTATATCGGTTTCAACCATCTCATTAAGACGCATGCCGCCATTCTCTGGCTCGTCTTTAGCGACAGTTAGTTGCGTTGAAAAGTCAGCATAAAACTTATCTAGGACTTGAGTCCATACACGCTCGCCTTCAGCAATGTCATCTAAACGACCTTCCATTTTAGCTGTAAAATCAAAGTTCATTAAATCAGTGAAGTTTTCAACTAAGCGGTCAGTAACAATTTCACCCATTTTTTCAGCAAAGAAACGGCGATTTTCTACACGTACATAACCACGATCTTGAATTGTTGATATAATCGACGCATAAGTAGATGGACGACCAATACCACGCTTTTCAAGCTCTTTTACTAAACTAGCTTCACTAAAGCGAGCTGGCGGCTTAGTAAAATGCTGCTTAGGATCAAGTTCTATTAAAGTAAGTATTTCACCTTCTTTAACAGCCGGCAGTGATTGATCTTCTTCGTTCTTTTTACGCACAGCAGGTTGTACTTTTGTCCAACCATCAAAGCGAAGCACGCGGCCTTTTGCTTTGAGCTGGAAATCGTTAGCTGCAACAGTCAGTGTTGTTAAGTCGTATTCAGCAGGTACCATTTGGCACGCTACAAATTGACGCCAAATTAACTCATACAGCTTTTTAGCATCGGCATCTACGCCTTCGATATGACCAGACAACACAGTAACGCTTGAAGGACGTATCGCCTCATGCGCTTCTTGTGCATTGCCTTTAGAGCTATAGTTAATTGGATCTTTTGGTAAATATTTAGCACCAAACTCATTCGTTACATACTCACGACACATTTCAACCGCATCTTTTGAAAGATTGGTTGAATCGGTACGCATATAAGTAATATAACCGCCTTCATACAAACGCTGAGCGAGCATCATAGTCTTTTTAACGCCATAACCTAAGCGTGTACTTGCTGCTTGTTGCATGGTTGAAGTAATTAATGGCGCACTTGGGCGACTTTTGCTTGGCTTTTCTTCAACGCTAATTACTTTATATTCTGCATTCTCAAGGCTTTTAACAGCTGCGCTAGCCTGAGCTTCATTTACAGGCTTAAATGCCTTTCCTGCTTGTTTGGTTACTTCTAAACGTAACTCAGACTCAGTATTCTTAACATCAGCGTGAATATCCCAAAACTCTTCAGGGATAAATGCCTTAATTTCACGTTCACGCTCAACTAATAAGCGTACCGCAACAGACTGAACTCGTCCTGCAGATAGACCACGTGCAACTTTTGCCCACAACAAAGGAGAAACCATAAAGCCTACAACACGGTCTAAAAAGCGTCGTGTTTGCTGAGCGTAAACCATGTCAGTATTAAGCTCGCCAGGTGTTTCGAAAGCTTGCTGTATTGCGTTTTTGGTAATCTCGTTAAAAACTACGCGCTTATACTTTTCAGGTTCGCCGCCAATGATTTCTTGAAGGTGCCAAGCAATTGCTTCCCCTTCTCTATCCAAATCCGTTGCGAGGTATATTTGATCTGCATTTTCAGCCAGCTTTTGTAATTCTTGAACAACCTTCTCTTTACCTGGCAGGATTTCATAATGCGGCTCCCAACCTTGCTCAGGATCAATACCCATACGCGCGACCAGGTTAGTATAATCTCGTTGCTTTTTATACGCTGCTTTCTCTTCAGGTTCCATTTTGCGAACTTCTGCTGGCGTTTTAGTTGCCGGCACTTTAGCTTTGCTCGAACCTGAAGTAGGTAAATCACGTACATGCCCAATACTGGACTTTACGATGAAGTCATTACCTAAATATTTATTAATTGTTTTAGCCTTAGCAGGTGACTCTACAATTACTAGCGATTTGCCCATAGTTGCCTATTTCTAACCAAATATTAAAAATGTGTTTTGCCGACATAAGCGGCGCGAATATTTATAGGTATATCTACAAACACTAGTTGTTACAAGCTTTTAATACAAACTTTTCAGTATTTACTGAATAAACGAACAATTTTTGTCGTTAAATTAAACAAACAGGTGTTTTTAGATTAATTGATGTGGAATATATAGAACAGAAACAAAAATGCCAACCTAAAGGTTGGCATTTTTTATTTTAAACGATTATAAATCGTCGATTACTGAAACTGAAAATGGCGAAACTAAACCTGAAGGAGCTTCAACTGAAATGTTTAAACTACCCGATGGACTATCGTTACCACCTGTCAAAGGTTCCCGTTTAATACCAAAAGAAACACCTACTGGAACAAAGCTCGTAGTATTAGGAAATACATAACTAGTTTCGCCAGTAATTTCACCGTTATCAGTACTAATAGATACCTCAGTACCTGCAGGCATAGGATTATTATACATATCTGCAATATACATAATCAGACTGACACTACTAGTCCCTGTTGGACTCTGGGTTAAATCTATTTCACTGACTTGACACATCTGTTGGCTTGTTGGATCAGCTTGTGAGCGACGTACTAATGGGCTCGCTGGATCACTGTTTATATGCACCTCAGATGCTGTTACGCCTGCAATAGCGGAGCAATCATCAGCATAGGTTACTAATCTAAAGAATGCCGCATCACCCGACATAACAATCTCTTGGTTTTGAAATACATTAACCAATTGACGGCTACATAGTCCTGCGGCTTCGTCTTCTTCACGACATAGTAAACCATTGTATAAACCGTTTTGGGTAGTCCAAGAACCATTACCATCAAAATCTACGAACTCTTCAAACTCATCACCTGTTGAATTGTCACGAGAACATGGGTCTGTTCCATCACTACAATCTTTGCCGCCAAAAGTACCATCTTCATTGTTATCAATAAAAGCTTCTGGGATATCAAATAAATCATCAAAGAAGTCTTCGCTATCAAAGTAACCATTACCATTTAAGTCTGAAAAAGTCTCTTCACCAATAGCATATGCATGAACGGTTGCTCGTCCACCAAGTGGTAAATCTATTGTAAGATCATTATTTAAAATACCTAATGGGCACGGTAATCCACCATCACATTTTTGAGCAATTGTATTTTCGTACATTGAATCAGTAAAAGGACGCGGGTTGCTACTTGTCCAAGTAACGCTACATGCTCCATTCGTTGTAGTACAACTTGGCTCAATAACTCCACCTTCTGTAATAAAAGTAACGGCCGTACCATCTGGAACAGGATTATTAAAGTGATCGGCTAAACGTGCGTTAACCGCTACTGTATTACCATCAACATTTAATGCGTGGGGATTGAAAATAGAACGCGATAGCGAAAAACTATTTTGATCAGCTATACCTGTACTAACAACAAGAATATCTGAAGGGGCTGTTACAACAACTGTATTACCTTCTACCTCTTCTTCACTTGATGCAATAACACGTACAGGTGTTGCAATCGAACCCGATAGTACTGATGTCTTCACTTCGCCACTGGCATTAGTGATAGCGCTGGCAGTGCCTAATGTAATGCCACCTACAGCAGTTGAAAGTTCAAAGTTAACCGTTCTTGACGCTAAATCGTTCCCGTTCGAATCGACAAGTTTGAAAGTCACTTCTGAAATTTCAGTACGATCAGCACCACCTGTACCTTTTAATGCAATTACAGATTCTGTAACATCTATAAACTGTAAAAAACCAATATTTGCAGGTGATACATTAATTGTAGTATTTGCAGAAACCGTATCTCCACCAGTAATGACCGTTGCTGTAATAATATCACCACCCACACAAGTTAAAGGGCGATATGTTGAACGTGCAAATCCACCAATACTAGTCACTGTTTCATCAATTGATGCCTGCCCCGAACTTACACAGCCCGATGAGAATTCAACCGTTAATGGAGTTGTATATAACTCACCATCTTTAGAAATTTCAATAGAAATTAGAGCCGTAGCCCCTGCAGCTAATAGCTCATCATCAGCAATAGAGCTCGAAATAGAAATTTCGATATCTACCGCAGCAATCTGAAACGCTTTAGTCAAGTTACTATTAAGTACAGACACGGTGATTTCACCTGCCCCTACATCCTGCCCAGGAACAATATCGAGTAGTGCGATACCATTTGCATCTGTAATTGCAGTGCCTGTTGAAGGAGTAATAGATCCAATAGTAGTAGTAGCGGTTACTAAAGCTTGAGTAAGTGGTGTTGTAGAGTCTTCATTAGTCACTTCAATAAATAAAATAGCTGAAGAATCACCTGAAATACTTGTTGCCTCTTTACATAAACTTGCATCTCTAGTTGTTTTAAAATCAACCGGACAGTTTTGCAAAATTTTAAAATTGATATCCGCGGTGCTTTGATTAGGGTCGATAGCATCACCACGAGTATAAAACCCAACCTTTTCTGTAATAGCTTCGTACTGGGCTGTAACATTACCGGCCCCTTCAATTGTACCTGGTGCTAAATTTAGAGTAGCAATACCGTTAGTATTTGTTAGCGCAGTACCTGAGCTTGGTAAAAGACTACCTAAGGTAGAGCTAAAAGAAACCACTTCCCCGACTACTGGGTCACCATTTGAATCTAGGACTAGAGCTTGCACTAGGCCATTATCGTTAGCACTAATTTCACTTGTTTGTATTAGTGTTGTTGACGATATTAGGCTCAGATCAATTGTGAAATTATCTGCATCACCTTGGGCAGGAGAATCCCCGGCAGTTGTATATGTAAAAGCTTCAGCTGTGTAACTCGTGTTATCGCTATCAATATATTCGGCCGTTATTGAACCTGCCCCGGCTTCTGTTCCTGCTAATAAATCAACCTTCGCAATCCCCTCCTCATTCGTCAGTGCAGTACCATTAGAAGGATTAATAGTCCCTAAGCCTGATAAATTAAATGCTACTAACTTAAAGGCACCTGGTTCACCGTTTAATAAGAGTTGCGCCTGGGCAACAGCAGGGTTTAAAAAATCTACATTACGAGTGGTCGAACCATCATTTGCTATTAAGCTAACCATAATTTCAGCCTTTTCAACAATGATAGATTCAAAGTCAAAGGCTTCCGATGTGTACGTAACTCCATTATTTACGTAAGTTACAGATAATTCTGAAGCACCTTCAATATTTCCAGCTAAAAGCTCAATAGTAGCTATACCATTGCTATTGGTTAAAACACTTCCAGAACTAGGGTTTAAAACACCTATATTACTAGCTAACGAAAAGTTAACGCTTTGTGAGCTAACTGGAGTACCGTCATTAAGTAACGTTGCTCTTAATTCAAGTGGCACTAATGAAGTAACCATGTTTGATTGAACTTCCGTTCCATTTGAATACCCTTGCAAAGTTAAACTATAAGCAGGTTGGTTACCTTCTTTACCGTCGGATTGAAACGAGAAACTTGAGGTGTAAGTAACACTATCAATGTTGAAACTTGCTACAACTTGACCAGCGCCTTCAATTGTTCCTGATGTTAATTCTACTTTCGCTTGTCCATTAGTTTGTGTAAGTGCTGAACTTGCATTTAAAGAACCCACATTACCCGATAGAGAAAATGTTATTACCTCACCAGATACTTGATTACCGTTATTAGTAAGAGTGGCGATTAAATCGATTGGAGTATCCCCTGAAACTGAATTGGTTTCAGATCCATCCCCTTGAGAGAAGCCTTGTAATTGGATCACGTATTCATTATTTGGATTTAGTCCAGCATCACCTGTTGAGCTAAACGAAAAACTATCTGTATAGGTCGTGCCATCAATTGTATATGTGGCAGTTACTTCTCCAGCACCTTCGACAGTACCAGCCATTAGTTCAACTTCGGCTTCCCCATCTGTATTTGTTAGTGCAGATGTTTGGCTTAAAGCCCCAACGGTATCGGTTAAAGTAAACGTAATTCGCTGACTAGCAACAACATCACCGTCGTTATCAGTGAGTATTGCTCTTAAGTTTAAGGGAGAATCTGCCGTAACAGCATTTGACTCTATTTCGCCTGTTTGAGAGTATCCCTTTAATGAAACCGAGTATGTAGCAGCCTCTGTAGTGGAATCACCATCACTAATAGAGCCGTCTTTTTCAAGTGACCCACCGCCACCACAGGCTGTGAGTAAAAAACTTAGCAATGAAATGCCGAGCAGTCGCATTAAAGGCATGAACCTCTCCCTAGCGTTGTTATTATAATCAAAATTAATTTTCACTTAATATTAACCTATAACTTAGTCTAAAATCTCAGTTTTTTATTACTTTTTTGCGCAAAATAATTTTAAATAAATACCAATTTTTTCTGTAGTAAATATTTCCTTGCTGGTAGTCTATGGCAAATTTATAAAATGTAGATCAGGGAATATGTCAAAAATCCGTTCAATGAGTTTAACCACTCGCATCATGATTGGTATGGCGCTTGGGGTTGCAGTAGGTTTTATATTTCAGGCTATATTAGCTGGTGAAGACGATTATCTAATACCACTTGGGTTATTCTCTTTGCCAATTAAAGCCTTTTTTGTTGATGGTATTTTCCATGTTGGTGGCCAAATATTTATTGCCAGCTTAAAAATGTTAGTTGTTCCTCTTGTTTTTGTATCGCTCGTTTGTGGTACCTGTAGCTTAAGTGACCCTAAAAAACTAGGCCGCCTAGGTGGTAAATCTATTGGTTTATATTTATTAACTACGGCTATTGCTATAACAGTGGCGATTACACTTGCCTTATTATTTAGCCCTGGTGAAGGTATAAGCTTGCCATCTAATGCAACTTATGATGCTAAAGAAGCGCCTACCCTTGCACGTGTAATTATAGATATGTTTCCTACTAACCCATTTGAAGCAATGGCCAAAGGCAACATGCTTCAAGTTATTGTTTTTGCACTATTATTTGGTGTGGCAATGGCATTAAGTGGTAAAACAGGCAAACGCGTAGCAAGTGTTTTTGAAGATTTAAACACAGTAATCTTAAAACTAGTTACGCTGTTAATGAACATTGCACCTTATGGCGTTTTCTTTTTAATGGCAAAACTATTTACAACAATTGAGCTTAACTTAATTGTTAGCCTAGCCAAATACTTTGGCGTTGTAGTGCTTGCACTGTTATTACATGCTTTTGTAAACTACACATTGCTTTTAAAAATATTAACGGGCTTAAACCCGCTTATTTTCTTAGCAAAAATGAAGCACACATGCTTATTTGCATTTAGTACTTCAAGCTCAAGCGCAACTATGCCTATTACACTTGAAACTGCTACTAAAAAACTAGGCGCTAATAACTCGGTTGCCTCATTTACTATCCCACTGGGTGCTACCATTAACATGGATGGCACTGCCATCATGCAAGGTGTGGCTACCGTATTCATTGCACAAGTGTTTAGTGTAGATTTGACAATTTCTGATTACCTAATGGTTATATTAACAGCAACACTTGCCTCTGTAGGTACAGCAGGCGTACCAGGTGTTGGCTTAATTATGCTGGCGATGGTACTTAACCAAGTTGGCTTACCTGTAGAAGGGATTGCAATTATTATCGGTGTAGATAGATTACTTGATATGACACGTACAGCAGTTAATGTAACCGGTGATTGTATGGTTACCTGTGTTGTTGCCAAGTCTGAAGGTGAACTTGATGAGAGCATCTTTAACGACCCTAATGCAGCTAAAGACTTAGAAGATTATCATAAGTCTATTGACTCATAAGCTACATTTATACAGCTATAAAAAAACCTTGATGCAATACATCAAGGTTTTTTTTCGAGTAGAAAGAATTAAACTGAATCGTAAAAAAATTCTAATCTAAGGATTTAGGGATTTAAATTTAGAGAGTAAGTTTATTCCCACTTTATTTACACCACTACTCAGGCCAAGAGCTAGCTTATCGCTTAATCCCTTTTTAATTTTGTATTTAATCTTATAAATTTGGCGCTCATGTTGCTGCTCCAGTAATGCATCATCACTTGTCTTTATAATATCTACCAAACCTTTATCAATCGCTTGCGTTGCAAACCAATGCTCGCCTGTCGCAACTAAGTTTATATCTAAGCTTGGGCGTTGAGTGCTTACAAACGTTTTAAATAAATCATGTGTTTGTTCAATTTCTTCACGAAATTTTTCACGGGCCTTATCTGTGTTTTCACCAAATAAAGTAAGCGTACGTTTAAACTCACCTGCAGTTATTTGCTCAAATTCCACATCATTTTTCTTTAATATTTTATTAAAGTTTGGTATTTGAGCTATCACACCAATAGATCCAACTATGGCAAAAGGGGCTGCCAGTATCTCATCGGCTACACACGCCATCATGTAACCACCGCTCGCTGCTACTTTATCAATTGCAACACTCAAAGGAATACCGGCATTTTTAATACGCTGTAGCTGAGATGCAGCAAGTCCGTAGCCATGCACTACTCCGCCGCCACTTTCTAAACGAATAAGTACTTTGTCTTTACTTGGGTTAGCAATAGAGATAATGGCTGTTATTTCTTCTCGTAAGCTTTCTACTTCGTGAGCGTCCATACTACCTACAAAGTCAATTACATATAAACGAGGTTTAGGCTGATCTTTATCTGCTTTTTTACTTTGCGATTTAAGCTGTTTTTGGTGTGCTTTAAGCTCTTTTTTACCCAGCGTATTTTGTAGAAAACTTTCTTTAAGATCGACTAATTGCTCTGATATGTCGTCAATTTGTATTTCACCTTTTTTGGCTTTAGGCTTAACTGCAGCGCCAACTATTAGCATTAGAATAACTGCTATAGCGATAACAAAAGTAATTGTTTTAGCAAAAAACAAACCGTATTCGTATAAAAATTCCAACTGGTTTCTCCATTTATAAATTTCAGCTAATTTAGCATGCTTTAAAGCAAAAAAAAGCCACTTTTCAGTGGCTTTTAAAGGTTAATTATTTTACTGGTTATTAATCAGTCACAACCTCAGGGTTGGAAACTAATAACATTCGACCGCGAGCAGCTAAGTAAGTAGCTACTTGCAACTGCATTTCTGTATTAGCGGCAGCACTGCCTTCAACAGTTGCAGCCTGTGCAGCATCTTGAGCTGGCGTTAATATAGAACCATGATGCCCTTTAGTAAATTTAACTAAGTAGCTTGTTGGTGTTTCACTCAATGCTTGCGAAGTACTTACTGTTTCAAGACCCATCAAGTTAGCTAATGGGATTGTGCCAGAAATAGGATTATTAGCTGCCATTGGTGGTATCACTTGGTCAGGCTTGTTATCAACACCATCGCCCACAACAACATTAGTATAAACAGGAGTGCCTAATGCTTTCACAGTGGCTGCGTAATTAGTTGGATCGCCACTATCAAGTGCTGTTTGCGCCGCAAATGCAAATTGAGTAAACACTCCTTGAATATTAGTTAGCTTACTTGTTTCACCAGCTGTAGTTAACGAAGCTACATACTCGTTATAACCACAGGTTAAATATGCTTCCATATCTGGCAATACTGCACCACAGTTAGACACTGCATCAACTTGTAAATACGCGTTAAACTCATCAGCTTCTGTTGTACCTGCTTGTGAAAGTACTGAACCTTGAATAAATGGACCAAATGCAGCTGATTCTAGTAAGAAGCTAGCTATACCGCCGCCGCCACTTGCAAGTGCTACTGTGTTTACATTAAATAATGGGTCGACAGTTGGCGCTAATGGGTTATTAGCTTGTGCAATAAATGCAGGGGCTACAATAGAGCCTAATGAATGACCAATGTAAGTTACATCTTGCGCATTAATCGTTGCATCATTAATAAAGTTTAGACCTAAACGTAAACCTAATAAATCAGCCGCTGATTGACGTAAGCTATCACGCGCAACAAGTAATGAACTTAAATTCATGTAACTAAGCACAGAACCCGTTGTTGCATTAAAGTCGTCTGTTCCATCACCATCAACATCTATTCCACGCTCACCATGTCTTGGATGGTCAATAGCAACTGTTGCAAAGCCTTGAATAGAAAGCTGCGCCGTTAAAGCAAGCATACTTTCTTTTTGTGTTGTAATACCGTGTTGCATAATAACAACTGGCCATCCGCTATCAGGCATTGCGATAGGATCTAATTGTAACTGCGCACGTACACCATTAATTATTGGTAAAATAGGCTTAGTAACTTGCACTGGCACATTTGCCATGCTTTGTACTTTTGGAATGGAGTTATATTTTGTTAAATGACGTGTGCTATCTAGTCCTAAGTCACGTAATTGCCCGTCACTTAATGCAGAACATAAACCATCATTTTCACTAATAGGATCTGTCGGAAATGCATCACCAGCAACGGCCTTGTAACCGATTATTGCCACCGCGTTATCACACATACCTTGCCAATATGTATCACTTAAATCACTAATATCAGTACCCGTTGGTGTACCTAAATACATCGGTAGCATAATGCTACCTTTTTGATATTGCACACCAGAGAAAGCAGCAGACACTTCTACACCCTGAGAAGCAAATACCTGTTGTACATTTACCATCGGTTGTTCAGGAACTTGAAGCGCAGGCGTTGGCATCGCAGGCTGTTGCAAACTTGCAGCTAGCAATTTTTTAATTGTCCCAAGTACTGGCCCCGCAGACTGAATAGTCATTGCGCTAGAAAAAATAATATCTTCTTTTGTTATATTTCCTGAACTTACAACTACATTTTCGTAACTGTTAACAGCGCCCTGCAAACCAAGTTGGGCTTCTGTAATTAATGGCGCTTCTTGCTTAACCAGTCCATAAGTAGAAGAAGGCTCGATAGAGCGTCCTAATGAATCTTTAAGACCAGTAGTTAGTACATTGATGTATGAGCTACCTGCCGTAAATGGTTTTAAAGGAATAATTGCAACGGCATCACCAGAAGCTTGAGTGACAAAATCAACACCAAAAGTAAGCTCACCGACCAATTTACAAGCTGTACCTGCAGCTACAACTGAACATTCTGCGTCAGTTAAACTTGCACCCATTACTACTTCAAAAATACGGACTGTACCTGGTGTCCCAGCAGAAGTTTCATCTAAGCTAACATTTGGCGGAAATGTTAAATCGATTTTATAAGGAACCTGAGAAGACCAACCGTCAAGTGCGCCTAGAGCAAGCTGAGGGTCAGCATAAGCTGCTCGAGAAATAGACACATTGTTGTCATCTAATTCTCCAGGAATATTAAGTGTACCGTCTTGGGTTCCACTCATTAATAAATCATTAGGTACCGATAAGATACCTGCAGCAGGGTCAAATGTAACCGTTGCTGTTGGAATAACGGTTGCTGTGTCGTTCTTGACATCTTCTAACGTTTCTCCGCCGCCACAACCTGCCAAGGCAGCTGTAACAGAGAGTGAAAGTAGCATTTTTTTCATATTGTTGGCTCCGCACATATTTTATTTTTATAGTGTGTTTAATCAGTGTATTAAGTTAAAACAATGTAATCAGGTTATTAATGAGACATTAGACCAGTTAAACTTAACGTAAAGTTTCTATTTTCGCCACCTAATTTTACAATAAATTCGATTACTTCACGTTTCGCTATGTTAAAATCAAAAAAAATAGATGAATGGGTACTTTTATGCACACATATCAAGCGGCTGAAAACGCACTTAAAGATAAAATTATTTTAATAACAGGCGCCGGTGATGGTATTGGCCGAGTAGCAGCAATTACGTATGCAAAATACGGCGCTACAGTTATCTTATTAGGAAAAACAACTAATAAACTTGAATGTGTTTACGATGAAATTGTTAATGCAGGTTACCCTAAACCTGCAATTGTGCCCATGGACTTAAAAGGCGCAACTAAACAAAACTACCGTGACCTTGCTGCAACAATTGAATATCAATTTGGCCGCCTTGATGGCTTGCTTAATAATGCAGGTATTTTAGGGTCACTTGGTCCACTTGAACATTTTTGCTCATCTACGTTCGAAAACATAATGAAAGTAAACGTGACCGCGCAAGCGATGATCACTAAAGCGCTTTTTCCTGTTCTTCGTAAGTCTGATAATGCATCGATAGTATTTACGTCATCAGGTGTAGGCCGCAAAGGCCGTGAGTTTTGGGGGCCATACGCCATCTCAAAATTTGCTGTAGAAGGCATGATGCAAACATGGGCATGTGAAGTAGGCAAAACGAATATTCGTATAAACTGTATTAATCCAGGCGCTACTCGAACTTCTATGCGCGCTGCTGCATACCCAGGAGAAGATAGAGACGCGCTTGCTACACCAGAAGATTTAATGCCAACCTACTTATACTTGATGAGCGATGATTCTAGTAAAGTGAATGGCGAATCGTTAGATGCTCAAGTAAAAAAGTAATTTAGAGTTTAAAAAATTTATACAACACACATTAAAAAAGCCGCAATTAGCTGTCTCTTGATCACAAGTCTGACTCAAGAGATTTTGCTAAATCGTAGCCTTCCAGGATGGCTTGTAACTTAAGCCATCCTTGCCATAACACTTTCACAGATGCACGCCCTGTGCGCTT
>NZ_JACJDW010000016.1:0-100564 GCF_014163745.1 Pseudoalteromonas sp. SR44-2 | reverse complement strand
AAGTAGATATTTACTGAAAGACTTAAAAAATATTATCAGATATTTTCCAAATTCAGTTAGTGCGTAGTAATACGGATTAACGCCCAAATTTGCTTGGTGACAATAGCGTTTTGGACCCACCTGATTCCATGCCGAACTCAGTAGTGAAACGAAACAGCGCCGATGATAGTGTAGCATTTGCTATGTGAAAGTAGGACATTACCAGGCTTCAAATTGAAGAGAGCCCGATTCGAAAGAGTCGGGCTTTTTTACGTCTGCAGAAAAATGAAATACGCGTAATTAACATCCACTTACAGCAACACACATCACGTAGGTCGGGCGAGCGTAGCGACTCCCGACGCTAAAATCACATCTAGAAGTGTGCAATTAATATTTTAAAAGTAGGATTGTTAATGAAGGCTGAGATATTTAATTGTTAATCGCTACTTAAAATTTTATCTAGTTGTCCTGTTCTCAGTTTTATATAGATACTTCTAATAAAGTACTTAAGAAAACTGTACTATTACAGGTGCTTTAAAATAACTATTACGAGAAACATATGAAATTATTAACTGCAGCAACTTTAATACTTGCCTCATCGACAGCTTTTGCTCGCCCTGCACCGTTAGTGTCTATTCCTACTCATGATGCCTTTTTTAATAGTATAGCAGCGCATTGCGGTAAAGCTTTTGAGGGTGGAGTAGCGGTAGATAATGCAAAAGGGCCAAGCTCATTTACAGATAAAAAACTGGTTATGCATGTACGTAAATGTAGTGAGACTGAGTTACAAGTACCGTTTCATGTAGGAGACGATGCATCACGTACGTGGATCATAACTAAAACGGGTAGCGGCTTGAGTTTAAAGCACGATCATCGTCATAAAGATGGAACAGACGACGCATCAACTATGTATGGTGGCCATACGCTTGATGCAGGGTCTGCGCAGATACAGTCGTTTCCAGCAGACCAATACTCTAAAGAGTTATTTGTAAAACAAGGTCTTGCGCAGTCTGTAGGTAATACATGGCAAATGTATATTTACCCAGAAGTATTTACTTATCGATTAATTCGCCAAGGACGTGAGTTTAAGGTGGATTTTGATTTAACTAAACCGATTACTCCACCATCAGCACCTTGGGGTTATAAAGACTAAGGTTACTTACCCTTACTTGTATTTTCTTTAGTTTCGCATTGGAGTAAAACACTTAAATCTGGTTGGTAAGCGCGTGGTTTTGTTGGAAAGCGTTCGTACTCTTGCACGCCTTCAAGTACTTTCAACATAAAGGTATTGCCGCGGCATAGACGGTCAGCATGACGTAACAAAAATACACTTTGATTGGTAAAGTGTTTGTAATCGTCTGACTGGATTTCTATTTTATAGTTGTCTTCGCCAATTTGTGTTTGGTAGTAATGTACTTTGTTATCGAAGTCGTAGAGCTTCTCGGTTTCGGCTTTTTCAGCAAGTGCAGTATTTGCACTCGAAAGGGCCACCAGCGTAGCGCCTATAAATAAGTGTGGTGTGTTTATTCCTTTCATAGAATGTATCCTTTAATTTGCGAAATTTATACCCATTAATAAGAGTAATAAGGTCGATTTCTTTACGTATTAGTCTAACACCCAAAAAGGGAAAGTGTGATGTTCAAACAAATAAAACAACTTTTTGCTGTATTCGATGAACAGCAGCCAAGTATGCAAGAGCACGATTTAAAAACAGCGGTTGCTGCATTATTAATTGAAGTTATGCGCGCAGATACCAAGCTTGAACATGATGAACAACGAACCCTGACTGTAACCTTAAAAAAGTACTTTAATTTAACAGACACTGAGGTTAATGAGCTTACTAATAATGCGGCAAGTAGCTTAGATGATTCGATAGATTACTTTCAGTTTTCAAAGCAGATTAATGAGCATTGTAGCGCGGCGCAGCGAATAGAAATAATAGAGTTATTATGGCGCTTAGCGTATGCCGATGGAGAAATAGATCCCCAAGAAGACTACGTTATACGTAAAGTAGCAGGGCTTTTATATGTAACGCATACCGACTTTATCGCCGCCAAAATAGCAGCGACAAAGTAAGTAGGCGTGCGTGCAAGTTATTTTAACTTACTTGCAACGCTTACTAACTGATGAGCGAGGGCTGATATTTTTTCAGCCGTTACAGGTTCATTTATTTGCCCATTTTCATTAAACAATGTGTGCACAGCGGGTACTGCAAGTTGATCGGCAAGTACTAACGATCCAATGCCGCTTAATATATCACGCACATGATTTAAACCGCGTAAGCCGCCAAGCCCACCAGGCGATGCTGCAAACAAAGCAACCACTTTATTACGAAAAGCAGGAACAGCACCTTGTTCTGTGCGCGATGCCCAATCAATCGCATTTTTTAGTGCTGCGGTAATAGAGCCGTTGTACTCTGGGCTTGCTAGTAAAATACCGTCGGCTGTACGTAGCTTATCTTTTAAAAGCTGTACATCGCTTGGTGTACCTTGCGCTTCAATATCTTCGTTAAATAGTGGGATGTTTAATTCGTTTAGTTTTATTACTTCTACTTCAGCACCTGTTTGTAGAGCAAAGCGTGCTGCCTCATTAATAATTTTTTGATTAAAGCTTTCTTGGCGAAGGCTTCCAGCTAGGGCGATAATTTTTGGTGCTGACATGGTAGTGGCCTTTTAATGATTTAAGTTACATGACTAATGTAGCAAAATTTCACTTGTAGAAAACCCTAATAAGCGCAACACTTGTGTGCGTATATGCACATAAGTAAAAGGTAGGCAGCATGGCGATAAAATTTGAAGATTGGCAAGACGTTAAAGTTGCGTTTGAAGTGGCACGGTTAGGCACGCTAACAGCAGCGGCCGAGGAGCTTAATGTGCACCACAGCACAGTGCTTAGGCGAATTAATAATCTTGAAAAAAACTTAAATGCACGGCTTTTTCATCGCCATGCTCGTGGCTACAAGGTTACTGAAATTGGCACCAAGTTATTTGCAACAGCACAAACAATCCATAGCTCCTTAGAGCAGTTACATAACGATATAGTAGCGGCCGATAGCACCCTTAGAGGTAGTTTGTTGCTAACGACGGTAAGTGGCTTCATGGATGTCCTTGGTGATGTATGTGAGCAATTTCAGGCGCTACATCCACAAGTGCAGCTTGAGGTTATTTTAGAACAAAAAAGGCTAAGGCTCGATCACGGACAAGCACATATTGCAGTACGTGCAGGCCCAAGACCTGATGAAGGCGATTATATTGCTCAGCATTTGGCGCAGCTTTCATCGGGTTTATACGCTAATAAACGTTACATTAATAAATACGGTATGCCTAAATTATTAATTGATTTACAACAACATAACTTTGTATCGGGCGTGGCAGGTTTTAATGCCCGCGTGCCTTATTTTGCATGGGCTGATGAGCACATTCCTGCATCGCAAATAAAGCTGCGAGTATCTGAAACTGCAGAAGCGACTCGTGCAATCATTAAAGGGCTAGGCATTGGCGGATTACAACATGACGTAGCGGCGCAATATCCTGATTTAGTGCCTATATTGCACAGTGAGTTAAGCTGGCCTACCGATGTATGGTTAGTCACGCATCACTTAGTGCATCGTACTGCTAAAGTACAAGCTTTTGCAGGGTTGTTAAAAACACACTTTAGTAAGTGAGCTGCTAATCAATAGTTTTAGCTGTATTTTAAATGATTATAGTATTTTTTTTACTTCTATTCCTAGGCGTTTAGCCAAGCGTACTAAGTTTGCTCTATCTAATTCAAGTACTCTTGCTGCTGCCGACCAGTTGTAGTTATGCTGTTTTAATTGCTCGGTAATTATGTTGTATTGCAACGATTCTACAGCTTGTTTTAAAGGTTGGTTGATTAAGGCGTTCGCTGTACTTCGGCTCTCTGCTATAGGGGGTTGCAGCGCACTCGGTGTTAAATCACAGTGCTCGCTTGTAATGGTTATTATTGGATTTTGCCATTGGCTTTGTTTTGCTTTTAGGGCGCTGCGGCTAATGACATGTTCAAGCTCGCGAACGTTACCTGGCCAGTTGTACTGATTAAGCAATGCTTGCGCTTCGGGGCTTAGTTTTAATTGTTTTATCCCTAATTTACGGGCAGTTTGCTCAATAAAATAACCAGCTAAGAGTGTTATGTCGTGCTCGCGTTTACTAAGTGGTGGCACAGTAATAGGGTAGACACTGAGGCGATGGTATAAATCGGCTCTAAAGCGACCTTGAGCTACTTCTTCTTTTAAATTTCTGTTGGTTGCAGCAACGACGCGTACATCTACGTACTTTGGCGTGTCTTCTCCTACCGTTTGTATTTCACCACTTTGTAGCACTCGTAATAGTTTACTTTGCATGGCCAGGGGCAGTTCGCCAATTTCATCTAAAAATAACGTGCCGCCATCAGCTAATTGAAATTTACCTTGGCGCGAATTTTGTGCGCCTGTAAAAGCCCCTTTCGCATGACCAAAAAATTCACTTTCGGCAAGATTTTCGGGAAGCGAGGCACAATTTAAGTGAATAAGCGGTTGATCTTTTCGGGTTGAGTTTAAGTGAATGTTACGCGCAACAAGTTCTTTCCCTACCCCTGTTTCACCTAATATCAGCACGCTAAAGTTAGATGCTGCAACGAGTTTAATGTCGTTTTTAAGTGTTTGCATTAGCGGACTTTGGCCAATAATTTCACCGCCGTCCCGTGTTAATGCTTCACGATTTAGTTCTTGTACTAATGCACTTGAGTGCTGTGCATGCTGTTTGTAATGGGCAAGTTCTAAGGCCGTTTTAAAGTGCGCGCTACACAGCGTTTGTAAGGTATTGAGTGTATCAGCGCTTATGCTGTTAAATGCATTGGCGTTAAGGCTATCAAACGTAAGTACGCCAAGTAGCGCGTTTTTATCATAAAGAGGTAAACCTAAACATGCATGTACCGGTATGTCGCCGGTTTTAGCTAATAGCAATCCGTCGTATGGATCGGGTAGTGGGCAGTCGTGCGCAAATTGAAGCGCGAGTGTGCTTTTGCAAATAGCTTCTAGGCGAGGGTGTTCTACTATTTTAAATCGTCTGCCTAAACTGTCGGGCATTAATCCTTTAATTGCCAGGGGTTTTAATTGTTCGCCCTGAAGCACTAATAACGCACTTGCATCACTAGGAATAACCCGCTCAACCGTTGCTAGTAATTGATCAAAGCTATGCTCGTGTAGTGTACTTTGAGCAAGCTCTAGAGCAACTTGTGTAAGGTTGAATTGCTGGTTCACGTCAAAATGACCTATTTGTGTTTTTATGAGTTAATTTATAGTAGGTCATAAAGACTCACACTGTAAAGTGATTTAATTTAACTTGTTGAATTTAATTAATTAAACTTGTTGGCACAGTATGTGTAATAGCTAAGTAACGTAGTTAGTTACAGAGATCGCCATGACCACACTAATGCTGAATAATTTAAATAATCAAACACAGTTTAGTTCACTGCATGAGGCACTAGCGTGCGCTGAATACTTTTTTGCTCAGTATGGTGTAGGGCAGGAAATAAAATAATGCGCCCTATAAACTTAACAGAGCCAATGCCAGCACGCGTTGCTATTCATCAAGTATCTCAATGGCCGTTATGGATGCTAGCTTTTAGGCCTTTCTTTTTAGGCGGTGGCTTATTGGCATTTTTGTCAGTGGGGTATTGGCTACTTATTTTAACAGGCCATACAAGTTGGCACTTATCGATACCTGCGACATTATGGCACGCGCACGAAATGCTGTTTGGCTTTGCAGGAGTTGTAGCTGTTGGCTTTTTACTTACCGCAGCACAAACGTGGACAGGCGTGCCGAGCATAAGTGGCAAAGCCCTTATGTGGCTTACGTTTATATGGCTTGCAGCGCGCTTAGCATTTTTTGTAGCACTGTCAGATATTACTCATTTTAATTTATATGCTGCACTTACATTACAAGTTATTTGGTGGTTAGGCGCCATAGCCGCGTTGGCTAATATGTTATTAAAAGCCAATAGCAAAAGTAACTATCCGTTTTTAGCTATTTTAGCTGTGCTTTGTGGGCTCAATGTATTGTATTTAATACTTGTTTTACAACAAAACATGCAGCTTGCACTTGGTGTGGTTGATACCGCAGTACTGGTAATTACTTTACTAGTTGGCATTGTTGCGGGCCGCGTTTTACCATTTTTTACCGCTAAAGGTCTAGGTTTAGCCGCACAAGTTCGCACTCCTAAAATAGATAAAGCGGTGATGTATTTATCTATTGTGGCTATCACTTTATTTTTCATTAACAAGTTGTTTTTGAACACGATTAATCCTGCGTTAGTTGTGGCAACTATTGCTGCGCTTCACCTGCTTAGGGCTGGTTGTTGGTGGGATAGCAAGGTATTGAGAGTGCCGTTGTTATGGTCTTTACATTTTTCCTACTTAGCGTTAGGCGTAGGATTAATGATGGTTGCATTTAGCTTTTATAGCAGTGCAATGCAATTTAAAGATGCGCTGCACTTAATCACTATTGGCACAATAGGTATGATGATTTTAGCAATGATGACGCGTGTATCGCATGGTCATACAGGGCGTACACTCGCTATTCCTCATTACATGGCTGTTGCTTTTGCACTTGTGTTAGTAGCCGCTATTACTCGCTCATTACTCCCTTTTGTTATTAGGCCTCACCTTGCTTGGCAAATAAGTGCTTTGCTGTGGTTAGTAGCTTTTTCATTATTTTTAATTCACTGCACACCTATATTAACGCGGCGTCGTGTTGATGGGCGTCGTGGTTAGTTCACCCATAGGAAAACACATATGTTATCTGATAAAACCATTGAGATCGTAAAAAGTACTGTTCCGTTATTAGCGCAGGCGGGTACGGTTGTTACCAATCATTTTTATAAGCGTTTATTTAGCCATAATCCTGAGCTTAAAAATATTTTTAATATGGTGAATCAAGATACAGGTCGTCAGCAATTTGCACTTTTTAATGCGTTGGCTGCGTATGCACAAAACATTGATAATTTAGCTGTATTAAAAGAAGCACTAACGCGTATTAACCATAAACATACCAGCTTAAATATTTTGCCTGAGCATTACCCTATTGTAGGTGCACACTTAATTGGTACGCTTAAAGAGCTTCTTCCTGAGCAATTTACTCCCGATGTTGAATACGCTTGGCGCGAAGCTTACGGCGTACTTGCTGATATTTGTATAACCGAAGAAGCTGCTTTGTATGAGCACAGTAAAAATAAACACGGTGGTTGGGCGGGAACTCGCCAATTTAAAATAACCAACAAACAGGCTGAATCAGAACTAGTAACAAGCTTTACACTTACGCCAGTTGATGGCGAAGCTGTTATTACACATAAACCAGGACAGTATTTAGGTATTAAAGTTAAGCCAGAGGGCGCTGAATATGAAGAAATTCGCCAGTATTCTATTTCGCAAAAAAGTAACGCTAAAAACTACCGTATTAGTGTTAAAAAAGAGCTACAGCCAAAGCCTGGCATGGTGTCTAATTATCTACACTCATTAGAGCAAGGCACTATTGTTGAGTTATACCCGCCAGCAGGAGACTTCTTTTTACGCAATAACACAAACCCAGCGGTACTCATTTCAGCAGGTGTTGGGCAAACGCCAATGCTGGCTATGCTTGAAACGCTATTAAGTGACAACTCTAATCAAGAGATTATGTATTTACATGCCTGCGAAAATACTCAGCAGCACTCGTTTTCAAAATATTTATATGATCTAACAGCGCAGAATAACCGCTTGAAAACAATAACGTGGTTTAACCAAGCGACAGAGGGCGCTGACTTTACTGGGTTAATGAACCTAAATGCAGTACAAGCACAGCTACCATTAAGTAATGGCGACTTTTACTTATGTGGTCCTGCCGGTTTTATGGCATTTATAAAAAACCAGTTACTTGAACTAGGTGTTAAAAACGAGCAGATTCATTATGAAGTGTTTGGTCCGCATGAAGACTTGTAATAACGCTTTAAAATAGAAAAAGGCGTACAGCGATGTGCTGCGCGCCTTTTTATAAACGCTAATAAAGTGCCTTATAACTCTTTACAGGTCACACCTTCAAGTACTGTAGTAAGCTCTTTTTTAGGATAGTAAAGCTCGCATTGGTTATTACGTAGTTGCAAAATAAACTTCTCAGATTTTATATTATGCGCGCCCATAATTACTCTGCCATCAGACCCTTTACTCATTGCATGATCAATTAGCAGTTCGCTACGTTTAGTAAATACGGAATCGGAAAGTGTTACTAATGCACCTCCCTTAGCTTGTTGAATTGCCTGTTGTAGTGTTGCAATAACGCTGGGATTAACGCTCGTTAATATAGCGGGTTTAGCGGGCTCACTATTTACACTTTGGCATCCTCCCAAAGCGAATAAGGTGGCTAATGGGAGTAATAATTTAGCCATTACCTTTCCTCACTCAGTGTTGGCCAAGTTAAGTCCATATTACGCTGGGTAAATTGCTCAGGCATATTTAAAGGAATGAGAGATTCACGAGAGCTTGAAAAAGTAGCTGGCTCTGCTTTTGCAGCAGCCGTTCTAATTGGGCAACTGCCATTTTCAACATGAAACAATGCGGTGGCTAAAACGGCCTCGTCACTGTCGCCTAACTGATGATCAAAGTCGTCCTCAATTTCACAACCTTGAACATCAGCATCAAATTGTGGCGTAGGGGTTGGTGTAAAACCCGCAGCGTATTCGCCAAATCCTTTGCTATTTACCCCACTAAATTGAATAGTGTAATAGGTTGTTGCGCAGTTATGAGTTGGGGTAAAGCCATAGGGCTTACCGCAGGTTGTATCGCCAATTAAAATAACTTCTGCATCTATACCTTTTAAACCATTAATAAAAGCTTCTGATGCCGAACAGGTGCCTGATGTGCTTAATACATAAACCTTCGATAAGTTTAAATCAGGTAGGTTTTCACCTGTGCTAAAAAAAGTAGAGTAATCTATTTCTTCATCAATAAATGGGAAAGGCGAATCAACGGGTTGTTTATCGTTTTGTTGAGTTTGATAATAAAAGCGGTTGTTAACGTTGGCATTACCGGCAACCATATAAGCCAATTGTGCCGACAGTGCTAATAAACCACCACCGTTATATCTAAAGTCGATTACAAGCTCATCAATACCATCGGTTTTAAACTTATTTACTGCATCAATAAGCCCTTCTTGGGCAATGCTTATATGACTATTAAATTGCATGTAACCCACGCTTGAACCATTTGCGGTTGTAATCGTTTTAACATTTTGAACCGGTGTTTGTTCAATATTGCCAGCGGTTACATTAAATGTTTTTTCGGCGCCATCGTTACTGCGTACAACAATAGTATGTGAGTCGCCGTTAGTAGGACTAAATAAGCCTTCGTTAAGCGTATCTACACCCGACTGTGTATTGGTATTAATGCTAACACCGTCAACTGAAAGTACAGTATCACCACGTTGAAAGCCTATTTGGCTTGCAGGTGAATCATCTTCAAGATAAGCGACGCGTAAAATACGGTCGGCTGTATCGCCAATAAACGCCCAATTTATACCGTAACCAGAAGTAACGCCCGATTGCGCTTCTTGAAAGTAATCTTCAGTAGGTTCTGAAAAATGAAAGTTATCTTTTTTTGCCCCTGAGTCGGTAAGCTGCTCTGTTTTTAATTGGGCAAAATAATCGGCTACTGTGGCAAAGCTTTCAGGATCGTTATCGGCAATCTCATCATACCAAAGGTAGGTTTCGTCGCTCCAAGAGCGAAGCCAGAGTTTTTCGTAAAGGGCAGAACCGGCTTGATCTGGGTAAGGCTCGTTGTTATTAAAGGGATCGTTACCCGTACGCGGGGTTTCGCAAAAGTTTTTTAAATCGTTAGAGGGTTCAAATACACCCGCAGTCCATGTTGGACTGCTACTAACAGGTGTTGTAACTACAGGGGCTGAGTCGATGCCGCTACCACCGCCGCCACAACCGGTCAAAGCAAAGCCCGCAAATGCAGTGAAAATGGCAAGCGAGGTTTTATTATTTTTAAACATAGGTAAGGGCTTTTTTGTAAATAAGTTGTTTAAAATATTACAACACTCGCTCGTTTATTCAACATTTATAACTTTGATTTATGTAAATGAGTGTTAAAGCTTAGAGCTTACTCGCACTACTTGTATCTGCGAATGCTTGCTTTTGCCATGCATTAAATAACTTTTGCTGTTTATCAGAGATTTTTAAACCGTATGTTTTTTGCATGTAAGCGTAGGTGTCAGCTATACGTTTTCGTGCATAAACAGGCGGTTCAACTACACGTTGCTTAAAGTTTACTTTTACTTCGCAACGACCATATTGTGTGGCGTTTTCGCTAAGCATACCAAAACGATAATTAGAGCGATCGGCATTAATTTCGCCAATAGCTGGCGCTAAGTTATTTATATCAGCTTCCATTTTTCTAAATTTAGCACTTACTTTACGGCAGTTTTTACGCCCGCCATCTTGCCAGCATTGTAGCTGGTGACCAAATTCCCACGCCGGAACAATGTGCTCCCACTCAATGCGTAGTGCTCGCACATTTACTTTGCCTGAGCGGGTAAGGGTATTTCGAGGAATGTAACCACAGTTAGACGGATCAGGAACGAGTTTTTTGCCTTCTTTTTTAATGTCGCAACCGCAGTAAATGCTTTTGGCGTTGTCAGGTAGGGTTTTAATTAAATGTCTTTTAGCCGTTGAAAAACGGGTAAATTGTTCGGCTGATACCGAAGCGCACACACAACAAGCCAATAAGGCCAGAATAAATCGAGTCATATCCATCACAAATGTGAACTACAGGAATAGGCAGTTTAAAGCCTTGAAGATAAAAGATAAAGTTAACTTAAGGCCTACGCTTATATTACTAAAAAGTGCCTGATTAATTTTTTACTCAAAGTTATTTTCACTATTCATTTATTTCTCACTATTTATCGTATTTTAACCACACAAGGTTACCCGTTAAGGAGTATGCTTAAAGCTTACTCAATATGAGGATTTGGATTGCAAATGAAATTTGTTGATTATTATGCAGTGCTTGGAATATCGCCTGATGCAGATGATAAAGCGGTTAAAGTAGCTTATAAAAAGTTAGCCAGAAAATATCACCCAGATGTAAGCAAAGAGCCTCAAGCAGAAGATAAGTTTAAAGAAATAGCAGAAGCTTACGAAGTCATTCATAACAAAGAAGAACGTGTAAAATACGACGAGTTACGTCGTCACCAACAAAATCGTGCTCGTCAACAGCAAGGCCATTATGGTGGTAATAATGCCTCTTCGCAAAGTAATTACCAGCAAAGCGATCCTCAAACCGACCAAGAGTTTTCTGACTTTATTAATTCAATGTTTGGCGGGGCTGGTGGATTCGATCGTTCTGGGCAAAGCAGAAGTAACGCCGCTCGCGCGCAAAAAGGACAAGATGTGGAAATAGAGTTCCTAATTTTTCTTGAAGAGACTTTAGTTGATACCGTGAAGCCTGTTGAGTTTATGTTACCGCAGCGAGACAGCAGTGGCCGTGTTACTGAAATTAAAAAATCACTTAAAGTGAAAATTCCTGCAGGCTCAGTAAATGGCGAGCGAATTCGACTAAAAGGGCAAGGCGGGTTAGGGTCAGCGAATGGGCAAAATGGCGACTTGTATTTACAAATTAGTTTAGTGCCTCACCCATTATTTGATGTTGAGGGTCATAACCTAAATATAGTTGTCCCTCTTGCACCATGGGAAGCGGCTCTTGGTACAAAGCTAAATTTACCTACGTTGACAGGTAATATCCAATTAACTATTCCTTCTAATAGTCAGTCTGGTCAACGCTTGCGTATTAAAGGTAAGGGATTAATGAGTAAAAAAGCTAAAGGTGACTTATTTGCTGTGCTTAAAATTGTTAATCCAACATCTGTTGATGATACCAGTAAAAAACTGTGGGAAGAATTAGCCGAAAAAGCTCACTTTGATCCCCGTAATAACTGGAGCAAGCCATAATGCAAATTATCGTGACACAAAAAGACGATTTACTTACTAGCAAAGAGCTATGTTTGAGCAGTGATATTAGCGAAGCAATTTTATATGAGCTAGTTGAGCATAATATTGCGGTTCCAATTGAGGGGGAGCATGTTACGCAGTGGCAATTTACGGTATCTGCAGTGACCTTAGTTAAAAAAGCGGCCCGTATCCAGCATGACTTTTCGTTAGATTGGTCGGCAATAGCTTTAGTTTTACAATTGCTGGATGAGCGTGATGAGTTGATTTTCGAAAACGAAATGTTAAAGCGACATTTGAGTCGATTTAAGCACTTGGAATAAAATAAGCCCTAGGCTTATTTACTCTTTGATAAGTGGGCGCTAGCTCTCAAAAACCAATATGACTACTTTGATTTATTCTTATTTTTAATTCGGATAAATCGTTTTAGTCGTATATTTTGTATAAGTAATAATATTCCACTTA
Source organism: Pseudoalteromonas sp. SR44-2 (assembly GCF_014163745.1). Taxonomy (NCBI): domain Bacteria; kingdom Pseudomonadati; phylum Pseudomonadota; class Gammaproteobacteria; order Alteromonadales; family Pseudoalteromonadaceae; genus Pseudoalteromonas; species Pseudoalteromonas sp. SR44-2. The sequence continues at coordinate 88,147 of NZ_JACJDW010000016.1, read as the reverse complement.
AACAAAAAAGTACGCTGGTTGCTGCAAAACTAATAAGCAGCGGATTATTAAAATCCTCTCGCTCATCGTAATCCATAATATGTAACATCCAAAAAAAGTCGAATATTCGCCATAGCGTGCTGCGAACGGTGACAACTTTGCCGTTATTTTCTGACAAGTACAGTGTTGTGTTAAATGTGTCGTCAAATTGTACCTGCCAAACATTGGTTTTATATCCAACTTCTCGCGTACCTTGCTTTAGTAGTACAGCGCTTGTTACTTGAGCATCAATAAGTAAGTGTGCTTTAGCATTTGCGGTAATTTGTATTTTAGTTGGCGGTTCAAATGGTCGGCCTGTTATGCCATTGAAGCTTTGCTGCTCGTTATTACTAAAGACAGTAATAAGTGGTGTAGTTAAGAAGTTCTCAAAAATTATTTGTGTTGGATTAACCACCTGAGAGGCAATATCGTCAAGGGAAGCAATATAATCAGCCTGCGTAAATGGATTATTGAGAGTACGTGTAGCAAGATGCTCCCCATGAACTTTATCAAGAGGGATTGCACTCATAATCAAACCACCTAGTAACCATGCTAAAATTTGTAGTGCTAATAAATAACCTAACCATTTATGTAACTTGCGAGCATGCTTAAATATTTTTTTATTCATGTTTTAGTCTTATTATTTTTAGAGGCTAGTTTATTACATTAATGGGATAAGTTACTGCGACATTTTGTCGCAGTTTAAACTATAGCTTACTGTAATCATTTAAAAATAAAAAAGATTACACTTAAATTCCTAACATGACTTATCTGTTTAATTGAGCTGAATATTTGATATCCAGCTAGCTTTAAATGCTAAAAAATACTTAAAAGCTGCGAAATATCCATATAAAGTGGTTAATAGAGCATAGTTGATTTGGTATAACGGTAAAACTGCGTTAAAGTTTGCAATGAAATTATTAGAGGATAAATACGAAACGATGTCGGAAATTCAATTTTTAAATGTAGATCTTGAGCTTGAATCAAAGCAAGATATTAGTTTGCTAGTGGCGGACTTGAAAAAAGTCGCGACGATTTTACATTATGACAAAGACGAATACCGTCAACTAGCGCGTATTGAAGCTACAGGTGAGGTGAGCACACCTGATAAAGCCATAAACCATATATGTGAGCTTATTGAATCGTGTTCGCGTAATGCGCTAAAGCAATGGTTAAGCTGTTCACGTAGAACGTTTGATATTGGTTTTGAATCAGGGACTTCTCCTAAGTGCTTTAATCAAGCCTTAGATGCAGATACATTATTGCGTATATCTGCGATTGGTGCGGGTATGGAAATTACCATTTACCCAATCGAAAAGTAACTATCTTCGCTCTACGACTGCTGCGGTCATTTTTGATACGCAGCACAGCTCATTGCGGCTATTTGTAATTTTTATTTCCCATACTGAACTACGTTTGCCAATATGAAACGCTCTAGCCGTTGCTGTTAAAGTGCCGTTGCGAGATGCTTTTAAATGACTTGCGCTAATTTCCTGCCCTACACAGTAAAATTTAGTAAAATCGACAACAAAGTTAGCGGCATAGCTGGCAACTGTTTCGGCAAGTACAACGTTAGCACCGCCGTGAACCATCCCCATTGGGTTATGATGCTCAGGAATTGCCGGCATTGTGGCAACCAAATAATCATCGCCAATTTCTGTGACTTCTATCCCCATAGTTTTCATTAATGTTCCTTGGCCATTAACGCCTTGCTCTAACTGCTTGCACAGCTCTAAGGTGATGGGCTGGTACCAAATACTCATAATGTCTCCTTTGCATTTTTAATCATTTATAAACTCAGCTTTAGTTATATCCCTAAAATGTACACAAGTGAAATTACTTTAGCTATTTTAAGGCTTAATTTAAATTTGCGATTTTTATTTAACTGTATATACTCACAGTTAAATGTACTGTATGGAAAACCAGTTGTATGCGACCATTAACGAACCGCCAAGCTCAAATACTCGAACTAATTAAAGTTTTTATTAAAGACACTGGTATGCCTCCTACACGTGCTGAAATAGCGCAAACATTAGGTTTTAAAAGTGCCAATGCTGCTGAAGAACATTTAAAAGCACTTGCTAAAAAAGGCGCAATTAAAATGAAACCAGGTGCAAGCCGTGGTATTCAATTAATTGAAGAAGAAGAGCCAGAACAATTAGGTTTACCGCTTATAGGGCGTGTTGCTGCTGGTTCACCTATTTTGGCGCAAGAGCACGTTGAAAGTCACTGCAAAATCGATCCATTAATGTTTAAACCGGCTGCAGATTTTTTACTACGCGTTAACGGTATGAGCATGAAAGATATTGGTATTATGGATGGTGATTTACTTGCTGTACATCGTACTCAAACCGCTGAAAACGGACAAGTTGTTGTTGCCCGCCTAGACGAAGACGTAACTGTAAAACGTCTTGAGAAAGCGGGTCGTAAAGTATTACTTCATGCTGAAAACGACGATTTTGAATCTATTGAAGTAGATCTTGAGAATGAGTCTTTTAATATTGAAGGCTTAGCCGTTGGCGTTATAAGAAACGCTGATTGGATGTGACTTTAAAAATAGCTTTTAAACAAGCAGCTTTATAAATGCGTACTAATTAGTACGCATTTTTGTTTTAAAATTTGTACTAAAAAATAGGGCGTAAACAGCCCACTGACTATTTAAGCTGTAAACTTTTTTGCACTTATATTTTCCCCCTCCGAATGCGTTAAACCCCTTTGTTTTGCTCATATTTTGAACTTCCTGTTGCCTAGTTGATTACCGATTTTTTATTAATTATTCAATATCACCTGATTGTTTTTTATACTAAAACTTGCTTGTTGTTCGTTTTTTAGCTAATTGTTAATGTGCTGAGCTAATAATAACTCACAGCTTTTTAGTTTTGAGAACACACAATATACACAAACCCGTTGTTGGCGCAGCAAAACCAATCAATATTAAATGAGATTGGCTAAAAAAATAAAAATAACGAATTGGCGTTTAAGCCGTATGCCTCTTCGCTTTGCATTCGCAATAGCATCAAAGGAGCCGTCACATGGGTAAACTGACCTCTACCTTGTGGCTTATATTATGTGTTTTTACGCACCCAGTTTTGGCTAATAGCCAATACAATATGCGCAAAGGCGTAACCGATATAAGCAATAATGTATATCAGCTGCACATGACCATATTTATAATATGTTGTGTGATTGGGGTGATAGTGTTCGCAATTATGTTTTGGGCACTTATTCATCACCGTAAATCTAAAGGGGCTGTACCTGCCCAATTTCACGAAAGCACTAAAGTAGAAATACTTTGGACTGCAATTCCGTTTGTTATTTTAATTGCTATGGCAGTACCAGCCACTAAAACCCTTATTGCAATGGAAGATGCCAGCAAAGCTGATCTCACTATTAAAATTACGGGTTCGCAATGGAAATGGCATTATGAATATATGGGCGAAGATGTAGAGTTCTACTCTATTTTATCTACCCCGCAAGATGAAATAGCGAATCTTGCAGATAAAAACCCTAACTACTTACTTGAGGTTGATAAGCCTCTTGTACTGCCAATAAATCAAAAAGTACGATTTTTAATGACTTCTGATGATGTTATTCACTCTTGGTGGGTACCTGATTTTGCAGTTAAAAAAGATGCGAACCCCGGCTTTATAAATGAAACATGGACGAACATAAACGAAGAAGGTACTTACCGAGGCCAATGTGCTGAGTTGTGTGGTAAAGACCATGGCTTTATGCCCGTTGTGGTGGTCGCTAAATCTGAAGCTGATTTTAAAACATGGCTTGCAGATGCAAAGCAGGCTAAACAAAAAGCAGCATTAGCAGATGCCGCATTACTTGATAAAACCCTCCCAAAAGAAGAGTTAATGACTTTAGGCGAACAAGTATATATGGCTAATTGTGCTGCATGTCATCAACCTACTGGCATGGGGTTACCGGGTGTCTTTCCTGCACTTAAAGGCAGCCCGATAGTGCTTGGCGATATAAAAGATCACATTGATGTAGTTATCCATGGACGACCCGGTACGGCAATGCAAGCATTTGCCAAACAGTTATCTATAAAGCAATTAGCTGCGGTTATTACTTATAAACGTAATGCGTGGGGTAATGATACGGGTGATGTTATTCAACCGAGTCAAATACAGGCAGCTCTTGATGCCAAAGTGGAGGCGAACTAATGAGTAGCATAGTAGAACAACCTAACGCCAATGAAGCTCATCATGCTCATCACCCAGCTAAAGGTTTTAAACGCTGGCTTTACACAACTAATCATAAAGATATAGGTAGTTTATATTTAATTTTTTCGCTGACCATGTTCTTAATTGGTGGTGGAATGGCCATGGTGATCAGGGCTGAATTATTTCAACCAGGTTTACAGTTGGTCGACCCTCACTTTTTTAATCAAATGACCACAGTGCATGGTTTAATTATGGTGTTTGGTGCGGTTATGCCCGCCTTTACAGGCCTTGCTAACTGGATGATACCACTCATGATTGGCGCGCCAGATATGGCATTGCCAAGAATGAATAACTGGAGCTTTTGGATTTTGCCGTTTGCGTTTTTAATCCTATTGGCATCGTTATTTATGCCTGGTGGGGGGCCTGCATTTGGTTGGACTTTTTATGCACCACTGTCCACAACATACAGTAATGATAATACTGCATTGTTTGTATTTGCCGTACATATTATGGGAATTAGCTCAATAATGGGCGCAATCAATGTGATTGTAACCATAGTGAACTTACGTGCCCCCGGCATGACATGGATGAAGTTGCCCTTATTTGTATGGACGTGGTTAATTACTGCCTTTTTATTAATAGCCGTAATGCCAGTGCTTGCAGGGGCTGTCACTATGGTACTTACCGATAAGTATTTTGCGACCAGCTTTTTTGATGCCGCAGGCGGTGGCGACCCGGTGATGTTCCAACACATTTTTTGGTTTTTTGGTCACCCTGAAGTATACATAATGATTCTTCCTGCCTTTGGCATTATATCGACCATAGTGCCTACCTTTTCTCGTAAAAAACTTTTTGGTTATGCATCAATGGTCTACGCCACATCCTCAATTGCGCTACTTAGCTTTATTGTTTGGGCGCATCATATGTTTACCACTGGGATGCCGGTGGCTGGCGAGTTGTTTTTTATGTACGCGACCATGCTTATATCGGTACCTACAGGAGTAAAAGTATTTAATTGGGTTGCCACAATGTGGAAAGGCTCAATAACTTTTGAGGTGCCAATGCTTTTTAGTATTGCGTTTATTGTGCTGTTTACCTTAGGTGGTTTTTCGGGATTGATGCTGGCAATTACACCTGCTGATTTTCAATATCACGATACTTATTTTGTAGTGGCGCACTTTCATTATGTATTAGTAACAGGGGCTGTATTTTCGATAATGGCAGGGGCTTATTACTGGCTGCCCAAGTGGACAGGCAACATGTTTAATATCACATTGGCTAAATGGCATTTTTGGCTATCGCTGGTGAGCGTGAACGTACTGTTTTTTCCTATGCATTTTGTAGGACTTGCCGGTATGCCGCGTCGAATTCCTGATTACGCTCTTCAATTTGCCGACTTTAACGCAATCATAAGTATTGGTGGGTTTGCCTTTGGTTTATCGCAATTGTTGTTTGTAGCTGTGGTAATTAAATGCGCGCGTTGCGGTGATAAAGTGCCTGCAAAAGTATGGGAAGGGGCAGAAGGCCTTGAGTGGGAAGTTGACTCTCCAGCGCCATATCATACTTTTTCTACGCCGCCGGTTATTAAGTAATGACACACGCACCGCTACTCAAACGTTTGGTACTTATTTGCATAGGCATGTTTGCCTTTGCCTTTGCTTTAGTACCTTTGTATGACGTGTTTTGTGATGTAACAGGGCTTAATGGAAAGCCTTCGCTTGAGCAAGCAGAGCAAAGTACAAAAATAGTACAAAACCGAGAAGTTGGCGTTAGCTTTACTACTCACGCACAAAGTGGTGCACCGTTTGAAGTTAAATCAAAAGAATACAGTGTAGTGGTAAAACCCGGTGCAATGCGTGAAGTAATGTTTAGTGCTAAAAATAACAGCAATCTAGATAAAGTAATGCAGGCTGTACCATCAGTCTCGCCAGGTAAAGCGGCAAAGTATTTACATAAAATAGCTTGTTTTTGCTTTGATCAGCAACCTCTAAAAGCAGGGGAAGAGCTTGAATTTAAATTACTTTTTTATGTTGATACCGCATTGCCAAGCGACATTGAAGAATTAACTTTATCTTATACCGTATTTGATATTAGTGAACAGCTGGTGGCAAGTAATAACTAGCTTTTTAAACTAGTGTGAAACTAGGAGTAAATAAAATGAATCAAGAATATGAGCATTATTACGTACCTGAGCAAAGCCCGTGGCCTATTGTAGGTGCTGTTGCATTGTTTTTTATTGCAGTAGGGGCAGGCTTGACTGTTATGAGTGTAGGTAAAGAAGGTGGTAGCGGGGTTTATCTGCTTTATGCCGGTATTGCTGTGCTTGTGTATATGTTGTTTAGCTGGTTTAAAAATGTAATTAGTGAATCGGACCAAGGTTTGTACTCAGCACAAATGGATCGCTCTTTTAGACAAGGTATGAGCTGGTTTATTTTTTCTGAAGTTATGTTTTTTATGGCCTTTTTTGGTGCGCTTTTTTATGCACGGGTATTGTCGGTACCTTGGCTTGGAGGTGCAGGCAATAATGCAATGACTAACGAGGTTTTATGGCCAACTTTTGAAGCTGTTTGGCCGCTAGTTTCAACACCTGCTGGCGAAACTACTCAGGCTATGGGCTGGCAAGGCTTACCACTTATAAATACCTTAATACTGCTTACTTCCTCAGTTACTTTACATTTTGCCCACGTAGCGATGGAAAACAATAAACGTACTCCACTTAAGGTTTTTTTAGGCGCTACTATTTTATTGGGTGTTTGCTTTTTAGGGCTGCAAGTTGAGGAGTACATGCATGCATATAATGACCTTAACCTAACGCTAGATGCGGGTATTTACGGTAATACGTTCTTTTTATTGACTGGTTTTCATGGCATGCATGTAACGCTAGGAACCGTACTTTTATTTGTAATATTTTTACGGATATTAAAAGGGCACTTTACTAAAGATAAGCACTTTGCTTTTCAAGCAGCTGCTTGGTATTGGCACTTTGTAGATGTGGTGTGGCTGTGTTTGTTTGTATTTGTATATGTGCTGTAGCGTTTATTGGCGAATTATTTGCTTTAATAAAACCAAGTTTAAGCGCTGCAATAACAACAACTAAAACAACGACCGAAAACAATACGCGACGACCTAAAAAGTGAGACATAGGTCGTCCCTCAGTTTTCCCTGACACCATAATAAACAATGCTCTAAATAAGTTAAAAAGTATAAATATTAACAACAGTACGATAATAATTTTAATAATCACTGAGTTGACCCTTTATGCAGTTAGTTTTATGGCACAAACAAAAGCTTAGCTCACTAATCACAATTTGTATGGTTGTGGTTGTTGTACTTGTGTGTGTGCGATTAGGGTTTTGGCAGTTGGAGCGAGGTGAGCAAAAGCAGCAACAACTAACCGCCATAGCTAAGCAACAGACTCGTGGTGTGATGAGCTGGTCTCAATTACTTAACTTGCCTGATAGCTGGAACAAAACTGGTGTATTGGTTGAGTTAAAAGGGCGGTTTGTACAAAACCAATATTGGCTTTTAGATAATCAAGTTTATAACGGACAAGTAGGGTACGACTTACTTGCTTTACTAAAGCCAGACACCGAAGAAAAAGTGATTTTAGTTAATTTAGGATGGGTAAAAGCGCCTATATCTAGAGATACACTGCCAAAGGTTACTCTGCCTACAGGTGGTTTTATTCTTAAAGCGCAAATAAAAGAAAATAACCTAAGTAGCTTTACGCTTGAAGATAAAACGACAAATAACGACTTACCTACAAGAATCCAATCTATCGACTTGAATATGCTGAGCACCCAAAGCCAGCAATCATTAATTAATTTTATGGCTTACAGACAAGGTACTGGTGATGAGATTGCAACACCTCATTATGAGGCCGTTGTTATGAGCCCTCAAAAGCATAATGCCTACGCCTTGCAATGGTTTTTAATTGCTATTGCATGTGCTGTTGTGGCTATTTTTGCGAGTAAAAAAAGGACACATAATGAAAAATAATCCCCTTTTGTTGTTTGTGGGTTGCTGCGCTATCCCATTAGTTTTGGCATATGGCGCATTAAAGTTTGATTGGTTGCCTATTGCAATTACTAATAATGGCGAGTTTTTAAGCCAAGAAATAAAACTTAAAAATTGGCCGCAAAATAATCCCAAACAATGGACTATCGCACTTAATTATTCAAACGAATGTAACACCCCATGCAGCGAACAACTCAATGCACTTAATAACTTATATGTGGCACTTGGTAAAAACCAAGGCAAGGTTGATATGGCTGTAATGGGAAGTCCCGACAATAAAAATCTACCATGGAAAATTATTACCGAGCAACAGAGTTTAAATCCTGCAAGTTTATATTTAATTGATCATATGGGGTTAGTGGTACTTGAATATCCCTTTAAGGTCGAGCCACAAGAAAACCGTTTAGTACAAAAAGGGTTATTAAAAGATCTAAAAAAATTACTTAACTATTCTCGTTCTAGCTAATTAAGTTGAGCTTAAGTTGGAGTATCTGATGTATAAAAATTATAAAAAATTAGTATTAATAACAGGATTACTCGCTTTGATTGTAGTTGCTTTAGGTGCGTACACCCGCTTAAGTGATGCAGGTTTAGGGTGCCCCGATTGGCCTGGTTGCTATGGCTTTTTAACGGTACCTAAGCATGAGGCTGACATAGCCTTAGCAACTCAAAGCTACCCCGATATGATGTTCGAAACCGCAAAAGCGTGGAAAGAAATGATTCATCGCTACTTTGCAGGTGCTTTAGGCTTACTTATTTTAGGTTTATTTGTGTTGGCTTTTTTAAAACGCCAATATCCAACTACGCCAGTTAAATTGCCTTTGGCTTTACTTCTACTAGTGGTGTTTCAGGCTGCTCTTGGTATGTGGACAGTAACCATGAACCTTCAGCCGCTTATTGTAATGGGCCACTTATTAGGTGGCTTTAGTATTTTGTCACTTATAACGCTTTTATATTTACGGCTAACCGCAAAACCTATTATGGGTGGCGATAGCGGCGCAAAACGCTATTTCGGTTTAAGTTTAGTAGCGCTCAGTGTATTAATTATCCAAATTGCACTTGGTGGTTGGCTGGCTGCAAATTACGCCGCTCCTCATTGTAGTGGTTTGCCATTGTGTAATTACGCACAACCGTTTTCATTGAGTAGCGTATTTCAATTACCACTTGAGCACAGTAATTATGAATTTGGTGTGTTATCGCAGCAAGCGCGTATGTCTATTCATTTATTACACCGCATTTGGGCACTGGTTACTTGCATCGTTCTGGCGCTAATTATGTGGAAAATATACAGCCAAGCGTACTCTAAAAAAATTAAAAATTGCGTGGTGAGCGTATTGCTTACCCTGCTTTGCCAAATTAGCTTAGGGCTTATTTTAGTACATTGGCATATTCCGTTGGGAGTTGCACTGGCGCATAACTTGATGGCTGCCATACTATTATTAAGCATGGTTAGGTTGTGTTATTACCTAAAATCACGCACATAAAGGGGAAATATAATGGCACTTATAATTGATAAAAAAATACTGCTACCCGTTAATGCTCAATCGCTAATTTCGCGTACTCATAATTTGCTACAAGACTACTTAGCAATTAGTAAATTTAAAGTGGTAGCTATGCTGGTACTAACAGCTTGGGTTGGTTTAGCGCTGGCTCCTGATGTAGGGCGAGGCATGGCTGTACAGTTTATTAGCTTGTTAGGTATAGGGCTACTTTCTGCTGCTGCAGCGGTTATTAATCATGTGGTTGATAGTGAGATAGACTCAAAAATGGCAAGGACTCGTCATCGTCCTGTGGCTAAAGGGCGTTTAAGTAAAACACATGCGCTTAGTTTTGCAGCTGTTATTGGGGTTGCTGGTTTTATTATGCTAATGGTGTGGGCTAATACCTTAGCCGCTATATTAACGTTATTTGCATTGGTAGGTTATGCATTTGTTTATACATCATTTTTAAAGCGTGCTACACCGCAAAATATTGTTATAGGTGGGTTGGCTGGCGCAATGCCTCCATTATTAGGTTGGGTGTCAGAAACAAACCAAATGGCAGCAGCCCCTTGGTTACTTGTAATGATAATATTTACCTGGACTCCGCCACACTTTTGGGCGCTGGCTATAGCACGAAAAAGTGATTATGAACGCGCTAAAATTCCTATGTTACCAGTAACCCATGGAATCGACTTTTGTAAAACGTGCGTCGTTGCCTACTCCGTTTTACTCGCTGTTGTTTGCGTATTGCCTTATTTAATTGGTATGTCTGGATTAATATATTTAATAGGTGCGTGTGTATTAAATGCAGTGTTTATATATAAAGCCGTCAAATTAAAAATTGCTGGAAATGATGAGACTGCAATGGACTTATTTCGTTTTTCGATTATTCATTTAATGGTACTCTTTGTAATCTTATTTATAGATAAATGGCTCCCTTTATGAAGCAGTTATGGCTTGGATTAATTGTTGTTTTAGTTTTGTTTTTATCAGCATGCTCAAATGAAAATAGTCCGCCAGATGTAGATGCATTAGTTTACGAAAATGCAAAGCCACTGTCTGATTTTACGTTAAATGATCAGCGTGGTGAATTAGTGACTAAGCAACAATTTGTAGGACAGTGGAATTTAGTATTTTTAGGCTACACAAGCTGTCCAGATATTTGTCCATTAACACTTGCTAAGTTAAATGCTGTTTATAAAAACTTACAAGCAGATTATCCGCTACAAATTTGGTTTTTATCGGTTGATCCAAAACGCGATACACCAGCTAAACGAAAGCAATATATAGATTACTTTAATCCTGACTTTTTAGCTGTATCAGGGGAACATAAACACCTTTTTCCTGTTGTTAGAGAGCTTGGTTTAATTTACGCGATTAGCGATAGTAGTGAATCAGAATATGCAGTTGATCATAGTGCTTCGGTCGCTATGGTTGATCAAAATGGAGCCGTTAGAGCTATTTTTAAACCAGAATTTAAACAAGGTAGTGTGCCATTAATTAACGCGACGATTTTAACGCAAGAGTTTAAAAAAATAGCCGATTACTACAAAAACTAGTTTTTACTTTTTACCAATTTGAAAGGAGCTTTAGGCTCCTTTTTTTGTTTTTTAACGATGATTTAAATTTAATTAAGCATTTTATGGCAATTTTAATAACTAGGGCTAAGCTTTTGTTATGAATTGAATTGACAGGGAATGCACCTACTAAATGCTAAAACTTCCAAGCGAACTTGCTATTACGCAAGTTGAAACACTACATCAAGATTTACTGCACGAAATCAATAGCAACGATGATATCTGTCTTGATATTAACGATGTAATTTCTGCTGATACTGCCTCAATTCAACTTTTATGCGCCTTACAAAAACACCTACTTACCATACAGCACAAAATCATTTGGGTAGGCAGTAGCGAGGCCTTAACACATACAATTAATAAACTTGGCTTAAGCCAATACTTAACAACCGAAAGTAAAAGTTAGGGGTATATATGAAAAGAATTTTAGCGGTTGATGACTCAGCATCGATGCGTCAAATGGTGAGCTTTACATTAAAAACCGCAGGGTTTGATGTAACCGAAGCTAAAGATGGCAGTGAAGCTCTCGCTATTGCCAAGCAGCAAGACTTTGATGCCGTGATCTCAGATGTAAACATGCCAATAATGGATGGAATTACATTAATACGAGAGCTGCGTACTTTGCCTAGTTATAAATTTACACCATTACTGATGCTTACAACTGAGTCGGGTTTAGAAAAAAAAGTAGAAGGTAAAGCTGCTGGGGCAACAGGCTGGATTGTTAAACCATTTAATCCCGATCAGCTACTAGCGGTAATTAAAAAAGTTATTCGCTAAGGAGCGCAGTGTGAGTATAGATTTAAGTCAATTTTTTGAAGTTTTCTTTGAAGAGAGTTTTGAAGGCCTAGATACCATGGAGGCTGAGCTATTAAACTTAGTGCCAGGTGAGGAAGATTTAGAAACTATCAACACTATTTTTAGAGCTGCTCACTCAATAAAAGGAGGCAGTGGGACATTTGGTTTTAGCTCCGTTGCTGACTTTACTCATGTACTTGAAACATTACTAGATCAAATTCGCCAAGGTGAACGAGAGCTTAGTACCGAGCATGTTAATTTATTACTCAAAGCTGTGGATTGCTTACGCGCTTTACTTGCTGCACTTCAAGGTGAACAAGAGCCAGATTTAACCGAAGCAGATTTGTTAAAAGTACAATTTGAACATGTACTTGGAATGAAAAACGAAACACAAGAGAATAAAACTCAAAGCTGTGAAGAGCAAACAAGTAGTAATACCTATCAAATAGACTTTAAACCTCACCATCATTTATTTAAAACAGGAAACGAGCCACTGTATATGATCAGTGAGCTTGAAGAGCTAGGTGAGTTAGAAACCACAGTATTTTACGATGAAGTTCCAGAAATCACCGATTTAAGTAGTGATGAATGTTTTTTACATTGGCGCTTTTTTTTAAGCACTAGCCATGATGAAAAAGCCATAAAAGAAGTGTTTGAATGGGTTGAAGACGATGCCGATATAAAAGTTGAATTATGTGGCGGCTTATTTGGCAATGATGAGCCAATACAACCTAATCAAGATGAGATACCTAAAGCTGTTGAGCTTGAAGAACCCGATTCAATAAAAGTAGCTGAGTTACCAAGTAAGCCACAGCAACCCGTTGCTAATAAAGATAAAAAACCTGCAAGTGCACCAGAATCTACCTCTATACGTGTCGGCATTGATAAAGTTGATTCGTTAATAAATATGGTAGGTGAACTTGTTATTACACAAGCCATGCTAAATCAACTCAGCGAACAAGAAATCACACCAGCCACAATCACTTTACTACAAGAAGGCTTAGCACAACTTGCACATAATACGCGTGATTTACAAGAAAATGTGATGCGTATTCGTATGCTCCCAATTAATTTTGTATTTAGTCGTTTTCCTCGATTAGTGCGAGATATAGCGCAAAAGCTAAATAAGCAGGTTGAGCTAAAGCTGATTGGAGAGCAAACCGAGCTTGATAAAACAGTAATGGAAAAAATATCTGACCCTATGGTGCATTTAGTAAGGAACTCACTTGATCATGGGTTAGAGACTGTTGAGCAAAGACTGGCGGCAGGTAAAGATCCCGTTGGCACAGTAACCTTAAATGCATTTCATCAGGGTGGAAACATCGTTATTGAAATAATGGATGATGGGCAAGGATTAAATACAAAAAAAATAAAAGAAAAAGCCATCGCTAACGAATTAATCTCAGCTGATAACCATCTCAGTGACGATGAAATAAATGAGCTTATTTTTATGCCCGGCTTTTCGACAATGGATGAGGTAAGTGACTTATCTGGACGTGGAGTTGGGATGGATGTTGTTAAGCGAAATATCCAATCATTAAATGGCTCAGTGGAAGTAACCTCAGCGCCCGGTGTTGGTTCTACATTTACTATTAGATTACCCCTTACTCTCGCTATTTTAGATGGGCAATTAGTTAAGGTGGCTCAGCATACTTATATTATTCCGCTCATTTCTATTGTGGAGTCACTGCAAATTGATATTGCAAAAGTGAGTCGAGTGGGTAAAAGCCTTGATGTATTGAGGCTTCGAGACGAATACATTCCTATATTAAGACTCTACGATATTTTTAATCATAAAAATGCTATTGAATCACTCGATAAAACGCTGCTTGTTGTTGTAGAAACAGATAACCAAAAGGTGGGTTTATTAGTTGATGATTTGCTGTCTCAACAGCAGGTTGTTATTAAAAGTTTAGAGGCAAACTACCATAAAGTGGATGGCGTATCGGGAGCCACTATTTTAGGAGATGGGCGTGTATCGCTGATTGTGGACATTAGCGGCTTGATAAAGCTCTCAGGCTTAAAAAAGCCAGGTAGCCAAGAACTAACTATTGAAACGCAAGCCACTTTGGAGGCGTTATGAGCTCAGATCAAAGCCAGTTAAGTAACCAATTAAATCTTCAGCAACAGCAAGGTGTAAAACAGTTTTTAACTTTTATTATGGCTGATGAAGAATACGGCGTTGATATTTTAACAGTACAAGAAATTCGCAGTTGGGAAGAAATTACAGTACTGCCCAATGCACCTGAATTTGTAAAAGGCGTTATTAATTTACGCGGAACAATAGTGCCAATTATTGATTTACGGTTGCGCTTTGGATTACCAAGTGTCGACTATGGACCATTAACGGTGGTTATCGTTGTCAAAATAGAATTTGAACTAGGTAGTAAAATTATAGGTGTTGCTGTTGATGCCGTTTCTGATGTTTACAGTATTGCGGAGCAAGATGCGAAAGCGGTTCCTAGTTTGTCTGAATCGAGTAATTGTGAATATGTAGCTGGGTTGGTGAATGTTGGTGAAAAAATGGTAGCGCTAATTGACCTGCAAAAAACAATGAATATTTAGCAAATAGAAACTAAATGAATAATAAACTTAAAGGTGGTGATGGGCATGGGATGGTTTAGTAATCCAAAGCAGTCAAAATCAAGTAATGATTTAATTGTAGACGCATTGAATAAATCATTAGCGGTGATTGAATTTGAACCTAACGGAAAAATAATTACTGCAAATATGAATTTTCTAAACGCGATGGGCTATCGTCTTGAGGAGGTTCAAGGCCAGCATCACTCGATGTTTGTTGACCCAGATGAAGCTCAGGGCAACGATTATAAGAACTTTTGGCAACGCCTGCGTAATGGCGAGTTTATCTCAGATGAGTTTAAGCGTAATGCAAAAGGTGGAGCTGAGGTATGGATCCAAGCAACTTATAACCCAATTGTTGATGAGCAAGGGCAAGTATTAAAAGTAGTTAAGTTTGCCACCGACGTGACCGAGCAAAAGTTAATAACAGCAGAAGCTTCAGGGCAAATTAGTGCTATAAGTAAATCTCAAGCGGTTATCGAATTTAATTTAGATGGCACTATTATTGATGCCAATGATAACTTTTTAAATGCGCTTGGCTATCAACTTAGCGAGATTAAAGGCCAGCATCATAGGCTTTTTATTGATCCCGAACATGCAAATAGTATCGAATATAAAGAATTTTGGGCCAAACTAGGTCGCGGTGAATTTGATTCAGGGGAATATTTAAGAATAGGAAAGCAGGGTCAGGAGGTTTGGATTCAAGCATCTTATAATCCAATTTATGATATGAACGGCAAGCCGTTTAAAGTGATTAAATATGCATCTGATATTACTGAACAAAAAGAGCTTGAAAAAGCATCTCGCAAAGCAGCCGATTTAGCAAATGCGCTTAAAGTTTGCCAAGCAAACGTAATGATTGCTGATGAAAACCTTAATATAGTATTTGTGAACGACCGTGTTCAGCAAATGCTAAAAGTCCGCGAAAAAGAATTACAAACCGTATTGCCAAGCTTTTCTGTTGATAATTTAATTGGCACCTGTGTTGATGATTTTCATAAGCACCCTAGTCATCAACGTGATTTATTAAAAAACCTAGATAAGCCCTATAAAGCCGAGCTACTGTTAGCAGGTGTCACTTTTACCTTGATTGCTTCACCTTGGATCAGTCAAGACGGAAAGCATTTAGGCACCATTGTTGAGTGGGAAGATAGAACCAATGAAGTTGCGCTTGAAAAAGAAATCGCTGAGCTTATTGGCGCTGCAGGTAATGGGGAATTAGATACAAGAGTTGCGGAAGATGGGAAGGAAGGGTTCTTTTTACGTTTGGCTCAAGGGTTAAATAGCTTAGTTAAAATAGTTGATGATGCCGTTGCCGACACGGGCAATATGCTCGATGCGATGGCAAGTGGTGATTTATCAAAACGTATTGAACAAGAATACAAAGGTTCATTTGATAAACTTAAACGCGACGCAAATGCAACGGCAGATAAATTAACAGAAGTGATTAATCGCATAAATTCATCGGCAACGTTAGTAGCCAGTGGTGCAGAAGAAATTTCTCAAGGTAATGCTGATTTAAGCCAACGTACAGAAGAGCAAGCCTCGTCACTTGAAGAAACAGCGTCAAGTATGGAAGAGATGACCAGTACCGTTCGCCAAAATGCTGATAACGCAAAAGTAGCGAACGATCTAGCAGAAGAAACATGCGAAAAAGCGATTCAAGGTGGTGAAGTTGTTAATAGAGCAGTTACGAGCATGTCGGCAATTAATGAGTCGAGCAAAAAAATTGCAGATATTATCGGTGTCATCGATGAAATAGCATTTCAAACTAATTTATTAGCGCTTAATGCTGCAGTAGAAGCTGCAAGAGCGGGTGAGCAAGGTCGAGGCTTTGCAGTTGTTGCAGGTGAGGTTCGTAACTTAGCGCAGCGCTCTGCGGGCGCAGCGAAAGAAATTAAAGAGTTAATACGAGATAGTGTAGGCAAAGTAGCTGATGGCTCTCAATTAGTTAATGAGTCGGGCGCTACACTTAAAGAGATTGTTGTGTCAGTGCAAAGAGTGACGCAAATGATTTCTGATATTACAGAGGCATCTGAAGAGCAAAGTGCAGGTATTGAACAAGTTAATAAAGCTATTTCTCAAATGGACGAAATGACGCAACAAAATGCCGCTCTAGTAGAGCAAGCCTCTGCTGCTGGTGAGTCTATGGCTGAGCAAGCTAATGAGATGCGCCGATTACTTAACTTTTTCTCAGTAGATCAGCAAGAGATGACAATGATGTCATCAACTATGCGAACCCCTGAACTATCTCATAAGCCGCAAAGTCGTTTTGTGAGTAATAAGCCCAGGGGCGATAACTTTGTAGACTCAGCTGATGAGTGGGAAGAGTTTTAATATTTAGCCTTGTTATGCCTCGTCTAATAAATAGTTACAGCGAGGCACTACTTGTTAGCGTTAGGTTTAATTGAGAGCGAACAATGAAAGAGTTTTTGTGTACCGACCGCGACTTTAAGGAAATTGCCAGTTTAGTTTACAGCGCATGTGGAATTGTATTAGGGGATCATAAGCGAGAGATGGTTTATTCACGCTTAGCAAGACGTATTAGGGAGCGTAAATTAACTGATTTTAAAGCTTACTTAGAGTATCTGAATAGTCATAAAGATCAGGAATTTGATGCCTTTATTAATGCAATAACAACGAACTTAACGTCTTTTTTTCGTGAAATACATCACTTTGAATTTATAAAAACTGAGCTTGTACCTGCTCTTTTAAAGGCAAATAAAAACAGTAAACGAGTAAGAATCTGGTCTGCAGGTTGCTCCACAGGGGAAGAGCCTTACAGTTTGGCGATGACTTTAAATAACTCATTTCCGAGCAATTGGGATGTAAAAATACTAGCAACCGATTTAGATTCTAATGTATTGGCAAAAGCACAAAAAGGTATTTACACCGCGGCGAATGTTAATGGCTTAGATGACTTGCAACTTAAGCGTTGGTTTTTAAAAAGTAAAGACGGTGAAAACTATAAAGTTAGAGATAAACTAAAAGAGTCTATTTCTTTCAAGCGTTTAAACTTATTGCAAGACTGGCCAATGAAAGGATCATTTGATCTTATTTTATGTCGTAATGTTGTTATTTACTTTGATAAAGAAACAAAAGATCAGCTTTTTAAGCGCTACGCTAATATATTAAATGAACAAGGTTATTTGTTTTTAGGTCACTCAGAAAGTATGGGTAAAGAGCATTCACAATTCAAAAACTTAGGGAAAACTATGTACCAAAAGGGACAAAATGCACGCTGAGTTTAGGCCGGTATTACCTAACTTTGAACACATTAAACGATATTGGGATTCGGGCCGAGGTAGCGTTGTTGCTAAAGTACTTCCGGGTGAGTTTTATGTTTCTAAAAATAATGAACTGATCTCTACAGTTCTGGGTTCGTGTATTGCGGCTTGTGTATACGATGAAGTACTTGGTATTGGCGGGATGAATCACTTTATGTTACCAATTCAAAAGGGAGTAGAACTTAAAAATGCGCATAGTTTAAGTTGTCGGTACGGTAATTGGGCTATGGAGTATCTTATAAACGAAGTTTTAAAAAATGGCGCGTCTCGGTGTAACCTAAAAGTAAAACTTTTTGGCGGGGGGAAAATTATTAGTGCGATGACTGATATAGGGTTGGGTAATATTAGTTTTGCAGCAGCGTATATTAAAGAAGAGGCATTAAATCTAGTTGCCCATGATATGGGGGGGCCGTGGCCGCGAAAAATATTTTTTCACCCGAACACTGGTAAAGTTCATATGAAAAAACTTAAAAACCTACATAATAATACGATTGAAAAACGCGAAGTCCGTTACTTACAAAACCTTAAAAAGCAAGAAGTAGTAACCGATATAGAGCTGTTTTAGGAGTATGCATGATTAAAGTATTAATAATTGACGACTCCCCTTTAATTAGGCGTTTACTCACTGAAATATTACAACAAGCTAAAGACATTACAGTAGTGGGGAGTGCTGAGGATCCCTATGAAGCTCGCGAAATGATAAAAAAACTCAGTCCTGATGTATTAACGCTCGACGTAGAAATGCCAAAAATGGATGGTATTAGTTTTTTAAAAAACCTAATGCGATTAAGACCAATGCCAGTAGTGATGATTTCAACACTGACACAAAAAGGCTCTCCTATCACACTAGAAGCACTCGAATTAGGGGCTGTTGATTTTATAGCTAAGCCTACTAATAACGTAAGAGAGCAATTGAGCCAATATGCATCACTTGTCCAACAAAAGGTGCGAATAGCTGCTGGAGCAAGAGTAAGAAGCTATAAAAAAACGGTCGTCACAAATGAGCCTATTAATACTCATTCTCAGTTTTTACTTAATAAAGTAATAGCGATAGGTGCTTCAACGGGGGGGACTGAGGCTATAAAAGAAGTGCTTATTAAAATGCCACAAAATTGCCCGCCCATTGTAATTACTCAGCATATTCCTCCTGTGTTTAGCGCTTCATTTGCTGAGCGAATGAATCGTACATGTACAATAAATGTGAAAGAAGCTGAACATGGCGATAAGCTTAGCGCGGGCTGGGCTTATATAGCACCGGGTGGGTTTCATTTAAGTATTAAAAAACGAGGTGTTAGCTTGTATTGCCAGCTTGATGATGGCGAGCCGGTGAACAGACATAAACCTGCGGTAGATGTGTTGTTTAACTCATTAGTTGAAACTGGGGCTAAAAACGTAGTTGCAGCCATACTAACAGGAATGGGGAGTGATGGCGCAAAAGGGTTGCTTGCACTAAAACAAAACGGAGCATATACCTTGGCTCAAGATGAGTATTCGTCTGTGGTATGGGGTATGCCTAAAGCAGCTGCTGAGCTAAATGCAGCTGACGAGATAGTTGCGCTGGATAAAATAACCCAGCGGCTTTTACATCAGGCTGTTAAGGTTTAGATGCTTCAATTACCCAAGGCTGCGAAAACCAAAAGTAATCACCAGGGCTTGAAATAGAAGGGGCCGTGCAATTAAAACGAGAACGCCCTTTATTAAGCACCTTTGGTGAGGTGATTTCGACAGTATTTTTAGTTATCCATTTTAAATCTGCTTGGCCTACGCTTGATACATAACAGGCAAATTGGCTCTTATGAAAATCACCCATCTTAAATTCCATTGTGAGCGTGGGTGGATTTTGCTGTGTAACGCTATCTTGATAAGTTAAATTGGTGATATTAAACGCGCGTGAGTTGAGCTTAGTAATAAGGGTTTCTAGCTTGCTGTAAAAGCCTGATGCAGGAAAACGCGGCAAGCGGCTAAAATTAGAATCTTTATTTACAGCGCCTGAGTGCTGGCCAATACCCACAAAACCAAGCTCTGTCACGAGTGCTTGCAGCTCGTTATTAAACTCACCATACGGGTATGCTAAGTATTTATAGTCGTGGCCTATTTCTTCTTTTATGCGCTTTTGAGAGTTAAGAATATCTTGCTTAATACGTGATTGCCATTGTGCATCGGTTTCGTTTTCAAGCTTAAGGTGTAAGTAATCATGTTGTCCGCTATGATTGGCTATTAATGCCCCTTTCTTAGATAATTCTTTGAGCTTATCCCACCCCATTACGTAACTCATACCTTCGTCTATTAATTTAGGATTTACAAAGATAGTGTACGGGTAGCCAAACTTTTCTAAAATAGGTGCGGCTTGTTCATAGTTATTGTTATAACCATCATCAAAGGTGATGGCGAGAGTTTTATCAGGTAAAGTTTCACCTTGTTGAAGCGCGCTAATTAACTCATTAAGAGGAATAACGTTAAAGTTGTGCTCTTTTAAATAGCTTAAATGCTCCGTAAATGTATTTGCGCTAACGCTCGTGACAGCGGGTAGGGTTTCACTAACATGATGATACTGTAAAATAACGGCTGCTTGAGCCCGCACAGATACACTAATGAGGATAAATAACACTAAATGAAACAATTTCTTATACATAATAAGGCACACCATAAAAGCTTGCTGTTGTTAGCGGGTCCGATGATACTATCAAATATCACAGTGCCGTTGTTAGGAATTGTTGATACTGCTGTAATTGGGCACTTAGGAAGCGCTCATTACTTAGCTGGAATTGCCCTTGGCTCTGCTGTTATATCTATTTTATTTTGGCTTGCTGGTTTTTTAAGAATGAGCACCACGGGACTCGTGGCACAAGCATACGGAAAAAACGATTTAACCCAACTTGCCGCTTTACTTAAACGAAGCCTATTGCTTGCAAGCGCAGTGGCCGTGCTATTAATTGTGTTATCCCCATTAATAAAGCACGCTATAGCTTACCTCTCCGCAGCCAATAGCGACGTACTTACCCAAGCTTATCAGTATTTTAGCATTCGTATTTTTAGTGCTCCAGCAGCATTATGTAATTTAGTGTTACTGGGTTGGATGCTTGGTGTGCATTATGGTCGAGGCCCATTTTATTTATTACTCGTCACTAATATCGTTAATATAGTGCTCGATATTTATTTTGTTGTTTATTTAGATTGGGCAGTTGCAGGCGCTGCATGGGCGTCACTTATTGCTGACTATACAGCACTAGTATTTGCACTGTTTTTAGTGGCTAAACTAGCTAAAAAACAAGACATTGATCTAAATGTACCGAACTGGTTGAGTATTAGCAAAATGGCTGAATTATTGAGTTTGAATAGAGATATATTTATTCGCTCTTTAATACTGCAATTATGCTTTAGTTTTATGACATTTTACGCGGCGCGTATAGGCGAAACCACATTAGCTGCTAATGCTGTCTTACTTAACTTTTTAATGTTGGTGAGCTTTGCTCTTGATGGCGTTGCTTACGCCTCTGAGGCAAAAGTAGGGCAAGCTAAAGGCCAAGGAAGTGTTAAGAATATAGAGCTGTGGGTTAAAATAAGCGTATTTTGGGGTATGCTTTTTGGTGTGTTATATAGCCTATTTTTTGCATTATTTGGCAACACCATAATCAAGCTTTTAACCAATGTGCCAGAGGTTATTCAAGAGGCAACGCATTATTTACCATGGATAATAGTATTACCAATTTTGGCCATGAGCTGCTTTTTGTTTGATGGTGTTTTTGTAGGGCTTACGCGAGCAAAGAACATGCGTAACAGTATGATACTTTCAGCTGGAGTTGGCTTTTTTGGTGTGTTTTGGGTGTTTATAGACTTGCAAAATAACGGGTTATGGCTGGCTATGAGCTGTTTTATGTTAATGCGCGGGGTTACATTAATAATTAAATATCACCTCTTAAAAATAAATAATCAGCTATTAGATTAAATAAATGGTTTATTTCCAGAGATCGGGGTCGTGGTGTTTAGGGCCCATATCTTTTAAAACTTGTGAAAAACGATTGGCAAAAATACCGCAGTAGCCCCAACCGGCAAAAAATAATGCGGGGAGTAAAATTATAACGCCAATTATTTGTAAGCTGTAGTGGGTGTAATACCCAATAGATATGAATATCACGGCTAGCACAAACAGTGCTAAGCCGCGAAAAAAGCGCTTTAAGCTCAGCTTAGGATTGCTCCCTAAGCGATAGATAAGCTGCTTTAGCATTTACAAGGCCTAATAGTAAGAGTGATCGCCCGCTTCGTGTTCTGTTATATCAGCAACACCGGTGATTTCTTCAAACTTAGCTATCATTTCTTTTTCAATGCCTTCTTTTAGTGTTACATCGATCATAGAACAACCGTTACAACCACCACCAAACTGAAGTATAGCTATACCTGCAGCTGTAATCTCAACAAGGCTTACTTGACCACCGTGGTTAGCAAGTTGTGGATTTACTTCGGTTTCTAGCATGTGCTGTACACGTTCGTTTAACGATGCATCGTCACCTATTTTACGCGCCTTTGCATTTGGTGCTTTTAGCGTTAACTGAGTACCCATTTTGTCGGTAACAAAATCGATTTCAGCTTCTTCTAAAAATGGAGCACTTTCTGCATCTACAACGGCATCAAAACCGTTAAAGTTTAGGCGAATATCGCTCGCTTCTACAGCGTCTTCTGGACAATAAGACACACCACATTCCGCTTGTGATGAACCAGGGTTTACAACAAACACACGAATATTGGTTTGTTGTGATTGATCTGCTAATAGTTTAGCAAAATGCGCTTGCGCTGTTTCGGAAATAGAAATCATAAAACCATCTATACTTGACTAAATTACTCGGATACTGCGTATCATACTCCGCTCATCGTGTTGCGGCTAGTGTTGAGCGTAAAAAGTTGGCATCTATTTTAAGCAATGGTAGCGTGCAAACAACGAACATTTTTTGAGTAATTTATATGCGTTTGGTATTAACATTAATGGTGGTGTTGCTTAGCTTTTCAAGTGTAGCTAAGCCACTTTCGTATTATTTTGAACAAGATGTAAAATTTGACCCTTCAATTCCTACTCCTGAGCAAGTACTCGGTTACGAAGTAGGAGAGTGGCACGTGAGACACGATCAGCTCGTACGTTATATGGAAATACTTGCTGATAAAAGCGACCGTATAAATTTTGAAGTGATTGGCCGCACACATGAACAACGCCCCCTTGTCATGCTAACAATTACAGCAGCTGACAAGTTATCAAGCATAGAGCAGACACGCCAAGCTCACTTAGCGCGCTTAAGTAACGATGGATCAGATGCTAATTCTACAAAGCAGCCTGCCGTTGTATGGATGGGGTACAGTGTGCATGGTAATGAGTCATCAGGTAGTAACTCATCTTTGCTGGTGGCATATTACTTAGCTGCTGCACAAGGTGCTGAAATAGATGAGTTATTAAACAACACGGTTATTTTACTCGACCCTTCGCTTAATCCTGACGGACTTGCTCGTTTTGCTAACTGGGCCAACAGTAACCGAGGTATGAACTTATCCAGCGACCCTAAAACCCGTGAACATGTTGAAAGCTGGCCAAGTAGTCGTACCAATCATTACTGGTTTGATTTAAATCGTGACTGGTTATTACTACAACATCCTGAATCGCGTGCGCGTATTGCTAAATTTCATCAGTGGAAACCAAATGTTTTAACCGATTTTCATGAAATGGGACCAAACAGCAGTTACTTTTTTCAGCCAGGTATCCCTAGTCGTAAGCATCCTATAACACCGGATGAAAATGTAACGTTAACTAAAGCGATTGCTAACTATCACGCAAAAACGTTAGATGAAAACAACGCACTGTACTTTACCGAAGAAAGCTTTGACGACTTCTATTACGGTAAAGGTTCAACCTATCCCGATGTAAATGGTGGTGTAGGTATTTTATTTGAGCAAGCAAGTTCTCGCGGGCATATCCAAGACACCATAAATGGATCTTTGAGCTTTCCCTTTACTATTAAAAATCAACTATTAACGAGTTTATCTACCTTTAAAGCCGCTGTTGATAACCGCCAAGCATTACTTGATTACCAAGCTAAGTTTTATAATCAAGCTACTGATTTAGCCAGTGATGAAAGCTTTGAAGGTTATGTAATTGAGGGCGCGGATGACAACACTCGTATTAAAGATTTTTTAGGGTTGTTAAAACAGCATCAAATAGATGCTTTTTCGCTTACTAAATCACTCAAGGCAAATGGCAACAACTATACAACCAATAGCTACTTTGTGCCCTTAGCCCAGCCACAGTACCGCCTAATAAAAGCTATTTTTAGCGAGCAAAAAAACTTTGCTGATAACACCTTTTATGACGTATCTGGCTGGACTTTAGCGCATGCGTTTAACTTACCTTTTGCAAAAGTAAAAAGCAGTTGGGGTTTAGAGGTTGCAAGTAAACCGTGGCAAAAAGCGGTAAAACCTTCTTTTGCTTCACTTGAGCAAGGCTATGCGTTTGGCTTTTCGTGGGATGATTACCTAGCACCTAAAATGCTAAACAGCCTGTTAAAGCAAGGTATTAAAGCGCGTGTAGCGCTAAGCCCATTAACAGCCAAATCAAACTCAAGTGAAGTAAGCTTTGATGCTGGTAGTATTATTGTGCCAGCAGGCTTACAAACGAATAATGATTGGGTGGGAATATTAAATAAAGCACAAAACGAGTTTGGAATTGCAATCAAGCCTATTAACTCAGGGCTTACAAGCAAAGGAGCCGATTTAGGGTCTCGTACAATGGCGGTTGTTAGCGAGCCAAAAGTATTATTGGTAGGTGGTAAAGGTGTAAGCCAGTACGAAGCTGGGGAAGTATGGTATTACCTCGATCGCTTTGTAGGTGTTGCGCCAACAATTGTTGAAATGGAGCGTTTAAACTCTATTGAACTCAGTAATTACAGCCATATAGTACTTGCTCATGGTAACTACAATAGCTTATCTGATACCGACAAAGTGGCTATAAAAAGCTGGGTAAGAAAAGGCGGCGTTATTTGGGGCCATAAAGGCGGTGCTAAATTTTTAGCTGATCAGCAATTACTCAAAGCAAGCTATCTATCACGACAAGATGTAGCGAGTGCATTTAAAACAAAAGGTTTAAGCTACGCCGATAAAGACCATTTAGCAGGGCGTCAGCGCATTGCAGGAGCTATTTTTAATACTAATGTAGATTTAACTCACCCACTTACATTTTCACTTAAACGCAATACATTGCCCGTATTCAAAAACAGTACTTGGTTGCTAGAAGCTTCCGATGCACCGTTTGTAAATGTACTTACCTATACTAAAAAGCCATTGTTAGCGGGTTTTACCGATGCTGTTAATGTTGAGCAAGTTGCTGGCGGCGCAGGTTTAATTGCGCACTCATATGGACGAGGTACAGTAATAGGCATGACCGACGATCCTGTATTTAGGGGTTACTGGTATGGGACTAGTCGACTACTAAGCAATGCGTTATTTTTTGGTCATACGTTTCGTGCAAATGGCGAATAATACCAATTAGCTTAATTAAGTAATCTATTTTGAGGATGGAAAAACGTGTTGATAGCTAGGCAAAAAATTCGCTAATTAGTTGTTCTCGGCAATTGCTCCTGGATTGCTCTACCTTCTGCATCCATGCTGTCGTAAATGAGAATTTTTTAACACAGGTAGCGACACGTTTAGCCCCGCAAAATGATTAAGTATTATTGCGGATTGGTTTAATACTTTTTAATAATTAAATAGGCGTTAAGCAAGTTGTAAAAGCCCACACTTGTTTAGCGCCTGCTTGTTTTAGTGCACTAGTAGCTGCGTTTAATGTTGCCCCTGTCGTCATCACATCATCAACAATAGCGACTGTTTTACCTGCCATGTCTTGTGTACAAATAAAGGCATTTTTTAAGTTTCTTATACGCTTTGCTTTGGATAGCTCCGACTGAGCTTGTGTTTTTTTATCGCGAATAAGAACATTACTTAGTGGGGCGTAATTAGCTAAACAGGGTTGCCATACTTGGCTTACCTGATTAAATCCGCGAGTAATAAAGCGGCTTTTATGAAGAGGTAAAATAATAAAGGTATCTGGCAAGTTAGGGCATTGCTCAAAAAACTGCGTTAACTGTTTTTGTATAATTTGCTGCAATGCCTTTTTATAATGAATTTGATTATTAAATTTTAGCCTTTTAAGCCAATGCTCAAAGGGAGGTTGATAAAAAGCGCATGCAAATAATTTATCAAACTCGCAATTAGGAAACATCTCAATAATATCAGGTCGATGCAATAAACTCGTATGCTTACTAAAATCAAACAATGGTAAATCTTCAAGGCAATAATCACATAGCCCTAAAGAGGTCGTAATCGAGTTTTGACACTGCACGCAATAAGAGGGAAATAACCAATTTAAAACGGCTTGTTTCACAGACTCGCTCCTTGCATTGCAATCGCCTTTTTAAACGTTATGATGAGCCTAAGTTTGGTAAAGGTTAGGCAAATATGCAAAATGAGTTAGTGTTATTACATGGTTGGGGAATGAATCAGGGCGTATGGCAGTTAGTACAGCCAGAACTTGAGTTTTTATATTCAGGAAATATACGTAGCCTTGACCTACCTGGGTTTGGTAATAGCCATGATTGCCCAAGCCCTTATACTTTGCATGATGCAGCAGTAATTTTAAGTAAGCAATTAAAGCCAAAGAGCATTTTAATGGGGTGGTCGTTAGGTGGTTTATTTGCACTTTATATTGCTAAGCATTGGCCTGAAAAAGTATCTAAAGTTATTTTAATAGCATCGACTCCTTTTTTTGCGGAGGCAGATAATTGGCCCGGAATAAAAGCGAATGTATTGGCGCAGTTTAAAGAGCAATTAGTTAATCATCGAGAAAAAACAATAGAGCGCTTTTTAGCTATTCAAGCAATGGGTAGCGAGTCGGCGCGTGATGATATAAAGCAACTTAAACAATTGCTAAATCAGTACAGCGCACCCCAAAGCGATGCCCTGAGTGCTGGTTTAGATATTTTACAAAACGACGATTTACGTGACTTATTTACTCATTGCCCAGTCCCTATTAGAGGAGTATTTGGCCGCCTTGATGCTTTAGTACCTTATAAAGCTATTAGCAAAATGTCAGCACTAAATGCTGAGTTTGAATATGAAGTACTAGATAAAGCGTCCCATGCACCATTTATTTCTCATAAAAGTGAGTTCTTATCTGTCGTTAAATCAATGCTTTAAAATAGAGCTAAAAATAGCGCTGTTTAAAGCTTTATTTTGAGCAGAACCTGAGCGATAATTAAACAATGTTTATTTGGTGGAGGTTTTAATATGCCAATCGGATCAGTATTTAATAGTGGTATAGAAGGGTTTAACCGAGCTAGCCAAGGTATTGAAAAAGCCAGTGCTGAGATTAACCGTGCCAGTATAGAACAACAAGATGACGCGCAATTAGCGCAGCAACGTCAGCTTAGCGCAGCACGCCCTGAAGAAGCGATTACTGCACCAGTAGCACAACCAGCTCGTGTTGATGAAGCGCTTGTTAACTTAAAAGTTGAAGAGTTTAATGCCAAGGCAAACACGCAATCAATTCAAACGGCCGATGATGTACTTGGCACGTTAATCGATATTAAAGTTTAGTATTATGAATATTGTCACGCCATTTCCGTCTATCAATATAAACACCGCAAATGTTTATACGGAAACCGCACGGCGTGACAACCAACTACGCGAAGTTATTCCCGCTCCCGCATCTAGTAGCGCAAGCAATACAGAAACCAAAGCGCAAAGTGATGCTGAAAAAGCAAAATTGCCAGGTAGTAGCGATGGTGCGACGTATAGCGCAACGGGAAAAATAGCAGGCGAAAAGTCAGTTCAGCAGCGCGATGGAAACTCAGAGAATCCTGAGGGCACTGAGCAAGAAAGTGAAGCAATTGAGAAAAAAGAATCTGAGCAAGAAGAGCTGCAATTAGAACAAGAACAACAACAAATTACAGAACTAAAAGCACGGGATACTGAAGTACGAATACACGAACAAGCACACGCTTCTGTAGGCGGGCAATATGCTGGCTCGCCAAGTTATGAGTATCAACGTGGCCCAGATGGTACTAACTACGCAGTTGGCGGAGAAGTACAAATAGATGTATCAGAAATTCCGGGTGACCCGCAAGCGACTATAGACAAAATGCAAACGGTACGCGCTGCCGCATTAGCGCCTGCAGAGCCTTCAGGAGCTGATCGCTCTATTGCCGCAGATGCTACGCAAAAGCTAGCAGCGGCTCAAGCTGAGCTTGCACAACCTGAAAAAGAAGACGACGAAGACGCAAAAAGTAAATTTGAAGCGTCATTCTCTAGCGATGAAAGCAGCGATACAAAAACAGCTAAAAGTGACGAGCAAACACGTGATGCCGATGTTGAGGCACGGGCGGGGCGTATTGCTAATTTTTACCAAATGGCTACATCGCCAGCGAGCCAAAGTAGTTTTTCAGCGTTAAGTTAATAATTTAGCAAAACATAACCACAAAAAAACCGCTTACGCGGTTTTTTTCGTTTTAGCTTAGCTGTACAAGTATTATTTTTTCACTTTAGCATTAGCGAACGCATCGGCAAATGCATTACCCATTAACGCATTACCGTTGTCACGTTTAGGCTTTGCAGCGCGAGGTTGCGAATTATTAGCACGTGCTTGTGGCTTTTGCGTAGCTGGAGCTGCTGACTTATTACTTGTGTCAATATCGTCATCTAAGCGCATAGTAAAGCTTATGCGTTTACGTGCAGCGTCTACTTCAACAACTTTAACCTTTACAATATCACCAGCTTTAACAACTTCACGCGGATCTGATATAAATTTATTCGTGATTGCTGAAATATGCACTAAACCATCTTGGTGAACACCTACATCAACAAACGCACCAAAATTAGCAACGTTTGAAACCACGCCTTCTAAAATCATACCTGGTTTTAGGTCACTAATTTTTTCAACACCGGCTTTAAACTCAGCTGTTTTAAATTCAGGTCGAGGATCTCGACCAGGTTTATCAAGCTCAGTAATAATGTCGGTAACGGTTGGTAAGCCAAACTTTTCGTCAGTGTAATCGTTAGCAGCAAGTTTAGTTAAAAAGTCGCTGTTACCAATTAGGTTACTGACATCTACGCTATTGCGTTCACAAATGCGTTTAACAACAGGATAAGCTTCAGGGTGAACTGATGAGTTATCTAGTGGATCGCTACCATTGTTAATACGTAAAAAACCAGCCGCTTGTTCAAATGCTTTTGGCCCTAAACGTTCAACCTTTTTAAGCTCACTACGTTTAGTAAATGTGCCGTTAGCATCGCGATAATTAACGATATTTTGCGCTAATGTTTTGTTTAAACCAGATACGCGTGTAAGTAGTGGTACCGAGGCCATATTTAAATCTACGCCTACTGAGTTTACACAGTCTTCAACTACTGAAATAAGGCTCTGGCCTAATTGGCTTTGCGATACATCATGTTGGTATTGGCCAACACCAATTGATTTTGGCTCAATTTTAACAAGTTCAGCAAGAGGATCTTGAAGGCGGCGTGCAATAGAGACAGCCCCTCGTATAGAAACATCTAAATCTGGAAATTCATTAGCTGCAAATTCAGAAGCTGAGTAAACCGATGCACCTGCTTCGCTAACCATAATTTTACTAAGTTTAAGTTCGCTGTTTGCTTTGATAAGCTCAGCAACCAACTTATCTGATTCGCGTGATGCAGTACCGTTACCAATCGCAATTAGCTCAACTTTATGCTGACGGCAAAGTTGCTCTAACGTACGCACTGATTTATCCCAATGATTTTGTGGTGCATGAGGGAAAATAGTTTGTGTAGCTAGTAATTTACCTGTGCTATCAACAACGGCAATCTTACAGCCAGTACGAAGGCCTGGATCAAGACCTAAAGTAGTACGAGGGCCTGCAGGTGCAGCCATTAATAAATCTTTTAAGTTTTTAGCAAATACATCGATTGCACCGGCTTCTGCTTTTTCGCGCATTGCTGCAAAAAACTCATTCTCTAGGTGTAACCCTAGCTTAACTTTCCACGCCCATTGAACAACGTTTAATAACCAAGGACTTGCCGCTTTATATTTAATATCTAAACGGTAATGCTCAGCAATCATGTTTGCACATAATTGTGCTGAATTTTCAGCACTAGGCTCTGGGTTTATATTTAACTGAAGTACACCTTCATTTCGGGCTCTAAGCATTGCAAGCGCACGGTGAGAAGGTACTTTTTTAAGAAGTTCTTGATGCTCAAAGTAATCACGGTATTTTGCACCGGCTTGCTCTTGGCCTTTAATCACAGTACTTTCAATTGCGCCATTTTGGCTAATGTGGCTTCTAAATTTAGCAAGTAATTTTGCGTCTTCAGCAAAGCGTTCCATTAAGATGAATTTAGCGCCTTCAAGTACCGCTTTTGTATCTGCAAAACCTTTTTCAGCACTTACAAACTGCTCTGCTTGTTGCTCTGGGTCAAGGTTAGCATCTTTAAATAGTGCATCTGCAAGAGGCTCTAAACCAGCTTCAATTGCTATTTGGCCTTTAGTGCGGCGCTTAGCTTTATATGGTAGGTATAAATCTTCAAGTTCTGTTTTACTTTGTGCATTAGTTATATCGGCACTTAGCTCTGGCGTTAGTTTATTTTGCGATTCGATTGTCGATAAAATAAAACTACGGCGCTCTTCTAGTTCACGTAAATACGATAAACGCTGCTCTAAAAGGCGTAATTGGGTGTCGTCTAGGCCGCCTGTAACTTCTTTTCTGTAGCGGGCAATAAAAGGAACAGTTGCGCCTTCATCAAGTAACTTTGTTGCAGCAACAACCTGTTGCTGCTGTGCGTTTAACTCACCGGCTAAACGTGCAGAGATATCGCTCATGCAAAAACCTTTTTATACAATAAAATAAGACCAGAAGCGTGTTACTGGCGCTGTTAATTGCTTGAATAATATCACAGGAGGTAGTAATGAAAAGCTCTTAAAGCAAGCTATTTTACTTGCTTTAAGATGGTTGGGTCGGGAGCAAATCAATTCAACTAAAAGAGCGCCCTAGTGAGGGTGCTCAATGTTTTCTAATACCTCACTGAAAGAGTGAGCAATAGGTGAGATATGTACAGGAATATGTAATGTTTTAGCTATTTGGCGAGCTGAAATTAAACCACAAATTTCGTTACTCGCTGTTGTAACTAATAAAAACATTGTGCCCTGATGCTCCATCGTTTGCAGCGCATCACCAATGCATGCGTAGCTTAAGCTTTGCATACTTACACCTGTAAGGCGGCTAACTGGTGTCATAATGTCACGTAAGCTTACTTCGCTTCGTTGCATATTTAAGCGCTCTGCAATAATAGTAATTTTAGAGCTTTGTAAATCGGCGCTAGAAACTAGGCCAATTAATTTTTGGTGTTCGTCTGTTACTAAAACAAAGTCAGATTGTTGTGCACTTACTTGTTTAAGCGCATCTGTAATCGTTGTTCCATGCTCTGCACGAATAGGTGTTTTTTGAGTAAAGTTATTCACCATTTTTAGCGCTGGAGAAGATAAATCGATTAATGGTTGATCATCTGCAAATGTGCTAGCAATAACGCCATGAGAAATATTTTGGGTACGTAATTCTTTAAAGTTAGACATAGTAGTCACCTTAGTAGTTATAAAATTTAATTAAGTTGTAAAATTAATGAATTAAATTAAATAGCTAGGTGGTCCGCGTTGGTATGCAGTGCTAAAAGGTCTGTTTAGATTAGTGCTCTTATAAAAAGAATCTACGACATTAGGAAGTGGTTGAGGCGACCTATAGGTAATAGTGTTAACGTGAGAGTCCACGTCAAAATCGAGGTTTGCTTGGTCAGGAATATCACAAGTAATAAAGTGATTAGATAGTTTAGCGTTATCAAGGTTTACGTCAGTGTTGCTGGCATGCAGGGTCAAACTTACACTCATTAAAAGTGCAAACAATACGGCATTACTAAATATGCGCTGTACTATGTTTGACATAATCACGACCTTAATTAACTGCTTTCAAATTAAACAAATCAACTTGAATAATTCAGTTATAGCTTATTGCTTTAATTTACACAATCAAAAGTTAACATGATCTGAATCAAAACTTTTTATTTCTTTTTTTGGTAATAGATACTGTTTACATACCACTGCTTTTTTCCCTGAGGAGTGGTCACTTCAAATTCGTCGTCCACTTGTTTTTTAATCAACGCACGCGCCATAGGTGAGTCTATTGATATGTAATCTTTACGGTCGTAAATTTCATCAGGACCTACAATTCTGAACTTTTTAACTTCACCTTCTTCGTTTTCAATTTCAACCCATGCACCAAAAAATACTTTTCCATCTTGCACGGGAGAGTAGTCAATAATTTTTAAATCAGGTATGCGCTTGCGTAAGTAGCGTACCCGGCGGTCAATTTGGCGCAGTAAACGCTTATTATACTGATATTATAACCCCACCCAAATATATACTAAAATCACTACTTTAATACTTGTTAGATGATAGAAAAGAGTTAGTATTAAGGAAAAGTAAATATACTATATAATAAAAAGTATGGCATACATCCAAAAAATAAACGTAAAGTATCATGATAAAGAGGCTGGTAGTATTTGTGAGTTACCAGCTCTTTATACAGAGAAAGGTGTCGTGATATCACATATAAGATATCTTGCTTGGTACAGCTCTAAAAGTGAGTCATGGAAAGAGCGCTCTATATTTTCTTTAAAGCTCCTACTCACATATATTGATGTCGTACCAAACTTTGAAAACTCAACTTTATTATTAAAAGGTTTTACTAAAGCACTATTAGTAGGAACAATCGATTACGATAAAATGGATGACGAACTTGGATTGTATTGGAAGGCAAGAAAGCCTAGAGATGCAAATAATATATTATTTCATATAACGCATTACTCTGATTTTTTAGCTTTACAGGAAGGGTTTGACTCATCAAGGATAAACCCCTTCAGAAAAGCAACCAGTTATGAAGAGAGATTAAATTGGTGTGCATATTATCATAAGCACGCAAATGTGTTCCTAAATCATTTATCTAATCAAAATGACGCTGCCTTTAATGCGAAGAGAGTAAGATTCATTGATCGGTTATTAGAGCCTAAAATAAATAATGAAAAAGCGATGAAATTCCCCGATGAGCACTTTGAAAAGCTTCTTTATATTGGAATGGTAAAAGGCTCAACACCAGACTATAAATCTCAAGCTATGACCATGTTATTAAATTATGGTGGATTACGTAAAAGTGAGCTATTTCACCTTTATGTTTCAGATATAACTTTACACCCAATATATCGAGATGAAGCATTAGTTAGGGTCTATCATCCAGAAATAGGCCGCTCACCTGACAGTAGTTTTGCAAATAGGCGAGAATACTTACTCGAAAGCACTTTCTATAAACCAAGAAATACATACCGATTATCAGAAAGACTATATGCGGGTTGGAAGTCACCTTTACTCACAAATAAAGACGGCTATTTTGAAGTGATATTTAACCCGCCTGAAAAAGCAAAAGAATTTTTAATATCTTGGGTTAACTATCTTAAATATCAACGGGTAGAGCCGGCAAAAACAGACACTCACCCATTTGCATTTACCAACTCCACAGGAGCGCCTGAAACGATAAAAAACTTTCAGCGAATTCATAAAAGAGCAGTAAAAAAAATTGGGTTGGAAGTTCAAAAAGAGCTTGGAACTACAGAGCATGGACACAGGCATGCATATGGTTATCGCGCACGACAACTTGGTTTAAGCCAAGTTGAAATTCAAAAAGCAATGCATCATAAGAGCTCTCTATCCTGCTTGGTATATATACAACCAACCTCAGAAGATATTCGTAGTAAGATGAGAGAGATTAAATGAGCAAACTTAAAGGTGACTCGAGCCTTCCATTAAATATACCTGTATCAATAAAAACATTGGGTGAATACAAAGCAATATGCAAAAAAAACGGTATTACTAACTCAAGATTACATTTAGAAAATTACAAAAGCATACCAGGCCTAATTGCACATCCAGAGAGGGTTTTTAAGGATGAGTGGGTGAGCTATAAAGATACATTTGATGTCCCTGATTTTTATTCCTATAAAAAGTTAAAGAGTATTATTAAGCCATTAGCTCTCAAATCACAAAAGGAATACAGGGCATTTGTTAAAAAGCAAGATGACCCTCAAATACCAAATGACCCACAGGGGGTATGGGAAAGTGAATGGGAAAATTGGTTTAAATTTTTAGGTAAAAAAGAGCCTTACAATTTAAAATTTATTGCAAAACCATATATAGCTTGGGCTGTAAAAATAGAAGAATTTATGACCCAAGCATTAGGCGGAGGTTCTAAAAACTCTTTGCTTTGTCGATTCGTTCGAATTTATATAGAAAAACACGATAAAAGCTTAACTCCAGAAGCATTTCTTACAAAGCAAAAGGTTAATATTAGACCCTTAAAGCAAGAATTAGAAAAGTTGAATACCGATAATATGCGGCGTAACTTGATAATTGCAGTGAATGAATTTTTAGACTTTGTAATTACCAACGATCTAACTAGTGAAGATGAGGAGACTGGAGAGATCATTCGTGTAATGGATGCTAGAAATCCTTTATCGCTGCTATCAAATTCAGCAAGTGTGATGTCTCCGCAACGCGCTGAGTCAACTAAACCTTGCTTGCAGTATTACTTTGTTAAAAAGGCCCAAGAGTGGATAATTCCAGCTAATGCAAAAACTTTTAAAGACCTAAAGCATTTGCAAAAATTTGATGCTGATTGGCTGAAAGTATCATCGAAGGAAGTAGATCGAAGTGACCCTGATTGCGTGATAAAAAAGATTGGAGATCAGCTTTATATGTGGTCTCCAATAAATTGGTTGCATACGTTCACTTTAACAAAAGTTCCATTGCGGGGTCGTCAGATTGCATATAATGATTCAGGTGAAGCAGATGATGTAATAGCTAATGTTGATCAAAATGGAAAAATAATTTGGGAAAAAAATAAATCTATTTTTTCGGGGTTAACAAAAAACCAAGCGTTTATTAAAAGAATGCCTGACGAAAACGCAGGGATGTTTATCACTACAAACAAAACAAGTAATAATGGTCAAGGTTATTCAATACCTTGGATACCTGAAGACCTTATTTATTGGTTAGTAAAACTTCGTAAGTGGCAGCAAAAATATAATCCTATAGATAACCCTACGAACTGGTCTAGTTGTAAAAGAACAAATTTAAATGAGTTGCAACTTAAGGCTAAAGGAATAAATTGTTTTTTATTTAGGGCGTATCAGGATATTGAGCCACAAAGTGTTGGTAATTCCCTAACACCAAGGTTAGCTGCCGCACTTTATAATGTTCAACCATCAAATTTAGAGCTTGCAACGCTATCAGGGAAGGAAGCAACGTTAAATCAGTATAAGTCTAAGTATACCCCTCACTCAATGCGTGTGAGCCTTATAACGGCTTATATAATGGAAATGGGGATGCCTATTGAAATAGTTATGAAAGTTGTGGGGCACTCATCAATTGTAATGTCTATTTATTACTGCAAAATTACGCAAGGCGATATTAGAAAGCGATTAGAGCAGGGCGAGAAAGAAGCATTAAAAACGAGGGTTGACGCTACTCAGAGTTTAATTGAACAAAATAAAATAGAGAAAGTAAAAAATGAATTGGTATCAAATAATGAAGAGTTACTAAATTCATTAACAAACTCTATTCCAGCAGGGAACTTCATTTTCAGGGATTATGGTATCTGCCCATATGCCGCAACTCGCTGTGAAGATGGCGGAGAACTTAATGGTAGTGGTACATCATTACGTGTACCGGCTCCATCTGGTTATCTAGGGACGCAAAATTGTCTTCGCTGTCGTCATTTTATTACAGGCCCCGCATTTATTGGTGGGTTGCTATCCATCACTAACGAAATATTATTTCACTCTAACACCCAGTCATCTCAATGCACAAAGTTACAAAGTAAAATTACTATGCTTGAGAAAAGTTTAGACGAATTAGATCGCCGAGAATACGTAGCTAATTTAAAAAATGAAAAAATTGACTTATCAGAGCGTAAAATTCTTGAGTTAAAAATAAGAAAAACTGAGTCAGAATATGAAAGTGCAGCAAAAAAAATGGATATGCTCTTATGTGACTTACAGTCGTCCTACAAGCTAATTAAAATGACACAATCAATAGCTAATCAAAAAGACAGCTTGTCCCTCGTTAAAATGAGTGATTCAGAAATAGAAATATCTTTAGAAGAGACATCTTCATTTGAGCAACTTCAAGAGGTTTGTGAGAATGCAACGATTTATGAGTCGGCCAATGCATCGCATGCCATAATTCCAAGATCTCAACAGTTGGATAAAATGGCTGTATTCAATGAAATATCTCCCGGCTTATTCTTACTCACAGAAGAGCAACAATTGCACGCTGGAAATCAATTAGCGCGCCTTTTAAAGTCTCGTTTAAAAACATGGTCAAAAGTTAGTCGTGTAATTAATTGTGATATTAAGCTCTCCGACCTTCTTGGTGATGAACAGATTTCAAAGTCTGAAATCGAATTTATTAATAAAAATAATACGTTAATTAATAGTGAGTTATGAGTATGTCACCTGAAGATCTACTAACTGAATTACAAAAAGGTTGCTCTACTAAGATTAGTGAAACCCTCGAAGCAATCTATAGGGTTTGTATGGAGCAAAGAAAAAGAGGTGTTGATGACTATTCTATTTCTACAATATCAAAGTTAGGCACTCAACGAGGGGTTCCAAAAGCACAAAGTATTCGTAATAAATCGGGTGAAAAGTATAGAGCACTTATTGCATCATTTGCAGAGAACAGCCCAGTAAAAGATCTTGGTAAGCAAAAGCATCAAGGGTTAGACTGGATAGATGAAATAAACAATCCAAAGCATCGATTACTAGCAAAAATTCAAGCTTCCGAGCTAATTGCGACTCGAAAAAAGCTACAAGAAATTATTCCACCAAACCTTCAAATTGATATTTATGACTACAAGTCTACTGGGCTTGGTTCTGAGCATAAACTATCGAATCAAGAGCGCAGAGCATTAGAATATTTATTATCAAATAGCTTTCAAAGCAAATGGAAATTAACGCCAACGGATTATGGGGAGCTTATTGATGAAAATAAGCATGCTGTTTTTAAAGCGGCTACCCTTGACGCTATAAAAAAAGCTTTAGATTTTTTATAGCCGTAATATCTATAACACACGCTAAAATTTAATTTGCTGTCTGGTTATTATAATCTTTGTAGTTTCAATAAAGGAAAGCTTCATTTGGATAGAAAAATTAAAAGACCCTATAGTTAGGCTTCAAGATAACATTTTCTACTCTCAAGCATTAGCAGCTGAAAAACTAGCAAAGGAGATATAGTACCGATTGGTCCAGTCATAGAATTTTATGAAGGTGGGTAGTCTTCGTCACCAAACTCAAAATAGACTGACTTAGAAGTAGAAGATCTTGAATACCTCATATCTAAAGAGTTTATGCGCCGAGCAGGTTTGGAAGTGGGGCCAAACGGTAGTATATTATCAAGTAATGATAAAGATAACTTTCTCCCGGTTGCAACTTTAGATGCTGTTAAAAAAGCATTGCAGTATTTGTAATATTGGGATGGGGCAAACTAATTGTATACCAATCTAATAACGCGTGAAGGATTAGACAAGCTAAATAAAGAGCTTAATTACCTTTGGCGCGACTACAGACCTGAAATAACAAAAAAAGTAGCTTGGGCTGCTAGCCTTGGCGATCGTTCAGATAATGCCGATTATAAAGAAAATAAAAGATTACTTAGACAGATAGATTCTCGAATTAGGTTCCTTAGAAAGCGCATCGAAGCAGTCAAAGTTATTGACTACTCTCCTCAACAAGTCGGCAAGGTTTTCTTTGGGGCATGGGTAGAGGTTGAAAATGATAATGGTGAAACAAAAGCTTTTCGCATAGTTGGCCCTGATGAGATCTATGGTCGTAACGATTACATTTCTATTGACTCTCCTATGGCCAGAGCGATGCTAAAAAAGGAAGTTGATGATGATTTTCAAGTTAAAACGCCAGTAGGGATAAAAGAGTGGTTTATTAACAAAATTGAGTATAAGTAAAGAGCTAGTACAGCTTATGCAACAACTAACTTGAAAAACTCCGAAAGAGAGTATTTATATTTCAGCCTTCTGAGCTTTAGTCATCAAAATCTCTTTTGGTATAAAGACGGTTAGTCTGCTTAGAGCGAGAAGCAGACGGTTGAACAAACTCATTTTTGGACAAAAATGTTTTTAAGTCGTCGCCTATACCAGGTGAATTTCGCATAAAAATTATACACCATCAACGCCTCAAACAGCGACTTGGTACCCACTTACTAATTTATTTACTTGATATAAAGCTAAGGTACTTTTTAAATAAGTGATTTCGGTGTCTTCAAGTCCCTTTATTATGAATTTATTTAGTCACCCCTTAGTAGCCAAATGATATTAGCCCATGAGGGTGACTATTATAGCTGGTTGGATTGAATTTATTTATAACTCAAAGTTCTTTTGTAATGAACTGAGCTTGGCCTTTACCAAATGACCAGTCACTATCTCCATTTTCAATAATTGATACAATCAGATCTTCCGAGTTTAAGTTACAGTCATTTTTTAAGTTTTTAGCTAATAATTCGTAAAATTTCACTTTCTGTATTTGTGTTCTTTGACGTGATACCACAGTGAGTAAAACAACATCTTTAGTTCTATTGTAATTTAACCCAGTATCTTCAAGTATTAGCTCTTCTTCAGAGTGTTGTGTAACGCTTTGATATCTGTCAGTGGTTGGGACATTAAAAGCTTCAGCCATAGCTCTATGCGCAGAGTCAAGTAAAGTTTTAACTTCATCTTTTGTTCTTCCTTTAATCAAATCAAATTTCAATAATGGCATTTTTTTCCTTAATTATAAGAGGTTGGTTTTTTACTTTGTTTGCACAACATTGCAGCAAACAAAAGAGAAAATGTAGCAACATAGAGAGATATTGATAAACTATGATTCACATTGTAGAGGTAATTCGCAATAATAGGCCCTATGATTTGGCCAACACCATGAGCAAATGTCATATGTACAACCAGATTTTTCTTTATACGATTCCCTGTATGGTAAGCTGCTGACATAGCAATTGTTACAGTACCCATGAAGCTTCCACCTACTATAAAAGCACTAAGAATATAAATAGGTATATTTTGAGAGAATACAGGTAGAAGTACGCCTATTGCTTGAACAAACAAGTTTAATGTTAGCGATAAATTATGCCCAAATCGGTCTTGTATTAGGTGCCAAAAATAACAAGAGGGTACAGCCCCCAAACCAAAAACAGCCCATAACTGAACAGTGTTAAAATTAGGAAAGTTGAATTTTAAAATAGCTGGTAAATAGGTTGCTGTGATGATGTACCCGAACCCTGAAAGTCCATAAATTAAAATTAATGAGTTAACTTTAAATACATCAACATTATTATGGCTCTGTGTATGATCAATATTTGTAGGTAAGCTTGACTTTATTGAAGTCCTTTTCAAACCAAGGACACAGAAAGCGCCAATGAGAAAAGTGACACATCCAAGTGAAAACCACATGCTTTGGCTATCGAAGTCATAGTTAATAATTAGAGCTAATATCTCAGATGAGAAAAAAATTCCAATACCAACGCCGGAGTATAAAACAGGTACCTTTCTAGAGTGAGATAACACACTAAATAACCACAATGCAGAGTACACCATCGAAAGAGCGCTGAATACCCCAGCAAAAAACCTAATGTTATATATCAGATAAACATTTTCTACGGCTGACAATAAAAACAAACAAGCAGTCGTTCCAAGTATGGAAATAACACATATTTGTTGTGATTTTTTTTTGCTTAGAACACCACACAACAAAGCTCCGAGTAAATAACCAGTGTAATTTATTGAAGCTGCTATGCTGCCCTGTTTGACGGTTAATATTCCATCAATAAGCATATAGGGGTATATTGCTGTATAGGCAAATCTTCCGATTCCCATTCCTATAAAAAGCACACTTCCAGCGATAATGGCGGAAAATAGCTCTTCATAACTAGAGTTATTTTTAAAGATAAAATATGGCATATTATCGTTTGGTTAGTAATTTAAGAAAGTTCTTGAAAGCTGGCACATCAAATTCTTTCCGCCAAATTATCAAGGTTTTAGATTCTTTAATTCTTAAGTATGATATTGATGCTGGTAAATCCATTAAATCAAGCACACTTTTAGGTAATACAGTGACAGACATTCCGGAAGCAACGTAAGCAGCCATCGCATGATATGAAGACATTTCGTGAATCTTCCAATCAATTGAGGAGTTAACATTTAAAATGTTTTCAGCTATTTCACGATAAGTACAACCTTTATGGAATGAAACAAGGTTCCTAACTTTAATATCTTTAAAGTTACTCGTTTTCTTCTCGGAAATTGGTACTAACAGCAATAGTTCTTCTGACCAAACTTCTTGTGTATTTATACCAAGCTCAACTAAAGCTTTATCATTATCAAATACATCAGGTAAAGCTAAAAATGCACAATCCAATTCACCATTCGAGACTTTCTCAAGTAACTGCATAGATGTTCCTGTAGTTAGAGAAATATTTGTGGTGGGATAGGCGATATTATATTCAGAGAGTACGCTTGGCAGCCTGCTCGCTGCTGTACTTTCCATGCTCCCTATAATTAATTGCCCTCCTATACTTTCACCCATAATGGCTTGCCTTGCCTCATTTTCCAAAGCTAATAGTTGCTGGGCATATTCGTAAAATTTACGTCCTGATGACGCAAGTTTCATTTTTTTTCCAGTCCTTATAAAAAGCTCGACACCTAAATCTGATTCAAGCTGCTTTATTTTTGTTGTTACATTGGAAGGTGCCCTCCTTAACTGGATTGCAGCTTGGGTTACACTTTCATAATCGGCTACGGTACAAAAAATGCGAAGAGATCCACTATTCATTTAATTCTCATTTTGATAGTATTTAGTTGATTACATTCTCGAAATGAGAATATAATATATTCTTCACTTTGTAAATAGAGGTTCTAACATGCCATGTAAATCTTTACTTTCCTTGTTAGGTGTTAAATTACCTATAATTCAAGCTCCAATGGCTGGTGTATCAACACCATCATTGGCTGCTAAAGTCACTAACGCTGGAGGAGTTGGCTCTATTGGGATTGGTGCAATGTCTAATGAAGATGCTGAAAAAGCAATTTCTGATACAATGAAACTAACAGACAAGCCTTTTAATGTTAATGTGTTTTGTCATCAAACCCCCAGAAAAAATATTGAATTAGAAAGAAAGTGGATAAATCAATTTTTGCCAACTTTCAACTCATTTAAAACTCTACCTCCGAAAGAGTTAAAGGAGATTTATCAATCTTTTAATGACTCAAAGCAAATAGACATATTAATAAAACTTAAACCTAAAATTGTAAGCTTTCATTTTGGGCTGCCTTGCCCTGAATACTTAGAAGTTCTCAAAAATTTAGGGATTACAACCTTAGCGACTGCAACTAGTCTAGAAGAAGCACATTTAATTGAACAAGCAGGTATTGATATAGTTGTAGCGCAAGGAATTGAAGCCGGCGGTCATAGAGGTGTATTTGAGCTCACGAGGACAGATGAAAAACTTAGTACTATACATTTATTGAAGAAAATTATTTTACAGACTTCACTTCCAGTAGTTGCTGCTGGCGGCATCATGAACGGAAATGATATTTTTAATGCTTTAAATAATGGTGCGATGGCTGTGCAAATGGGCACTGCTTTTTTACTATGCCCTGAAGCAAATGTAGGAAAATATTACCACTCAAAGATCAAACAGTGCGAGAAAGGTATGACGACGATAACAAGTTGTATTTCAGGCCGTCCCGCTCGTGGTATTATTAACCAGATCATTAAAACAGGAAATGAATTCCCACTATCATCTATTCCTGATTATCCATATGCTTATGACTTAGCAAAACAACTCAACAATGCTGCTGTTAAGTCTAGTTCAAATGATTATAGCGCATTATGGGCTGGCACCGGAGTTACAAAAGCAAGAGAGATGACTGTGGAAAACTTAATTAAAACTCTAGAAAGAGAAATAAATGAGGCTAAGCAAACGTGAATTGCTGTTCATTATGGCAAGATCGTTTGGTAATGTTTAATTTTTAATAATCTAAATTTTTTGATAACCGTACTAAATCTATAAAGCCACGATAAACGAGGATTTATAGATCTATTAAGCTAGTTGGCTGGGTCCAATTACTTTGGTAATTCAGAGTTTAAGTAAGATACAGTTTCGTGCACATTATCCGTTAATGCGAATACTTTATAACCCCAACAAATGATAGAGGATTATTTTAAAATCAAAAGTTTGAACGGTCGCCATTCTTAAAGTAGGCTTTTAGAGTAATTTTTCCAACTCGTTTTGGGGCAGAAACGAGCTACGATTGAAGGTCCGCTGGCACAGAGCCGAACTTCGTCAAAGAGCGATTTGTTGTCATTGTTTTAGATTAAAATATGATGACTAAATTAGACGCTTAAGCAACTATTTTCTTATATATTCATTTAAATGATCAATGTGTTCATATTGTTCGCCCCAGCTTTTCTTGTAGGAGATAGAAAACTTAGTGATAGTAATGTCTTAGGTAATTTGCTAAAACTGTACAAAGTAGATAAGTGAGCGTGAGACAGGTAGAAATATGCGCGCTCGCGCATAGTTAGATTATTAAATGCTAGGAGGTTTAGTGCGCATGGAAGAGATATATCCAGCCGAAGAGTTACAAGACAAGTTTGAAGCCGAAGTCACCCTCGAATACTACTTCATGGAAGACGTAGACACTATTGCCAAACTTGAACCGAATTGCTTATGTGAAATCGGTGGTAACTCTTGGATGCATTATATTGAGTCAGGGGCTAAAGTTAACCCACGCAAGTTAAGCAAACACTTTGATAGCGGGAATCCATTTCTTTTCAAAGAAGTTGAGAAGGTTATGAAAAGAAAAGTTCTTCAAGACATAATGCTAGTGCATGCCAAGGTACAAGATCCTGAACTAGAAAATAACATTTGTGGTCAATTGCTTCTTGCTAGAGTTTATCCAAATAACTTACATATATCGGATGTTGAATTTAGCAACCCATATGAACCAGTACCAGAGAATGAGAAAAAGCATCATTTTCATGAATATCGTAGCCTTGGTCTGTTTGCCAAATTACTAGTAAATATTATTGCTTACGGTAAGAAAAATCGTATTTCGAACGTTACGCTTTCGGCCGCCTCAGATCACCAAATTAAATATTTTAAATCACACGGTTTTAGTATTGAGAACAACAATTTTGCAAAAGATGCTCTTGAACATGGTGTGAGTATACCAATGGTGCGTATATGCATATAACAAGCAAAAGCAGCAGGGCGGCTTCGCCACCGTTGGCACTTAGTCGAACTTCAACTATTCAGGGTCGCCGTTAGCCTAGTAATAATAAGAGGAAATATTTACCTTTTCCATATGTTAAAAAAGCTACGGCAAGTATAATATTTTTAGCTGGCAATAACTTACACTATTTGCTATCAGTATAAGTTCATAAAATAAGGACGTTTTCGCGTGAAAATAGGGAGAGTGTACTCTGATAAAGCTGTTAAACGATTCAAGAAATAAGGTGCATATGGATATATTCAGGCCAAGAATAACTGATCATCATGGAATACATAAATCACAACATGATTTAGACTTTGCTATTCAATTATTTGATGAAGACATTCCCCTATATGTGGACCCATTTCTCTTATGGAAGTCTCCATCTATGCAAGATCAGTCTTTGCATACAGCTATAACAAACTCTTTTAACCACCTAAATTTTCTAATAAAAAAAGGCAGGGAAACTGAGGCCATAGAAACTCTTATTAACTTGTCTGAATGTCCAGAAGTTGGGTTGGGTGTAGCAAAGAAACGCAGGGGGCAAAGGATAGGTAAAAAGCAAGCTATTGAGGTTCTTAATTTATTTAAAGATATACCTGAATATAGTCAATTTGGCTTCACCCATTTTGAGCTAATCCAACTATATGTTGGTGGTATATCAAAAGACAGAATTAGTGATATTGCTTGTAATTATATAAAATCTTTCCTCATTGATTATACGATTGAACAATGTGCTATTAATGGAATCCCAACAGAGGGTGTCATTCTTGATTCTGTATATAATTACCAAAAAAATTCTTTTGAGTTAAATCAAAAGGCATATCTTCCAGTTAACCCTAATACTAAAGAGCCTTTGATTTTTACACCAAAGCGTTGGCTTAGATTTAATCCCTGTATTAATTTCGAGGACTATTTTAAATCTCATTGTCCTAGAGATGAAATTTTTAACCCTAATGAGCCAGAAGAGCGAGTTAAAATATTAAACTTCAATAGAGATAATTATGGTGTCATCGAAGAATATATAAGATACAAGGAAAGAACTTCTCAAGATTGCCAAAACGACCCATTGTTTAGTCAGATTCCTGTCTTATCTGCGAAAAGAAAATTAAGCGACCTTTTAAAGCTTAACTCAGGAAAAGAAAACGGTGCAGATATAAAATATGAGGAATTATCAGCGGACTTATTAGCGACTCTATTCTATCCGCATTTGGACTTCGCACAAACACAGAGCCGAACAG
The DNA here is from genome assembly GCF_014163745.1 of Pseudoalteromonas sp. SR44-2. Lineage (NCBI taxonomy): Bacteria > Pseudomonadati > Pseudomonadota > Gammaproteobacteria > Alteromonadales > Pseudoalteromonadaceae > Pseudoalteromonas > Pseudoalteromonas sp. SR44-2. The sequence goes on along the minus strand of NZ_JACJDW010000016.1, from coordinate 43,540 downwards.
AATCAGGCCGTCATATTCGTGATTTGATATTTTACAATAATCGAGATATTGATTTTCTCGATGAAATATTTACTGAATATGAGAATCGTCAACTTGTAATAGAGATGAAAAATGTAAAGAAAATTGAAAGGGACCACGTAAATCAGCTTAACCGCTATCTTCAACCAAATATTGGTAGGTTTGGGATATTTCTTACAAGAAATCCATTACCCAAAGCAATGTTTAGCAACACTATTGATTTATGGGCCTCACAAAGAAAGTGCATAATTGCAATTACTGATGATGATTTGAAGTTAATGGTCGATGTTTACGAAAGTAAACAGCGTGCGCCAATTGAAGTTTTAAAGAAAAAGTACATTGAATTTAGACGCTCTTGTCCCTCTTAAAGGAACTGTAATGAACAGAAATAACGTGGATACATTTGAAAAGCTATCAGGGCAATTATCGAGTACCTATGAAGAAATTTCCTTGCTGTCTAAGAAAAATCCAAATGACGCGGTTAACAAGTTCAAACTCAAGTTTGTTAATAAGCTGATATCACAAAGTAATGACTATTTGGCGGAAAAATACAAGCCATTCGATGACTTCGACAACTTCGATGAGGATGATATCCCACAAAATAGTGATGTTGTATTTATACTTTCGCAGTATTTACAGTGTTTTGAAAAGCAAAGAGCAGACAATGTTGTAATCAACCGTGGCGCTTGGTACTGGCGCGTTCAAGGAAATGATGAAGATAAACTAGATGAAGAGGGTATGGTGTTAATTCGTACCATTAAACCTAAGAAATTAAAGGACTGAAAAAGTGAGTATAGATAAATTATATACGTCTAATGACAAGGCAAAAACCCATGATAATATGATGCCTCTGCTAAATGCTATGTATTTAGAGTTTAAAGAATTATCTAAGAAAAAACCTGACTCTGCGGTTAGTAAGAGCAAGATTAAAATAGCCAATCGTTTATTAGATAAAGTTAGAACAGTTCTCAAAGATGAAGACTCTATCGACTTTTTAGACCTTCTTGAGGAAGACGACATCCCTCAGGTAAGTGATGTTACGTTGATACTATCTCAATATGTCGCTTCAATGAATGCTTTCCACAATAAGCATTATGGTTGGGATGGTTCGAAACAGACTTGGTACGTAAAGTAGTAAAATCGCTTAACAAATGACTATGTGCTGAATGCCCGCTTTTGGCACAAATGCGACTATCAGAGAAAATTGAGTCATTAATAAGCTCAAATCAACGTTTTAATCTCTAAAGTGATAGCTTCTTGTTAAGTTAAGAAAAGGATAGAACTTGGTTTCATGTTGGCAGTCTGTTGATCGTGCGCTTTACGTCCTAAGACACTTTACTCTTAGGCGTTATAGCCATATTTGAGCCTGTTTACGGTATTTTTAATTAATTCACGGCCAGCTATTGTATCTATAAATGTTAAAGGTTTTTTAGAGTCGAATTGGAGTGACGAGGTATTTAACCAAATATTAAAACGTTCTATATTTTCAAAGTAATCAAGACAAAAAGAGCAGACTTTTGCAATTTCAAATGCATTTTCACTTAAAGTGGTATTTAAGGGCTTTAATTCTTTTTTATAGCGTACATATGAGCTCTTGCTAGTTCTAATAGCTGAAGAAAATGCTCGTATATCCCAGCCTAACTCTATCCTTAGACGCTCAGCATTTTTGATATATACACCTTGATGTATAAAGTTAATTTGCTCTAGGTGACTTGAACTTTCACTGATCTTTCTATTGGTTAAAATCTCTATAAAGTCTATTTTTTTATGAATTTCAGAGAAGCTATACATAGCAACACCTTAAATTAAGTTATATTTCCTCGTGTAACTGAAATTGATGTTACCTGTAGAGGTCTACTTGAGGTAAATTCTAGCGTATTTACCGCAATTCACTTAACCCTAAAGCGATCGCTTCTTGTTGAAAACGGCCTGATATATTAATAATTCGCTCATAGGCACCGGTTAAAAAATGTTCCTCTGTCGCTTCAGGTCTATTGCTCATAACTGGCTGATCAAAAAAGTCAGCAAAGTTATCAAAATCAAACTGAGCTTTGGAGGTTTTTTTATTTTTCTTATTAAAGGTCATTTCACTTAAACCTTCATCTTCAGTAGGTTCTTCAGCAGTAGCTTTCATCTTTTCAAACTTAACTACATCAGCTTCAAATGGAACATCTTGATTAACTCTATACGCGTACTCTAAAAGCTTAGGTTCGGCAGGCATGTACATAATAGCTTCTTGGTTTTTAGAGTTTGTTACCCTCAGTATACGGCCCAATATTTGGCGATAATGCATTTCTGTTTTTATGTTTGTAAGGTGGCAGCAAACCTGCAAACGAGGGATATTTGTACCTTCGCTAATCATACCAACAGAAATAATCCACTTAGTTTGTGCATACCTAAACTGCTGAATAATACTTGTAGGTTCATTTTCTCGGTAGGTTACAACAGTGCTATCCTCGTCAAAGTGAGTTCGCATTAACATAGAGATTTGATGGGCATGCTCAACAGACGATGCAACAATCAACCCCGCTGCATCGGGGTTTTTCAATCTAAATGAGATAAGCTTTTTTTGAGCGGAAGAAATTATGTATTTTATTACCGCTTCATTTTCAATAATTTCTTGATAAGAAACGCCAGAGTAGTTTAATAACGCTTTAAAGCAGTTAAATGTTTTGGTTTCAACGTCATCTACAACTGTAATATGGCTATTATCAACAGCTACTATTTGTGGAACCCGACAAACATTATCTCCAATAGCCTCAGAAAGCCCGTAAACGTAGTCACACGCTATTTTATTGTTAGGTTGCTGATACGATGAAAGAACAATAGGAGCAGCGTCAGAACGCCAAGGGGTGCCTGTTAAGGCTAATGTATACTGTGCTTTATTTTGAATGTTAAGTATTATCTGCTCACCCCATGCATTTGCATTGGCAATATTAGAGCCAGCACAATGATGAATTTCATCAAATATTACAAAAACACGATATCGTTCAAATAACTGCCAAAAGTGCACATCTAAATACTGTAAGCTTTGATAGGTTAAAGCTCTACCTTTAGCGCCAATAAGCCCATCAAATCGTTCATTCGTTTTTAGCTGTAAGCTTTCCTTAAAGTCTTGAGAAACAATAGACGACGGTGAAAAACAAATAATCACATCGACCATATTATTTTTTAATAACTGGTTAGCTAATTCCGAAGCCATTAAGGTTTTACCCGCCCCAGGAGTTGCCAAGGCTAAAAAGTGGCTATTGCCGCTCTGGTATTGTGTAAGCGCTAAATTAATACACTCGGCTTGCCATAGTCTTAGTTTCATATTTTCTCTAATGCTTCGTTTTGCTTCATTAAGCCTTCAATCGCTCTAATCTTGCCAAGTATTCTTGTATTGTTGTCTCTCGCTTTGTTGTATTGTGGCTGAAGTTCATCTACTAATTCGGGTGACTCCAAATAAAGCTCTTTGTATGCCTCAGATTCCCCCATATTCAATAATAGCTCGGCTTTATAATGATTTAACTTACTAAGTAATAGCGCGTGCTTATCATCTGCCTTTTCTGTAGTTCCAATAGGTATTGCACTAGCTAGCTGAGTAATTACCTCAACGTTAAAGCTTTCTGTTTTATTGAATCGCGTAAATCCTTTTTTATTTGATACCATTTTTTTCAGCCAGCCTTTTTTAACAAGCTTGATCAATTCGGCATATATACTTCGCCTAACTGCTGTAGGTACCAAAGAAGAATCACTTTTTAATGCTAAGTACGCCGAGCGTACATCGCTTGTTGTAAAGTTATCAAAATTTGGTGCAACAATAATTTGAGCTACGAGAGGGTCAAATTTCAAAGTAAATCCTAATAAACTTCTTATAATAATGGGTATTATAGGGCGTGGTAGTTAAGCCCTCAACATGAAAATCTAATCATTTTGCCTTGAGGAAAACCAGGTGAGTGATTTAGTTAAACATTTTGGTGAAAAGCTACGAGAAAAACGCAAAGAAGCAGGCTACTCGCAAGAAGGTTTTGCCGCCTATGTCGGTATAGAGCGCGGTAATTACGGAAAAATGGAAAGAGGTAATGTTAATATTAAACTCGAAACCTTATATAAATTAGTAAACGCATTAAATTGCGAGTTCGAAGAGATACTACCGGCAAGGCAAAAGTATAAAATTGACCTAGATTAACCAAAAACTACTTGGTACTAATATATTATTAATTTTTTAATTAATTAGGGTATATTAATCACTATTACCTCAGGAATATAAATAAGCGAGTGAGTTGCTTTAAGCAAAAAAATCATCTCAAACTCACTGGCTAACAAGGACTTAATTTACATGTTTGAACAAACATTTAAAAATATCGACGACATTTTCCATAAAGACGCAGGCTGCTCTAGTGAGCTAGACTACACCGAGCAATCGTCGTGGATGCTATTTTTAAAATACCTTGATGACTTAGAGTTTACAAAGTCTCAAGAAGCCGAATTGATGGCAGAAGAATACCAATACATTATTGAAGAGAAGTACCGCTGGAGTTCGTGGGCTGCGCCTAAAACCGCTAATGATGAGTTTGATCACGATAACGCCTTAACCGGCAGCGACTTAATGGATTTTGTTGATGGCGAGCTTTTCCCCTATCTTAAAGGCTTTAAACTACGTGCCAAAGGCCCTGACACCATTGAATATAAAATTGGTGAAATCTTTAGCGAGATCAAAAATAAAATTCAAAGTGGCTACTCACTGCGTGATGCGCTCGAAAAAGTAGACGAATTACGCTTTCGCTCACAAGAAGAAAAGCATGAGCTTTCACACCTGTACGAAGTAAAAATTAAAAACATGGGCAACGCTGGCCGCAACGGGGGAGAATACTACACACCACGCCCATTAATTCGTGCGATGATCGATATATTACAGCCACAAATTGGCGAAACCATATACGACGGTGCAGCAGGTTCGGCAGGCTTCTTATGTGAAGCCTACGATTACCTTCGCCAAGGTGGTGTCAGCAAAAAGCAGCTTTCAACCAGCGATTTAAAAACCCTGCAACAAAGCACCTTTTACGCCAAAGAGAAAAAGTCTTTGGCTTACGTTATCGCCATTATGAACATGATTCTACATGGCATCGAAGCACCTAACGTTATTCATACCAATACCCTAGGCGAAAATCTACAAGACATTACCCCAAGCAACCAGCACGATATTGTATTAGCTAACCCGCCGTTTGGTGGTAAAGAGCGCAAAGAAGTTCAGCAAAACTTCCCAATCAAAACCGGTGAAACCGCCTTCTTGTTTTTGCAGCACTTTATCAAAATGCTCAAGCCTGGTGGCCGCGCTGCCATTGTGATTAAAAACACCTTTTTATCGAATACCGATAACGCCGCCATTGCCTTGCGTAAAGAGCTATTAGAAAACTGCAACTTACACACCGTACTCGATTGCCCAGCAAAAACCTTCTTAGGCGCTGGGGTTAAAACCGTGGTGTTGTTTTTCACTAAAGGCGAACCAACACAAAAAACATGGTTCTACCAGCTAGACCCTGGCCGCAGCTTGGGTAAAACCAATCCGCTAAACGACACCGACTTAAAAGAGTTTATCGAGTTACAAAAAGGCTTTGAAGACAGTGCTAAATCTTGGTCATTGGCTACAACTGAACTTGATGATGCAACATGGGATTTATCGGCTAAAAACCCGAATCAAGCGGAAGAAGTGCCACTGCGTGAGCCGCAAGCCATTATTGAAGAAATCATCGCGCTGGATAAAGAGAGTGAAGCGATTCTGGGTAAGATTCAGGAGTTGTTGTGATGGGGTGGTCCATATCTAAAATGAGTGAAGTCACTAATATTATAAGTGGTGGCACACCTAAAAGCGGTATTTCCGACTATTGGTTTGGTGATGTTAAGTGGATTACGCCGAAAGATATGGGGAAAATCACTGGTATTTATGTCTCTGAAACAGGTAGAAACATCACTCAACTAGGGCTAGATAAATCTTCAGCTAAGCTAATTCCTGAAAACTCGGTAATTCTCTCAACCCGAGCACCTATTGGCTACCTAGCTATTAATACAGTTCCTATGGCAACGAACCAAGGTTGTCGGGGTTTGGTACCTAAAAATACTTTAGACACTAAGTTTTTGTATTATTTTTTATTGAAGAGTGTCTCATTATTAAATGATTTAGGAAGTGGAACTACTTTTAAAGAGCTATCTAAAACTGCTTTAGAGAGAGTAGAAATACCGCACCCTGAGATTACCGAACAAAAACACATCGTGGCTATTCTCGAGCAAGCCTTTGCCGATATAGAACAAGCCCGCGCCAAGACCGAGCAAAACCTCAAAAATGCCCGTGAGCTGTTTGAAAGCTACTTGCAGCAAGTATTTAGCGAGCGTGGTGAAGGGTGGAGAGCATCAAAATTAAAAGAGATAACGTCAAAAATAGGTAGTGGATCTACACCACGCGGAGGGAGGGCTTCTTATAAAAGCGAAGGTATTTCTTTGATTCGTAGTATGAATGTCCATGACCGACGCTTTAAAAATAAAGACCTTGCGTTTATTGATGACCAACAAGCAGACAAGCTTAGTAATGTTGTTGTAGAAAATAATGATGTTTTGCTAAACATTACTGGAGCTTCCGTCGCAAGGTGTTGTTTAGCTCCAGAAGAATATTTGCCTGCGCGTGTTAATCAGCATGTATCTATTATACGTGCCGATAGAACGGTTATTAGCCCGGCTTTTTTAAATTTTGTGTTAACTTCAAAATATTATAAAGACCAACTTCTAGGTATTGGTGAAGCAGGCTCAACTCGTCAAGCTATAACTAAAACCCAGATAGAAGAATTTGAGGTAAGTTATCCTGAAAACCTTGAAGATCAGCAAAATCTGCTGAGTAGCCTTTATTCTCTTGAAGAGAAAACAAATGATATTCAGAGAATATACAGAAAAAAACTATTGGATTTAGACGAACTCAAAAAATCTATCCTACAAAAAGCCTTTTCAGGTGAGTTAACGAAAACGCTTGAGGTTGATACAAACAAAGGAGCAATGGCCTAATGTCACAAGCAAGGACGCGTAACGAAGCCGACACTAGAGCGGATTTAATTGATCCTAAGTTAGTTGCTGCGGGTTGGGGTGAGGTTGATAACAGCTTTATTCGCCGCGAGCTTATTTGCCCAGGCCAAATTATGGCGGGTGGCAAACGCGCTAACAAAGTGCCGTGCGATTATGTGTTGGTATATAGAGGCCGTAAGCTTGCCGCAGTAGAAGCAAAAAAAGAAAGCCTTACTTATAGCGAAGGTGTGCGCCAAGCGAAAGACTATGCACAACGCCTGCAATGCCGTATTGCTTATGCCACTAACGGCCATGATATTTACCAGATTGATATGCTTACAGGCATTGAGACGCTGGTAGATGAATACCTGTCTCCGCAAGCGCTATGGGATTTAACCTTTGAGCAAAAAGGCGATACGCCAGAAGCGGATTATACGACAGCTTGGCGTGATGCGTTCTCTACTATTCCCTTTGAGGCCAAAGGCGATTGGGCACCCCGTTATTATCAAGAGAATGCCATTCATAATGCTCTTGAAGCCATTGCCCAAGGTAAAAATCGCATACTGCTTACATTGGCTACCGGTACAGGTAAAACGTGTATTGGTTTTCAAACAGCTTGGAAGTTATTTCAAACCCGCTGGAGTTTAACCGCGCAAAAAGATATTAGCCTTGCTAAAAAACGCCCCCGTATTTTATTTTTGGCCGACCGTAATATTTTAGCCAATCAAGCGTTTAATGATTTTGGCTCATTTGGTGAAGACGCCATTGTGCGCATTACCCCTGACGATATTCGTAAAAGAGGCGGCGTTCCTAAAAACGCTAGTGTGTTTTTTACAATTTTTCATACTCTTATGTGTGGGCCTAAAACCGAATTAAAAGAAACTACAACAGAAGAAGATGATAATACGCCAATAAAAAAGGCAGAAAATCCGTATTACGAGCAATACCCAGCTGACTTTTTTGATTTAATTATTATTGATGAATGTCACCGTGGTGGCGCAAATGATGAAAGTGCTTGGCGTGATATTCTTAATTACTTTGCCCCTGCTGTGCAACTGGGTTTAACCGCAACACCCAAACGCACCGATAATGCCGACACCTATGGTTACTTTGGCGAGCCTGTTTACAGCTATACTCTAAAAGAAGGCATTAACGATGGCTTTTTAACGCCATTTAAAGTGTTACCAATCGTTGGCACTATGGATGAGTACAAGTATATAGAGGGGGATGGTGTTGTTGTAAAAGGCGATCCTGAGCCCGGTAAACTGTATAAAGAAGGTGACTTTAACCGCATTATTACCATACCTCAGCGCGAAGAGCGCCGTGTACACTATTGGATGGATCGCTTTAATCCTAAAGAAAAAACCATCGTGTTTTGTGCAACACAAGTTCATGCCGGTATGGTGCGCGATTTTATTAATCAGTATGCAGTTAAAAAGGGCTGGACTACCAACACTAACTATTGTGTTCGTGTTACCGCTAACGATGGCGTAGCGGGTGAAAACGACTTAAAAACCTTTTGTGATAACGAAAAAACCATTCCGACAATTTTAACCACATCACGCAAACTCTCTACCGGCGTTGATGCGCGTAACGTACGTAACATTGTGCTCATGCGCCTTTGTAACAATATGATTGAGTTTAAACAGATTATAGGCCGAGGAACCCGCACATACGATGGCAAAGACTATTTTACCATTTACGACTTTGTAAAAGCGCACCATAACTTTGCTGATCCTGCTTGGGATGGTGAGCCAATACCCAGCGAAGTATGCCCTGAGTGCGGCACAACGCCGTGCCAATGTGAAGACACTGGCGGCGATGGAGCCGGTGAGAAGAAACCGTGTAAAGTGTGTGAACAAAAGCCATGTGTTTGTGAAAAGCCAGAGCCTGAAGGCTGTGAAAAATGCGGTGAAAGACCATGTGTATGCGAAAAGCTCGAAATAAAGCTCTCAGACGGCCGTACACGGCAAATTAAGCATATTTCCTCAGCAATGTACTGGAGCGCTGAAGGGAGGCCCATTACAGCTAAAGAGTTTGTTGAACGTATGTTTGACGACTTACCACGCTTTTTTGAAAATGAAGACCAACTACGCGAAATCTGGAGTGATCCAACCACTCGCGAAAAGCTATTAGAAGATTTAACCGAAGCGGGCTACGATAGCGAAAAACTCGATAGTATGAAAGCCGTAATTGATGCACAAGACAGCGATGTATACGATGTTTTATCCTACGTAGCGTATGCCTCAGAGGCACAAACACGCACTGAACGAGCTCAACAAGCAAAACCTAAAATAAACTCTGCTTTTAGCGATTATAAACAACAAGAGTTTATAAACTTTATATTAAGTAAATACATTGAAGATGGCGTGCAAGAACTCGCACCTAAAAAAATGCGCAGTTTAGTAGAGCTTAAATACAACACCATTAACGACGCCGCCATTGAGTTTGGATCACCGACAGCGATACGCGATACGTTTATTGGTTTTCAGAAGTATTTGTATGCAAGGTAGTTAAATTATATAACTATCTGTAAGCGGAGGAACAACGAATTAACTTTCTCAAGTTGATGTCTCTGAGCTACTACATATAACAGGTTCAAATAAATACTGCTTTAATAGCGTTTACTCATACATTGATACTCAGAATATTATACTGTAGCCAACGCGTTTGAGCATAAGTTTCAAATTTTCCTCAGGAATTTTTTAAATTCATTTAGCTATGCACTTACGTTATTTTGTTTATCGAATTTCTAATGACTAATTAAACATTTTCGTTTAAATCCAGACACATCATGATACCCATATCATTCTCTACTTAATTTGCTGTAATAGGGAATACTGTTGCACCCAGCCATAGCATAAAAGCAAGTTATAGATGTAATAGTTCAGTCTTAGTTTATAAAAATGAAAGTAAAAATGTATATTGTTAACTTTGTTTGAATTTAGGTGTTTTACATTTAGAATAGTAATAAATTACTAATAAACTAATTGAAGCCAATTCTTTAGGCTTTCTTTGTCTGGAAAAAAATGAAAAATTACGCTTATATTTGTTATGAACAAGCGGTTAGTGAAGCTGAAGTTGAACTAATAAATCAATTTTGGGAATTAGAGAAAGGTGAGAATATTAAATTTGCAAATAATGCTCAAAATGTATTTAAAGAATTTAAAAGCAAACTAGATAAGCCTTTGTCAATAATAAAAAGTAAAAGTAGCTGTACCAATGTTCATTCAGCATTTAACTGCGATAGCTGCAATAAAAAAAAACTATTTTCTACTCGTAAAGAGTGCATTGAGCAGTTTGAGTCTGAGCGATATGTGTGTAAAAGTTGCCTTGTTGAGTGCTATTTAAAAGATGGAAAATTAACAATAGAAAAGTTAGGTGAGTATATTGAGCAGAGGCTAAAGTCTGAAAGTGCAATTTCTTGTTTAACATATATCGAAAAACTATATTTATTTCTTCTACTTACACGGTTTAATGATGGCAATAAGGCGCCGATTAAGCATCATTACGATGCTCATTCAGAAACTCTCGGTTGCGAAGAAGCAGAAAAAAGAATGATGAAAAGCTTAATTTCCAAAGGTTTTTTAGTCCGCATCACTGAGCATGACTTTAGGGAGGCTCAAGCTCAAGGTCGTGAATCTATAAGATCTTTTCTAGGCGCTTGTTTGCATCTATTTATTCGCAAAGATAATATTTTATCTGAATTGCCAACTTATTCGACTTCATTCATCAACTCCTTTGGATTGTACTTACGCTACTCTGAGGAATATAGCTCAGTTAGCGAATTAACTAAGAGGTTATATGATGATATTTGCGCTCGCAAAGTTAGTAAGAATGATGTAGAGGAGATTCAAGAATTATTGGAAAAAAATAGGATATACAACATCCTGTTGATTATAGAAGACGCTTGTTGTGACTTTAAAGTTACAGTGCAAAAATCACTCCGTTTTGGGAATCTTTTACAGTACCTTGCCAAAAATTATTCATTACCGATTATTAGCTATGTTGTATACAAAGAAGCAAGAAATTTAAGTGCATATTTATATAACAGAAATATCCCCAGTTACATATCTGATAAACTTTTAACAAAGAGAATAGAAGAGTATTTAGACTTAATAAAAAGAAAGAATTACTCTGCTGTTTACACTCGTAGATTGCCTGAAAATATTAGAGTATCAGAAATGGAGGCTTTTTTTTGTAGGGAATTTAATGAAGATTGCTTTAACTGGTTTCATTTAACAAATGAGGAGGTTTTGGACTCCTGGATATCAGGTGCAACAATTGAGTTTAATGTTCCATCTTTACTAAGTTGAAGAGTACATTAAAATAGTACTTGTACTATTTATAAGTTGTTGTTTTTAATGTGAACTTTGTATTCATAGTATGTTTTATGGGGTTATAAAAAGTTGTCTGCGTTCTCAGAGCGATCTCCGAGGCTGGCTGCCCAGCTAACTATTTTTGTTACTTCTGGGCGTTTTACGTTCCATAGTTGATCGTGTTCTTGTTGTAATTGCAAGTAACCTTCGCGGGTAACTAAATTTGTTTTCATGGCCAATTCTTTATTAACTCTAATGGTGTGCACGTTATTAAATTTGCCAAAATTTGTCGAGCGTAAAATTTAATAAAGTACGAGTAAGGAAGCTTTGAAATGTTCAGTAACAATCTAAGCAAGTAATTAGTTTTTGATTATTAAGTTTTTCATTTATATTAACTAGTAATTGGATATAAAAATAAGAAAGAGATTATGGGACACGAGACCACAAAAGTATTAGTTGTTGATGACGATATGCGCTTACGCAGTTTGCTTGAACGTTACTTAGTAGAGCAAGGCTTTATTGTTAGAACCGCAGGAAACTCGGAGCAAATGGATAGACTCCTAGAGCGTGAAAACTTTCACTTAATGGTTCTCGATTTAATGCTTCCAGGCGAGGATGGTTTATCTATTTGCCGCCGACTACGCCAAAAAGAAAATGAAATTCCTATTGTTATGCTTACTGCAAAGGGCGACGAAGTCGACCGTATTATTGGCCTTGAACTTGGCGCTGACGATTACATTCCAAAACCATTTAATCCACGTGAGCTACTTGCTCGCATAAAAGCAATTTTACGCCGCCGCGCAAAAGAAGTGCCAGGTGCTCCAGCTGCTGAAGAAAACTTAATCGCTTTTGGTAAATTTACGCTTAATTTAGCAACGCGCGAAATGAGTGAAGGGGATAAAACAATATCGCTTACCAGTGGTGAGTTTGCAGTGCTTAAAGCGCTTGTTTCGCATCCGCGTGAGCCACTTAGCCGCGATAAGCTAATGAACTTGGCGCGTGGACGTGATTACAGTGCGCTTGAGCGAAGTATTGATGTGCAAGTATCGCGACTTCGCCGCATGATTGAAGTAGATGCTGCTAATCCTCGATATATTCAAACCGTTTGGGGTTTGGGGTATGTGTTTGTTCCCGACGGTGAAAAGTAATATTTATGGGCATGTTTCCGCGCAGTGCTTTTGGGCAAACTGTTTTTTTAGTGGCGGCTTTGCTGCTAATAAATCAAATAGTGTCTTATGTTACGGTTAGTTTTTATGTTGTAAAACCAACCATTGAGCAAGTTAACTTGATGCTTGCTAAGCAAATTAAAACGGTATTTATAGACTGGGAAGATGGCGTTGAAATAAACGACGAAGTATCTGCGAAGTTTTTTGAAATTACCGGCATTGAAGTGATGACGCAGCGCGAAGCAATGCGTCAAGGACTTGGGCAAAGCCGCGAATATTCTATGCTATCGCGTAGCATGACTGAGCAACTTGGTGGTTATTCTCGTGTACGTATTAGCCAAACTGATCCATTGATTTATTGGGTTGAAGCACCGCAAGCGCCAGGTTATTGGGTAAAAGTACCGCTTAAAGGCTTTAAAGAGAATAACTTAGAGTTTTTAACTTTTTACTTATCAAGTATTGGCTTTTTAAGTGTGCTGGGTGGGTGGTTGTTTGCAAGGCACCTTAATAGGCCATTAAAAGCACTGCAACAAGCTGCAGTGAAAGTAGGTAAAGGCGATTTTTCTACCAAATTAGAAGAAGAAGGCTCAACAGAAGTAATAGAAGTAACGCGTGCGTTTAATCAAATGTCGCGCGGAATTGCCGCACTTGAAAACGACCGCCGTTTACTAATGGCTGGTGTATCGCATGATTTACGTACGCCGCTTACGCGTATCCGTTTAGCCACCGAAATGATGGTTGATGAAGACGACTATCTTCGTGAAGGTATTATTTACGATATAGAAGATATGAACGGGATTATCGATCAGTTTATTGAGTATTTACGCCACCATAAAACAGATGAGCTAAGCTGCGAAGATATAAATGCTTTAGTTGCCGAGGTTGTAAATTCTGAGCTTCAGCATCAACGTACTATTACGTTTAAAAGTAATCCAAATATAGGCAATATACCCTTAAGCTCTGTGGCTATTAAACGTGTAATTACCAATATGATTGGTAATGCGCTGCGTTATTCTGAGGGCGATATTGAAGTACTTAGCTATTTTAATTCAAACAAAAAATACGTGGTTATTGCTGTAAACGACAGTGGCCCCGGCATTCCTGAAAACGAACTAGAGTCTGTGTTTGAGCCCTTTAAACAAGGCGATGCAGCGCGTGGCAGTGAAGGTAGTGGCTTAGGCCTTGCCATTATTAAACGCATTGTTGATATGCACGACGGTAAAGTAAAACTAGAAAACCGCCCAGAAGGCGGTTTAAGTGCACAAGTATATTTGCCAATCAAGGTATTAACCCCTGCACAATAAATACAGGGGTTTTATTGTATTAAAGTGCTTTAAAACGAATAGCTGTACCGCCACTAGTGGCTAATTTAAGCGTTAGTTTATCGCTTGCAGTTACAACACGTTTTTCGATAGCTAGATCGTACGGATTGTTTTTCCACTCTGCGCTTTTACCATCTTTATAAATTTGTGCTTCAAATTTTTTGCCTTGCTCTAAAAAGTCGAGTTTTACCTCAACAGATCTGGCTTTTTCGTCAGTAACAGCACCTAAGTACCAATCATTTCCTGAGTATTTAGTGCTTTTACGTTCTTTACGAGCGAATACAATAAAGTCGCCTACTTCACCATCAATAGCAATACTTTGCTGCCAATCTGTTGGTACGTCTTGAATAAATTGAAATGCGTCGGGCTTAGCCAAATAGTTTTTAGGTAAGTCGGCAGCCATTTGAATTGGGCTATACAAAACAACATAAAGTGCGAGTTGTTTGGCAAGTGTGGTTTGTGGGCGGTTTGTATCGCCTCCTAAACTATTAAAGCTCATATCAAAAATACCTGGCGTAAAGTCCATTGGTCCTGCAAGCATGCGGGTAAAAGCAAGCATTGGTACATGCTCTGGTGGGTTAGGTGGTGAACCCCATGCATTATACTCTTGTCCGCGTGCGCCTTCGCGCGCGATCCAGTTTGGGTAAGTACGGCGCAGGCCTGTATCTTTAATTGGCTCGTGAGTATTAATGCTAATTTTATGTTTAGCTGCAAGCTTTACGTTATAAAGGTATTCGTTAACCATAAATTGGCCGTCATGCCATTCATGGCGCGCAATACCGTTTTTGTCTATACGTTTTATATTTCCGCCATCGGCTACATAACCTGTTTTTACTTGGCTGACGTTTGATTTTTCGTAAAGTGTAAAGGCATCTTCCATTTGGTCTCGGTAGTTGCTTACATTGCCTGATGTTTCGTGATGGCCAATGAGCTGTACGCCTTTTTCTTTGCCGTATTGAGTCAGTGCTGCTATATCAAAATCATCGTACGGTTTGGTAAAGTTAAATACATCGCCATTAAAGTACCAATCGCCATCCCAGCCAATATTCCAGCCTTCAACGAGTACGCCATCAAAACCATACTGCGCTGCAAAATCCATATAGTATTTTGTGGTTTGCGTAGTGGCGCCGTGTTTTTTACCGCTACCCCAAGTTTGCGTGTTTATATGCATACCCCACCAAATACCGACGTATTTGCCAGGTTTAACCCACGACACGTCACCGAGTTTATTAGGCTCGTTTAGGTTTAGTATTATATCTGAATTAACTAAGCCAACAGCGCTGTCGGCTATTTGAATGGTGCGCCATGGTGTTTTAAAAGCGCCTTGCTTTTTAACGGCAATACCATCTGACCAAGGGGTTAAGTCGGCTGTAAATGTGCCTGGACGGCGCTGATTAAGCACCATACCCGCGTAATCAACAAGAGCGGCTTCATGAATACTAATATGAGTACCGTCACTTGTTTTAAACGTAAATGGTGTGTGGGCTAGTGGAGCTTCGTTAAGCGCGGTGGTGTTATAAACATATTCGTAGCGGTTCCAGCCACGAGCAGGTATCCACCATGCTGTTGCATCATGGCTATTGTTTATTGCAAATTCAGTTAACTCTTTAGTTATTTCTGTATGTTCGAAGCCGGTTTGTTGTGGCACTTCGTATCTAAAACCTACACCACTATCAAATGCTTTAAATCGAATAGTGTAGGTACCTTTATTTGGCTCGTTTTTTGTAAAGGTAACGGCTACTTCGTTATATTCGTCAACAACGTTTTGGCGTTCGCCCCAAGGTTGTTGCCACTGCGAGTTAACGCTTTGTTGTTCAATGCTTTTAATTTTAAAGCCATCGCTAAAAGCTGCTTGTGTTTTAAATTCAAACCCCAGTAAAGATTTGTTTATAACCGCTTTGTTTTTAAATTTTATGGCGTAGCTTGGCGTGTTGTTTTCGTCTGAGATGCTTACTGTTATTTGTGTGTCTGGCGATTTTAGCTCTACAGTTTGTCCGTAGCTATTACTAGCAAAGGCTAAAAGCACAAGTGCAGGGGTTCTCATGGTGTGTCCTTAGATGAGTCGGTGGTGACATTTAAGGATAATGACTGTTGATGATTAATACGACTGCCTACATACGTATTCAATGTTTTAAAAAATAGAAAGAATTTAGTGGTTTAATCGGTCTATAATGTAAACAAATTGATAATAGCGACAAGAAAATGATAAAAAGCTTACTTTGTGTATTTTTACTAAGTGTTAGTACTGGAGTTTTTGCAGCAAATATAACAATTAAAAATGCTAATAATGGCCCATTACCTAATGCTGTTGTGTGGCTAACTGCAGGAGATTCCTTTGGCGTTATTCCTCCAGAAGCACCTTATGCGATGACCCAGCAAAATCGAGAATTTAAGCCGCGTATTTTAGTTGTCCCACAAAATGCAAAGGTAGAGTTTCCGAATGCGGACTCAATCATGCATCATGTTTATTCATTTTCTAAAGCTAAAACATTTGAATTAAAGCTATATAAGGAGCACCCAAAAGCGCCCATTACTTTTGATCAAACAGGGGTTGTTGAGCTTGGCTGTAATATTCATGATTGGATGTTAGGTTATATTGTGGTGGTCGATAGTACTATTTTTTCAATCACTGATGAAAATGGTCATGTTGATTTAAATGCCAATGTAGGCGAATACACGTTAAGTGTTTGGCATTCTGGGTTTAGTGATATTAGTAAGGTTGAATCTCAAACTATTACTGTGGCTACTAACCCGATCACTTATAAAGTAAAGCAGGAAATTGCGGAGCAAATTGACTTTGCTACGGATGAATTTGATGACTATTAATCGCTTAATGAGGCTGGCATTTTTAGCCGGTGCTTTATGTTTTAGTAATGCATTGTATGCACAAGTAAAAGGCTTGATACAAATTAGAGCCGTGCAGGGGGACGATATACGTAGCTTCCAAGAGGGCGGCCTTGGGCTATATCGGCACGATACTAAAAGCGACGAACTTATTTTATCCCAAGGTATTTTAGATTTTAATGTTGATTTAGCATCTAGTTGGTCGGCTCATGGGGTGTTAAATGCGAATCAAGATCCTGACGTTGGCCTTGGTTTTACGCAAGCTTATATAAAGTATCAGCCGCTATCTAACAGCAACTATAAATGGCATGTGCGTGTAGGGGGCTTTTATCCACTTATGTCGCTTGAAAACCCTGATATAGGATGGACTTCTCCTTATAACTATACAAACTCAGCTATTAATAGCTGGATAGGCGAGGAAGTACGCACTGTTGGCGCAGAGGTAACTATTAAGCGCCCAGCAAAACGTTTTAACAGCGCTCATAGCTTTAGTTTTGTAGGTGCTACATTTAAAGGCAATGACCCTGCCGGTACTTTACTTGCTTGGCGTGGTTTTGCATTACACGATAGGCAAACTACATTTAACGAAAGTGTTAAATTTGCGCCTGTAGCGGCATTAAATGCATACGAATTACGCTGGCAAGCTAATCAGGTTTTACCGTTTGAAGAAGTAGACGGACGTTTTGGCTATTACGCTGGCGTACACTGGGATTACTTAAAAAAATCACAATTTCGAATTTATTATTACAACAATAACGGTGACCCAACCACACTTAATATTAGTACAGGGCAGTATGCTTGGGATACTCGCTTTACAAGCGCCGCTTGGCTTTATAAGTTTAATAATAAAACCCGCTTTATAGCACAGGTACTTAATGGTAAAACCGAAATGGGCGCTAATGCTTTAATAGATAATGCCTTTTACAGCCATTATTTAATGTTAAGCCATAAAGAAGGCAAGCATCGAGTTTCTGTACGCTACGATTACTTTAAAGTGACAGATAACGACACTACTGCGTTTGATCCTAATGCAAGCAATGGAGAAGGTTTAACCGCAACATGGCGCTACCAGCTCACTAATAAACTACAAATAGGGGTTGAAGGTTCTGCACTTAAAAGTGTTGCAAAAAATAGAGAGCCAATTGGATTTAATGAACGAATCTCGCAGCAGCAAATAATGCTAAACGCTCAATGGCGATTTTAGGTTTTATAAACTAGATTTATTATCAAAAAGGTAGGTATTAAATATGGTTTTTTTTGGAGTAATTAATGAATTTGAATAGTATCCGCGTCAAAGTCTCTTTTCCTATTGTTATTTTAGGTATTGCTATCTTGTCGTTAATTATTGGGTATTCATACTTAATTAACTTACAAAAAAATGCATTAGATGTGCAATCCGATAAATTTATTAAGGCTGTGTCTCTTGCTTTGAGTGCCGACAGGGATTTGTATCAAGCAAAGGTTGCTGAGTTAAATTTAGTCGCACATAACGACAATAAAGAAGCTTATTTGCAAAAGCATAAAGAAAATGCCGAGCAAGTAACACAAAGGTTAGAGCAGTACTTAACTTTGTTATCGGACTATCCAAAAGCTATAAATGGGCTTCGCGGTTTTGATGGTGCTTATAATACTTGGTTAAACGCTTCACTGGCCTATATGAATGATAAAACAAATCTAAAAAAACAGTCTCAATCAGAAAAAGCATTTGACGAATTAAGAGCTACGCTTGATCAAGCTGGTGAATTAGCAGAGCAAACATCGGTTGAAGAAGTTCAAAAACTATCAGACACAATTGCTTCAACTAAGTTAACTATGCTTATTTTTGTCATATTAATTTTATTAGTGGCGTGTTGGTTTAGTTACCTTATTCCTAAGCAATTAACACAGAAAATTAACTATGTAACTTCTCGTATTAACGATATAGCCTCTGGTGATGGCGATTTAACTGGCAGGATCGCTATAACGTCTAAAGATGAATTTTCTGAACTTGCAACGCAGTTCAATCGTTTTCTCGACAACTTACAGCAATTAATTCGCGATATTTTAGAGCAATCAAAAGAGCTAAGTGAATTAGGAGGTGAGTTAAGTCAGGTTGCAAATAAAAACAATGCTGTAAATCAAACGCTCAGCCAAGCCTCTGAGTCAATAGTAAGTGCAGTGCATGAAATGAGTGTAGCAAGTAGAGAAGTTGCAGGTGTTGCTCAGCAATCATCAACAGAAGCTGATAAATCGTTAAATTTAGCTCAGCAAGGACTAACAGCGGTTGCGCACTCTAGTTCTCGTATTATTTCTTTGTCGCAAAATATGGAGCAAGCTATGGCGCGCTCTACAGAACTACAACAAAGTTCTGATAACATTGCCAAAGTACTTGAGGTCATTCGTGCAATTGCAGAGCAAACAAATCTGCTGGCGCTTAATGCTGCTATTGAAGCCGCGCGAGCTGGTGAATATGGTAGAGGTTTTGCTGTGGTAGCAGATGAAGTAAGAACATTGGCTACACGCACGCAAGTAAGCACAAACGATATTCAAAAAATGATAGAGCAATTTGCAACGAGCGTAGAACAATCAATTAAAGCGATAGATGAAGGTAAGCAATTTGCAGATGATGCGGTTGGCTCGTTTAGTAAAACTAATGATGTGCTTAATGCAATGCAAAGCTCGTCTACTAAAGTAAATGATATGGCGATGCAAACAGCGCAAGCGACTGAAGAGCAGACAACGGTTGCAGATGAAATAAGTCAAAACCTATCATCATTAAACGATCAAACTTTAGAAGGGGGGGCGCTTGCTCGAACTACTGAAGATGTATCTAAAAACATGGAACAATTGACAGATGAGCTAAATCACTTAGTGCATCGATTTAAAGTTTAAATAAGCTGATTATCGGGTTAGATAACTCTTTAAGGTTTTGAAATATAATTGTACTTATATTATTTGCTAGCTAGAGTTCAGCTTGAATCGTCATTATAAAAATAAAAAGGGACTTTAAAAGTCCCTTTTTTAATGCAATTTTAACCCTGGAAAGTCAACAAAGCCTAAAGTGCATTAGTATTACTTTTTATCAAAAGCGCGTTTCATGTAGTTAGGTGTAGCTAGTGCACCATGGTGAATACCGCTGTTGTAGTATTCACTTTGCTCAGCTATTTGTGCTGCGCCGTCTTCTCTAAAACCGTCAAATGCTTGTGATTTACGCGCAAGTGTTACTGACCATAAGCCGCTTGGGTAAATTGGTTGCGGGAATGGCAGTGTTTGTAAATCGTTAAAGCCTACGCTTAGCATTGCTTCGCGCATTTCAACTAATAATGGCATATGCATAAGAGGTGATTCGCTTTGTTGTACTAAAATACCACCTGGGCGCAGTGCATCTAAACAGCTTGTGTAAAACGCATGATTAAATAAACCTTCACCTGGACCCACCGGATCGGTGCCATCAACAATAACCACGTCGATAGATTCGCCAGTGGCTTCGCGCATGTATTTAATACCGTCGTCAAACATAACCGTTGCACGGGCGTCGTTGTTAGATTCACAAAGCTCTGGGAAGTATTTTAACGACATTTGCGTTACTACTTCATCTATATCTATTTGCGTTACAGTTTCTACGCCTGGGTGTTTTAATACTTCGCGTAAAGTACCGCAGTCGCCGCCGCCAATGATAACGACGTTTTTAGGGTTTGGGTGCGCTAAAAGTGCAGGGTGGCTGATCATCTCATGATAAAAGAAGTTTTCGCGGGTTGTTACCATAGTACACCCGTCGATGATCATTAAATTACCAAAGTCTGTGGTTTCAAACATTTCTACCTTTTGAAAAGGAGACTGTTTTTCATCTAACTTTTTATTAATACGTAATGAAAATGCGCTGCCATCGCGGTCGCTAATTTCAGTAAACCACTTACTTTGATCTAAATTTGCCATAGTTACTATTACACTTTTTTAGGTTGAGTATGAAAAAGGGGCAATTCTGCCAGTGCTTGGCGTTTTGCTCAATGACATTTTAACTGATTTGACGAATAAAGTTAGTTAGGAGTGAGTGAAAGTTCAATTTTTGTTAGCCTAGTGGATAGTGACGTATTAAAATGCGCCTTTATACCTAATTGACTAAAGAAGAGTTGCCATGACCTGGGGTTTAGAAACAGCACGCGCCACTTATAACGTTGCTCATTGGAGTGATGGTTATTTTGATATTAACGCACAAGGCGAACTGGTGGCTTACCCAGATGGCGACCAAACAAAACCGGCCATTTCTTTAACGCAATTAACTGAGCAGTTTAAGCAACAAGGTTTAACGTTGCCGGTTTTAGTACGCTTTACTGATATTTTAAAAAATCGTGTAGACACACTTACTAACGCGTTTACGCAAGCGCGAGCAAATCGTGAATATAACGGAAAATACACCTGTGTTTACCCAATAAAAGTAAATCAGCAACGTTCTGTAGTAAGTAAGCTATTAGCGCATCCAAGCGGGCTTGTTGGCCTAGAAGCAGGCTCAAAGCCAGAACTTATGGCTATTTTGGGCGTAGCAAAAGAGCCAATCACAATAGTGTGTAACGGCTATAAAGACAGTGAGTTTTTACGCTTAGCATGTATTGGTCAAGCCATGGGTCACAGCGTAAAAATTGTGGTAGAGAAACTTTCAGAACTAACCACACTACTTGAAGAAATAGACAACCTAGGCATTGAACCTGCTATTGGTATTCGTATTCGCCTAAATTCAGTAGGCAAAGGCAAGTGGCAAAACACGGGCGGCGAAAAAGGCAAGTTTGGTTTAACGGCAGGCCAAGTACTAAGTGCTGTTGAAGTGCTGAAAAAGCATAATAAGCTGCACTTAATGCAAATGGTGCATTTTCATATTGGTTCTCAAATTGCCAACATTCGTGATATTCACCGTGCTTTGCGTGAATGTGCACGCCACTTTGCTGAACTTACGCAATTAAATGTACCGTTAAATACCGTTGATGTGGGTGGCGGATTAGGCGTTGATTACGAGGGCTCTGGCTCGCGCAGCGCGTGTTCAATGAATTACACCGTAGAAGAGTATGCGCGTAACGTAGTGAATGCATTTGCAGAAGTGTGCGATCAGCATAACCTTACGCATCCGGCCATTATCACCGAATCGGGGCGTGCTTTAACCGCTCACCATGCGGTATTAATTACCGATGTAATTGACGTAGAAAAAGCGCCAAATCATTTAAATCCAGAGCCACCGCTTGAAAATAGCGCGTTAGTGCTTGATGAAATGTGGCAGTGTTTACAGCGTTTAAACCCGCGTATGGCACTTGAGATTTATCATGACGCTATGCACTTATTTAGCGAAGCGCACGATCAGTACGTGCATGGCTTAGTAAGCATGCTAGAGTGGGCGAAAATAGAGCAGCTTTACTTTACTATTTTACATCGTGTACGTGCATCGCTTAGTAATAACGCGCGCGCGCACCGTGAAGTCCTCGACGATTTAAACGAAAAGCTTGCCGATAAACTCTTTGTTAACTTTTCATTATTTCAGTCATTGCCTGATGTATGGGGTATTCAGCAGTTGTTTCCGGTTATGCCAATCGAAAACTTAACTCAACCATTGACTCAGCGCGCGATTATTCAAGATATTACCTGTGACTCTGACGGTCAAATCCGCGAATACGTTGAAGGCGCTGGTATCGAAACCAGCCTACCAATACCAGAATATAAACACGGCGAGCAATACCACATTGCTATGTTTATGGTGGGTGCATATCAAGAAATTTTAGGCGATTTACATAACCTATTTGGTGACACTGATTCAGTGCACGTAGAGCTTAACGATGAAGGTTATGTGTTAACCAATGCTATAAAAGGTGATAGCGTTAAGGATGTATTAAAGTTTGTTGACTATGATAGCGCCATTTTAGCTGACAACTTTGCGTACCAAGTTAATAAACTTGATGTATCAGCGCAGTGTAAAGAAGGTTATTTAGCTGAGCTTAATGCAGGCCTTGAAGGCTATACCTATTTTGAAGATTAATTTGTAAGCAACTGAAAGCGCAGTATTAGTGGCTGCGCAATGTTTAAAGGAATGGAAGTAATGTCAGTTATTCGCGGTGTATTTAGTATTATTTTTTACACAATAAACACACTTTTTTGGTTTGTGCCTATTTTTATTTGTGGGCTTATAAAGCTTATACCTATTAAGCCTCTACAAAAGATTATGAGCTGGGCTGCAAAGCAATTTGCAACTATTTGGGTGACCTTTAATAGTTTAAATCAAAAGTTATTTACGCCAACTAAACTTAATGTAACTGGCCTTGAAGACCTTAAGCTAAAGGATTGGTACCTAGTAATTGCAAATCACCAAAGCTGGGTCGATATTTTAGTATTGCAGCGCGTGTTTAACCGTAAAATTCCATTTTTAAACTTCTTTTTGAAAAAAGAGCTTATTTACGTGCCTATTCTAGGTTTGTGTTGGTGGGCGCTTGATTTTCCGTTTATGACCCGCACGAGTAAAAGCCAATTAAAAAAGAATCCAAAGCTGCGTGGCAAAGACTTAGAAACCACGCGTAAAGCCTGCGAAAAATTTAAAGAGATGCCAGTAAGTGTGGTTAACTTTGTAGAAGGCACTCGTTTTACTACACAAAAGCACGCGCGCCAAAATAGCCCGTTTCCACATTTATTAAAACCAAAAGCGGGCGGTATTGCTTTTGTAATGCAAGCGATGGGCGAGCAAATTACTAAAGTGGTTAACGTTACAATTCATTACCCAGATGGCATTCCTACATTCATGGATTTTGCAGGTGGTAAGGTAAAAAATATCAACGTACACGTGGATGTAAGGCCTGTAAGCGAAGAGCTTATTGGTGACTACACCGGCGATTCTGAATTTAGAGTACGCTTTCAAAGCGAGCTAAATCGTTTATGGGAAAATAAAGAGCAAACATTACAATCGCTCGAAAAACACCCCAAATAAAAGGCAAAAATATGAGCTTACAGTTATGCTAAAAAAGTGGTTACCAAATTGGCTTAACGGCTTAATTGTGGGCTGCGTATTGTTTTCTAATGTAATGCTTTTTGGCTCACTAGTATTTGTACTAGGGCTTATTAAGTTATTACTGCCTTTGTCTGTTGTTAACTCTTTATTGCACAGCGCTTATCGAGGGTGGTGTAATGGCAATCGGTTTGGCTTGTGGCTAGGTTGTCCTAATATTGTGGTTGATATAAGTGGCGATTTAAATTCAAAAAGTTGGTATTTACTTATATGTAATCACACGAGTTGGTTAGATATAACCGTGCTTAGCTCATTACATGCATTGCCAGCCCCTAAGTTTTTTTTAAAAGATGAATTAAAATACGTGCCTTTTATTGGTACTGGTGCGTGGGCTATGGGTATGCCGTTTATGAAACGGGTAAGCAAAGCACAGCTTGCTAAAAACCCAAAGTTGAAAGGGTTGGATGTAGAGCGCACAAAGCACAGCTGTCGCAATTTTCGTCACTATCCTACTACCATCGTTAATTTTGTTGAAGGCACACGCTTTACGCCAGCTAAGCATAATCTGCAGCAAAGTCCTTTTAAGCACTTATTAAAACCCAAAGCGGGTGGCATTGCTTTTGCGCTTGAAGTGCTAGCCAACCAATTTGATGCCATGCTAAATACAAGTTTAGTGTATAGCGGTAAAACAGATCACGTTTGTCGGAACTTACTCAAAGGCGAGCTAGATTCTATTTATGTTTCAATAGACGTAACGCCCATTAATGACAATATGCAGGGCAGCTATCAAACCGATGACGTATTTAAAGCTAATTTTCAACATTATGTGAATGAGCTATGGGTTGCAAAAGATCAGCAGCTTGCCGATATTTATGCTCAACAAGATTTACCTGAACCACAAATCAGTAAGGAAATTGAAACACTATGACCAACACCCACCTACAGGAGTTAATAGCTCCTTGGTTTGAAAAAGTACCCGATGCGAATTTTCTTAGTTCTATTACCGCAGTTTCAATAGGGATTTTTTCTTTATTAATTGTTTACTTATTTACTCGTAGGTTAATGTTACCAGGCATTCAAAAAGTGGTAACTAAGCTTTCGCCTCAACGTATTGGTTCGTTGTCGCCTATGCTTAATAAACTTAATAGACGTATTGCAGGTATGCTTTGCTGCGTATTATTTTTGGCGACCTTTGACAGTGTTTATCCGGTTAATGAGCTGACCGCTGAAATTTTGAAAACGGTTGGCCAAGCTATACTAATTATTCATGTAGGTTTTATTTTTAG
Source organism: Pseudoalteromonas sp. SR44-2 (assembly GCF_014163745.1). Classification (NCBI taxonomy): domain Bacteria; kingdom Pseudomonadati; phylum Pseudomonadota; class Gammaproteobacteria; order Alteromonadales; family Pseudoalteromonadaceae; genus Pseudoalteromonas; species Pseudoalteromonas sp. SR44-2. The sequence continues at coordinate 18,604 of NZ_JACJDW010000016.1, read as the reverse complement.
CAGTATTGTAAGTATTGCGGGTTCTATTTATAACCAATTGGAGTTTGCACGCGAAGTCCCTATTCAGGGCTTAATTCAGGTTGTTAAGCTAATCACCTTTATTGTGTGTGCTATTTTAATTGTAAGTATTTTCCTTGAGAAATCTCCCACTTATATTCTCTCTGGCTTTGGTGCTATTGCAGCTGTTACGTTATTAGTATTTAAAGACACTATTTTAGGCTTTGTAGCGAGTATTCAAATAGCAGCAAATCGCCTAGTAACTTATGGTGATTGGATTCAAGTAGAAAACTACGGCGCCGATGGCGAAGTAATTGATTTGGGTTTAAACACTGTAAAGGTACGTAACTGGGATAACACCATTACAACTATTCCAACTTATATGCTAGTTGCGGGTTCGTTTAAAAACTGGCGTGGTATGCAAGAGTCGGGCGGTAGACGTATTAAACGTTCACTTAATATAGATATGCACAGTATTTGTTTAGTAAGTGATGAATTTAGAAAGCAAATAGATGCGGCTATTCCGCTTCATGACTATATCCGAGTGACGACATTACCCGCTCAAGTTTCTAATTTAGGGCTGTTTCGTCGTTATGCTGAGGGCTATTTAAAGCAGCACAGTAAAATTAATACGTCGCTTACGTTAATGGTACGAGAGTTACAACCAATGAACCACGGGTTACCGATTGAGTTTTATTGCTTTAGTGAAGACAAGCGCTGGATTTCGTACGAGCATCTACAAGCCGAAATAATGGACCATTTACTTGCAGTATTGCCAGTGTTTGGGCTTAGGGCATATCAAAGTGTTAGTGGGCAATTAAGCCCTTCTAACGAGCAACAAACAGATAAGCCAACATTTAGAGTGATGGCAAATAGTGCTGCAAAAGACCCACAGCAATAAATAAAGCTAAGAGCCACCAAATAGGTGGCTTTTTAAATCGCAGCCATGCAAATGTAATTATTATTAACGCAACCTGCCAAAGGTTATGCACAGCCGATGTCCAAATTGGTGAATACAATGCGGCCGCTAAAAAACCGACTACCGCTGCATTAAGCGCCGCTATTGAACTTGCAAAACGTGGCTTACTTGCCAAATTAATCCAACTCTTCTGAAACGCCAGTATAAGTAAAAAACCAGGCATAAATATAAGCAGTGTAGCTATAAGGGCACCCACTAAAGGCTGCTCAGTAGTAAGTTGTGCGCCTAAGTAAGTAGCAATAGTAAACATTGGCCCTGGCACTGCCTGTGCACTTGCGTAAGCACTTAAAAACTGATCATCACTCAATGCTGGTACGCCAGCTTGAAGTACCGGCAGTACTACGTGTCCGCCGCCAAACACCATTGCACCCGCTTGGTAAAAAGGGGTAAACAAAGCAAACTCATGCCCTAGTGGAATAAAGCTAACCCCAAGTAAGAGCGCAAATAACCCCAGTGCAATCCAATTAATATTACTGTTTTTACTGCTAATATCTTCTGCTACTGTGCCAAGTTTTAATAAAGGCCATATAGCACCTACTGTTGCAGCAGTGATTAAAATCGCTATTTGAGTTCCCATCATTGGAAATAACACCAAGGCAAGTGTACTCATTATCGCAAGTAACTTAAGCGCAGCACTTGTACAAAAGCTTTTAGCCATACTAAGTGTTGCATCAGCGACTATAACAACGGCAAATAACTTTAAGCCTGCAATAATTGCAAAGTAAACAGCGTCAAACTGATGGGCACTAACCGCAAGCAGCACCATTATTAAAAACGAAGGCAAGGTAAAGCCTACAAAAGCAGCTATACCACCCAGTACTCCTGCACGCTCAACACCAATAGCAAAACTAACTTGGCTAGAGCCTGGCCCTGGTAATGCTTGGCTTAAACTAATAAGTTGTGCGTAACGGGTGTTAGTTAGCCAATTTAACGAGTCTACAAAGTGGCGCTTAAAATAGCCTAAATGCGCAGCGGGGCCACCAAAACTCATGCACCCTAGTAAAAAAAATTGTCTAAAAATAGCAATTAACATTGCGCCAATATCCTTTGTAAAATTCATTAAATTGTCACAGCGTAGTATGACATTTTTATTAAAACGGCACATTAGTTTGAGGTCTGTTTAACAATCAAGCAAGATGCGCTGCTTTTAACACTCTCTTCATAGTTTGTTCATACATGTATTTGCATACTCTTGCTAAATTCTTAATGAATAGGGTATCACCATGACTTTAACTAAATCACTTTTAAGCGTAACCGTAGTAGCTGTATTACTTTCTGGTTGTGAAATGAATAACACCGGCAAAGGTGCGGCTATTGGCGCAGCAGCGGGTGGCGTATTAGGTAAAGCAACAAGTAACCATAAAGATAAGCGTATTTTTATAGGCGCTGCTATCGGCGCACTAGCTGGCGCTGCAGTTGGTAACTACATGGATAAGCAAGAAGAAGCATTTCGTGATGAACTTGCAGGCTCTGGTGTTGAAGTTGTACGTGAAGGCGATAACTTGCGTTTAGTTATGCCATCTAATATTACGTTTGCGACCGACCAATCTTATATTTCGTCTGGCTTTAACGATACCTTAGATGCTATTGCTAAAGTGATGAACAAATACGAAAAAACGTACCTAAGTATTGAAGGCCATACAGATAGCACAGGTAAAGACAGCTACAACATGAACCTATCGCGTGAACGTGCTCAAAGCGTTAAAAACTACTTAGTGAACCAGCAAATCATGGCTGAGCGTGTAAGTACTATGGGTTATGGCGAAACACGTCCAATTGCGACTAACGATAGTGCAAATGGCCGTGCTCAAAACCGCCGTGTAGAAATTCAAATAGTACCAAACACTGAAGAATAATTAGTCTTTATTAAACTGTAATTCACACAGTTTTTGATACAACGGGTTACTTGCTACTAATTCTTGGTGGGTACCCGTTGCTATAATCTCTCCATTTTCCATTACCACAATCACATCGGCATGTTTAACCGTTGCTAGTCTATGGGCAATAATAAGCGTGGTGCGGTTTTGCATTAAATGCTCAAGCGCTGCTTGTACATGGTGCTCACTTTGCGCATCGAGTGCGCTGGTGGCTTCATCTAAAAGCAGTATTTCAGGGTCTTTTAGTATGGCACGCGCAAGCACAATACGTTGCTTTTGCCCCCCCGATAACCGCACACCTTGCTCACCTAAAAAACTGTTATAACCTTGCGGTAATTGTTTAATAAATTCATCTGCATGAGCATGTTTGGCAGCGGCATATACTTGCTCGTCACTTGCTTTTGGGTTGCCGTAGCGAATGTTATGCATTACATCGGAGCTAAACAAGATAGGGTTTTGCGCGACCATACCCATTTTACCTCTGAGGGTATTAAGCGATAATTCTTTAATGTTTATATCTTTAAATTTAATGGCTCCGCTTGCCGGATCGTAAAAGCGCTGTAGTAATTCAAATAAGGTTGTTTTACCTGCGCCAGAAGGGCCAACAATAGCCACAGTTTGGCCTTGAAGTATATTTAAACTTATTTTATTAAGTGCGCTTACGTCTGGGCGAGAAGGGTAGTTAAAGCTTATATTCTCAAGCGTAATAGCAGGGCTGTTACTATTTTTTAGTAAGTTACTATCTTGTGGATTTAGTGGGTTTTCTATCTCACTTTTAACAGCAAGTAACTCAAGTAATCTTGCAGCTGCGCCTGCTGCGCGTTGTAGTTCGCCATATACTTCAGCAACGGTTGCCACCGACATTGCCACCATAATAGCGTAAAACACAAAGGCTCCTAGCTCACCGCCAGTCATGGTACCTGCTAATACGTCGCTGCCGCCGACCCACAGCATTGCGCTAATAGCACTAAAAGTTAAAAATATTACCGCTGCAATTAAAAACGAGCGTTGTTTAATGCGGCTTTTAGCCACATTAAAGGCTTTTTCGGTTTCAAGTGCAAAAGCGTGCTGCTCTTGCTCTTCGTGGCTATAGCTTTGCACAACTTTAATATTTTGAATGATCTCGCCGGCATAGGTGCTTATATCGGCTATGGCATCTTGGCTGGAGCTTGCAAGTTTGCGCACCTTTTTACCAAATATCATCATAGGAACAAGTACCAACGGCACACAAGCAACAACCACTAAAGTAAGTTTTAAATTAGTAAACAACAGCATAGCAAGTCCACCAACCAGCATAAGTACACTGCGAAGCGCCATAGAAAATGATGAACCAATAATTGATTGCAGTAAGGTTGTGTCGGTTGTTAAACGCGACATAAGCTCGCCACTGCGGTTTTCTTCAAAGTAGCTTGGGTGCAAAGTAACAATGCGATTAAACACGGCTTTGCGAATATCGTTACTGACTCGTTCGCCAATCCACGACATTAAATAAAAGCGGCTAAAGGTGCCCACGGCCAATAAACTAATTAAACCAATAAGCACTAATACAGCTTGTTGTAGCTGATCTTTAGAGCCAGCAATAAAGCCATGATCTATGACAAACTTAACCCCTTGCCCTAATGATAAGTTAACACCAGCGGTGACTAAAAGGGCAGCAAGCGCCGCCACTACCATCCATTTATACGGTTTAATAAACGCAAAAATAGGTAATAAACTACTAAAAGCGGCTTTTTCGGGCTTAGGGCTTGTTTTTGACATAGTGGATTCTTTTTAAAGGTTAAGGTATAGATATGGCACTAAGATAATAAAAATCAATACTTTTAAACATTAGCATCAATAAGGAAACGTTATGACTACTGCAACCGTAAGTGGAGAATTTAATGTAAATCTGGCCCCTATAGAAGGCTACGCAAGCGGCCAAAACGGCGTTAATTTAGGGCGTATGTCGATAGATAAAACATTTAAAGGTAGCTTAAATGCCACCAGCCAAGGCGAAATGCTAAGCGCCATGACTCCTACACAAGGCAGTGCCGGTTATGTTGCCATAGAGCAAGTAATAGGCGAGCTTGAAGGTAAAAAAGGCAGCTTTGTACTGCAGCATTTTGGCACTATGGATAAAGGCCAAGACAGCCTAATTTTAAATGTAATTCCCGATTCAGGCACTCATGAGCTAGAAGGGTTAACGGGCAGTATGAAAATACGTATTGAGCAAGGGATTCACTACTACGATTTTGAATACACGTTATAAGATACTCAAGGATTAAAATGCAAAAAGTAATCGAATTTAGAAAGACCCGTTTTTTGGGTGGGGTAGATATAGTCGCACTGAATGACCGCATACAGGAATTAAACCAAGATGGCTGGAAAGTAATAAACGCAGTGCCCTTGGCAGGTTTTTATGGGCAAGTGCACGGTTATACATTACTTATTGAAACTGACGAGCTTTAAATGACATTTACAGTATGGTTAAGCCTAGCGGCTATTTGCATGATGGGCGCAATGTCGCCAGGACCAAGTTTAGCGGTGGTTTTAAAGCACTCACTTAACGGCAGTATGAAAAACGGTATGCTTGCCGCGCTCAGTCATGGTACTGGCGTTGGCTTGTATGCTGGTGCATCGTTATTAGGGTTAGGCGCTTTAATGATGCAGTTTCCAACTGTTTATCAAATACTCGTTTACTTAGGTGCGGCCTATTTGGCGTATTTAGGTATAAAAATATTGCTAGCAAAACCCAGCAATAACGAACTTGAAGTACAAAAAAGTGCGGTAAGTGCAGCTAAAGCATTACAAGATGGTTTTGCCATTGCTTTTTTGAACCCCAAGCTCGCTATTTTCTTTTTAGCCTTGTTCTCACAGTTTATTGACCCTCAGCTACTTACTTTAAGTGTGGGCATAATTATGTGTTTAACCGTGTTTGTAATTGATACCGGTTGGTACTTGCTGGTGGCGTTACTGACTGAGGTTTCAAAAAACCGCTTTGGATTTACCAAGCAAAACCCGTGGCTTGATAAAATACTGGGAGTCGTATTTATTGCTCTTGCGATAAAAGTGGTGCTTAGCCTTTAAATAGCGTTCCAAATGCAGGTGTCTGTACGCGCATACACCTGCAGCCTAACCCTCATGCCCTGCATACGTATTCATCACATTAATTTTACCTTTTAGTTACAATTTGTTGGTTGTGTTTTGAACAACACAGCAACACCTGACAACAATAACTCAAAGGTTCACACACATGGACAAGTTTAAACTAAGTGCACTTATGCTGGCTTTATTTGCCGCAAATAGTGCATTGGCTGCAAACGAAGGCTCAACAAATCAATCACCCAGCACACAAGCTGAAGATTTAGAAATTATTGAAGTGCGAGGCTTTAGTCGCAGTTTAATCCAATCTTTAAATCAAAAGCGTTTTAGCGATACGGTGTCAGAACAAATTTCTGCCGATGATTTAGGGGCATTGCCTGATATTTCAATGGCCGATGCGCTTACACGATTACCAGGTATTTCAGCAGTAAGAACGGGCGGCCAAGCGGCGCAAATTAATATACGCGGGCTTTCGGGCGGGTTTGTATTTTCAACACTTAATGGCCGCGAGCAAGTATCTACAAGTGGCAGCCGCAGTATTGAGTTTGACCAATACCCGTCAGAATTAATTAGCTCTGCGGCGGTATACAAATCGCCAAAGGCATCGCTTATTGAAGGCGGCGTGGCCGGTACGGTAGAGCTTGAAACCGCCAGCCCACTCAATAACGACCAAACACATAAATTTGTAGCTAATGTGCGCGGTATGTATAACGACCGCGCCTCAGAGGTATCGGATGCCACTGAATTTGGCGACCGAATTAGTTTTTCGTATCAAGGCAAATACCTAGACGACACATTGGGCGTGGCGCTGGGTTATGCGCGCTTGTTTCAGCCAAGTGTAGCAACGCAGTTTATTGGCCTTGCTTACAACGACACAAAAGATGTAGATGGCGCAGCTAACGACACCAATGGCCCTTTAGCTAATCCAGCAAACGAATACATAAGTGAAGGCTTTGAGCTACAGCATTTAGGTGGCGAAGAAACCCGTAATGGCTATTTAGCAGCCATAGAGTGGGCACCGGCAGATAACTTTAAATTAAAAGGTGATGCGTTTTTATCGCGCTTTGATAAAGAGTCGTTTGCCCGTGGCCTGAGGGTTAAATTAGGCGGGCCAACAGCTGCATATGCAAACGCTCAGCTTGATGGTAATGCCGTAATAGGCGCAGCGGTTAACCGTACTTCGCAAAGCTATACCCGCGTTGAAATAGTTAACGACGACAACCAAGACTTTGACGAAGTAGACAGCTTTGGCGTGAATGCCGATTGGCAGGTAACCGATAGACTAAACGTAAATGCCGATGTGTCGCTTTCTCGCGCAAAAAGTAATTTTAGAAATGGCTTACTGTGGAGCTTAGTAGCAGAAGATGCCAATGCAGAAACGCCAGTATTTGATAACAACGTAGCAATTAACTATCAATTAAACGGCTTAAATTTACCTGACGTTGGGTTTAATCAGGCGGCCGCCTTTAGTGATATAGACCGTGTAATGGTCAGTAAATACGGTATTTACCCAGATCAAACAGAAGATGAAGTAACCGCATTTAGGCTCGACTTTAAATACGAGCTAGAAAGCGACATATTTAGCTCAGTAGAGTTTGGTGCGCGCTACTCAGATAGAGAATACAGCCGTAAACGCTCGGTATTTGAGTACGGTAATGACGGGGCGTTTTCAGCAATGCAACCCCCTTTGCGTTTAACCGACGATATGGCCTCTGTGGTTGACTGGCAGGGCGAGTTTAGTTATTTCCCATCGTATTTAGCCATTGATTTAGACAAAGCACTTAACGCATGGTTTCCAGATGGCACGCCAGAGCCTGTTCAAACATGGGGCAACGCTGATGGCGTAGACGACGCGCAAGGTTACACAAGTAACTATTCGTGGACAGTGCTACAAAGCGGCTCGGTGTTTGAAGATGTGCTAGCTGCGTACGTTATGGTAAACATTAACACGCAAATAGGGGGGCTCGACCTATCGGGTAATGTGGGTGTGCGCCGCGTTGAAACCGACCAATCAGCAACGGTACTAGAGAACGTCGCAGGCGATGCGCGCTTAGGTGCGCAAAATATTGTTGATGAGAACGGCATTGTAAATGATTTATACGCGCCTAATGTATTAGGCACTAAATACACCGACTACTTACCATCATTAAATTTAAATCTGCAACTTAACGATAATTCACTTGTGCGCTTTGCTGCGGCTAAAGTAATGTCGCGTGCGCCAATTAACCGCTTAGCGGGCGATGCCAGTGCAAACGTAAGCGATGATGGTGTTATTAATGGTTCAAGTACTAATAACCCATTTTTAAAACCCTTTTATGCCGACCAATACGACTTATCTTACGAATATTATTTTGAAGAAGGTAACGGCACTATCGCAGCAGCGTTATTTTATAAAAATATAGACTCGTTTGTTGAAACCTTATCAATCGAAAACTTCGATTTTAAAGGTAATGGCTTTAACGTACCTGACTCAATAGAAGATCCAGTCAGTGGCGAGCAAGTTGCAACGACCAACGGTATTTATACCACGGCAGTTAATAATGGCGAGGGTGGCTACATTAGAGGGCTAGAGCTTGCTTATACGCAAGTGTTTACCTTTTTACCTGAACCATTTAATGGTTTGGGCGCTAACGCAAGCTACTCATACACCGAAAGTGAAATTGAATCGATCACCAGTTTAGGGGGCGATACTCTCGTTCAATCTTTACCTGGGTTGTCTAATAATGTGCTAAATGCCACGTTATTTTATGCCTTAGACGATTTTGAAACGCGCCTTAATGTGCGTTACCGCGATGAGTTTGTATCAGAACAGGTTGCCATTAATGAACAAGTGGTCAATTTTGATGCTGAAACCGTCATTGATTTTCAAACGTCTTATCGCTTTAGCGATTCACTCACCATGCTTTTGCAAGTTAATAACTTAACCGATGAACCAACCCAAAGTTACTTTGGGTCGCAGCAACGAACAGGGACTACTCAGTACTTTGGTCGTCAGTTTTATCTTGGTTTTACATACAGTCATTAATTAGCAAACGGAGCGTTTAAAAATGAAAATTATAACAATGTCTAAATATTTGCTAATAGCCTTAGGGTTAATGATATTAGCAGGATGTGGTGGGACAGATGAGGTTGAGTCGGGGCAGCAGCTTTTAACCTGTAATGTGCCACAAGTACCAAACGAAGCAGGTTCGCAATGTGTGGACCCTGAGCCTATAACGTGTGCAGCACCGACTGTACCGGATGAAAAAAACGAAAGCTGTGTTGTGGGCGCCGACCCAACATTGCCTGATCCCATTGTATTTGCTGGTGAAGGTGAGGCGGTTTTATTTTATAACCGTTTAGCCGACGATAACTACGAAGGTTACCGATTACATTCGTGGAATAATGATGTGTGTGATGCTTATGCACCTCCGTTTGACACGAGCGATTGGGCTAACGGCCATGAATACGATGGCATTGACCCAAATTACGGTGCCTACTGGATAATTAACCTCAAAGAAGGTTATAACGAGTGTGCTAACTTTATTGTGCACATTGGTACTGAAGGATCGGGTAAAGCGTTTGGTGATGTTGATTTAACCATGCCGCTTATGCAAGACGATGAAAAGTTTCAGCGTATGAACTTTACCATTCATGGTGAGCCTTCGGTGTTTGAATACCCTATTTTAAGCTTGGGCGAACGTCCGGTAGCGATAGATGGTGCATCAGCACATTGGATTGATTTAAATACAGTCTTGTACAAGCCAAGTAATGAGCTTACACAAATCATTAAGTTGCATTCTTCAGCAGCCGCTGACTTAGTCGTTGATTTAGACACTGGGCTAAATGGTGAAACCGTTGAGCTGACTGCAACTGAGTTAAGTGATGAGCAAGCTGTAAAAGTACCGCATTTAACGGATTGGACTGCTTATCAGGGGAATTGGGATGCAGATGCTGCAAAGCAGCTTATAAAGCAACAGCTTGTTGTTGCAGGCTACGACGCCGATGGTAAGCTACTAGAAGCAACTTTTGTACAATCAGCAAAAGCATTAGACGCACTTTACACTCAAGGTGAAGACGATGCTAACGAGGCATCGCTTGGCGTAAATTATGGCAATAACGCGATTGATGTCACAGTGTGGGCACCCACAGCTAATAACATGACGCTAAACGTGTTTGATGGCGCAAAAACACAAGTGCACTCTACGCCAATGACATTAAATACGCAGACAGGTATTTGGCAAGCAAGTTTAGATATGCAATATGACCGCCATTACTTCCGTTTTGCATTCGATGTTTATCACCCAACCACTAAAGCAATTGAAAGCTTATGGAGCACCGACCCATACTCACTCAATGTATCGAGTAATGGCCTTTATTCGCAACTAATCAACTTGAGCGATGACGACACTAAACCAGAAGGCTGGGATGAGCGCATCGTGCCTACTATTACTAACCCGGAAGATGCGGTTATTTATGAAGGCCATGTACGTGATTTTAGTATTCGTGATCAGTCAGTAAGCGAAGCAAACCGTGGTAAATACCTCGCATTCACTGAGCTTGAAAGCGTGCCAATGCAGCACCTTAAGCAATTAGCTGATAAAGGTTTAACACACTTTCATTTACTGCCAGTGACTGATATTGGCACCATTGAAGAAGATGCCTCACAACGTGTGGAAATTACAGACACCTTAGGTAAATTATGTGAGCGCATTAACGATGAAGCGGATGCATGTAAAATCGAAGATAAAAACAGCACCATTGTCGATATTATGCAAAGTTACTTGCCTGGCTCAGATGATGCACAAGCATTAGCCAGTGCGATGCGTGATTTAGACGGCTTTAACTGGGGTTATGATCCTCATCATTTTATTGCGCCTGAGGGGTCATATGCATCAAGCAGCGATGGCATTGCTCGCGTAGTTGAGACTCGCGCTATGGTACAATCACTGCAAGAAGTAGGACTTCGTGTTGTACTTGATGTGGTTTATAACCATACAACGTCGTCGGGTATCTGGGAAAAATCAGTGTTTGATAAGTTGGTACCGGGTTATTACCACCGTTATAACGAAGTAAGTGGTGAAATAGAGCGCTCAACCTGTTGTGAAAACACAGCAACTGAACATGTGATGATGGATAAGTTTGTTGCAGATTCAATGGTTATTCTTGCTCGTGACTTTGGTTATGACAGCTTTCGTTTTGATGTAATGGGGCATATGCCTAAATCATCAATATTAGCTGCGCGTGAAGCAGTGCAAGCAGTCGACCCTGATAACTATTTTTACGGTGAAGGCTGGGATTTTGGTGAAGTAGCTAACAATCGTTTATTCACACAAGCTAAACAGGCTGATATGGCAGGCTCAGAAGTCGGTACATTTAACGACCGTATTCGTGAAGCTGTGCGTGGTGGTGCAATGTTTAGTAATAACCCGACAGATGGCAACCTAGCCGAACAAGATACGTTACGGTTATCGCTGGCGGGCAACTTACAAAATTACATTCTTAAAGACTTTAAAGGTAATTCATCTAAAGGAAATAGCTTTACTTGGAATACTCAACCAACAGCGTATGCATTAGACCCAGCAGATAGCATTAACTACGTGTCTAAGCATGATAACGAAACACTATGGGATCAGCTGCAATATAAACACAGCGCTAACATGAGTATTGAGCAGCGCGTTCGTGCTCATAATATGGCGTTAGCACTCCCTCTTATGAGCCAAGGTATTCCATTTATGCAAATGGGCGCCGACTTGCTACGTTCAAAATCGATGGATCGTAACAGCTACGACTCGGGCGACTGGTTTAACTTTGTTGATTTTACCCAAGATACCAATAACTGGAATATTGGCTTGCCACCCGCACAAGACAACGAAGTGAAATGGCAAGAAATTATGCCTATTTCTGCTAATACCCAAGCGGCTGCACAGCCACAAGATATTACCTTTGCACATGATGTATTTAATGAATTTTTACAAATACGTAGTAGCAGCCCACTATTTAGATTAACCACAGAGCAAGATGTTATTGAGCGAGTGGGTTTTCATAACGTAGGTAAAGCGCAGCAACATGGCTTAATAGTAATGAGCATTGATGATGGCGAAGGGCTAACAGACTTAGACCCTGCATTTGACGCGCTTGTTGTCGTGATTAACGCAACCGAGCAAACCCTTAGCCATACTATTGCCACCGCAGCGGATTTTGAATTACACAATGTATTAAAAAACAGTGTTGATGCAAGTATGGCTAGCGCCAATTTTGCCGCAGGCGATAACGAAGGCACATTTACTGTACCGCCTTACACATTAGCTGTTTTTACTAAAAACCAAGGTGAGAGCCAAGGTGCTGGTTTAAGTGCAAATGCAACCGTAGGGGCACCTGATGTAGTACCTTATGGTAGCACCGCTGTGTTTGTGCGCGGTAGTTTAAACGACTGGGGCACACGCGATGCATTTGAATATATTGGCGATGGTGAATACCGTATAGCAATTGCACTGAGCGCTGGCGATTACGAATTTAAAATTGCCTCTGAAGATTGGTCTACGGTTGATTTTGGTGCGCTTACTGACGCTGATAAAGATGTAGTTGAAAACCAAAGCGAGCCATTAACGCGCTCAGGTGCAAACATGACATTTAGCGCTGCTATTGATGCAACCTATGTATTTTCGCTTGATGCTTCAAACCCTGAAAATCCAACGCTTACTTTATACAACGAAGAGCCATTTGTAGGCACTGCTATTTATGTGCGCGGTACGCTTAATGATTGGGGAGTAACCGATGAGCTAAGTTATAAAGGTAAAGGCATTTACACCTTTACTAAAACACTGAGCGCTGCAAGCTATGAATTTAAAGTAGCGTCAGAAGATTGGAGCACGGTTGATTATGGCTCGGCTGAGGGAGATGCCAGTGTTATGGTTGGCACTGCAGAGCAGTTGTCGGTTGCGGGCGCGAATATGACCATCGACATTGCAGAAGAAGGTGAATACCAGTTTATATTTGACGCCAGTGATTTAAATAACGTATCGCTAAAAGTACTCAACGCTGAAATGTTTGCACAAACAACGGTATTTATTCGTGGCAGCTTAAATGACTGGAGTACTGATAACCCACTGATGTACGAGGGTGATGCAATTTACTCTACATCAATAGAGTTAGAAGCAGGTGACTACGAATTTAAAGTAGCGTCTGAAGATTGGAGTACCGTTGATTACGGTGGAGCAGGCGATACGCCGGTAGTGGCAATTGATGAACTAACACCACTTGAAGCCGTAGGTGCCAATATAGCACTAAATATTACCGAACAAGGTACTTACACGTTTAATGTAATAGGCCCAGATAGAGAAAATGTAAGCATACTTATTAATAAGTAGTAGCAGTTTATTTTCCCAGACCTAAGCCGAGCATAGCCCTGTATGCTCGGCTTTTTTGTATGTACATAAGTGTGTGAAAGTATATTTGAATGCTAATTATAAATGTTTGGACTAAATTGCATTCAATATTAGATTGGCGTACTTTTATAAATCCCCAACCATACAAAAGAAAGCTAATGAGTAACTTAACCTTAAAAAGTGCTAATTTTGATCCTAAAGTAAAACAATACTGGATGGTTACTGCCTCGCTATTTGCAATGTTGGCTCTTGTTACTATACCGCTTATACCTATCATTTTACTTATTGTATGGCTGGTGGGCGGACGAATACTCGCAGCTATGTCGGCTGACTTATTACCACAAAAATTGGTAGTTAAACGTGGCATATTATTTAAAGAAGAAAAATCTATTCCGCTTGAAAAAATAACAGATGTAGGTTTAAGCCAAGGGCCGCTCATGCGAATTTTTGGATTATATCGTTTAAGCTTTGAAACAGCAGGGCAGTCAGGAAATGGTGCTTTAGTGTCTTTGCTTGGTGTGGTTAATGCGAGTGAGTTTAGAGAGGCGATACTTGAGCAAAAAGATGTATTGGCTAATCAAGGTAAAACGTCGCAGCAGGCAACAGAGCAAAGTGAAAAAGAGCTACTGAGAGCACTTACTTATAGCGTTAAAAATATTGAGCAGATGCTACTTGTTTTACTTGATGAAAGGCAGCAAAAGTAACTTGTTTGAACTTGTAATGCTTATAAGGATATTTTTATGAATACGGAAATAGAAAATATATTTAATAATTATCCTGAGATAGTAAAAAGTAAGCTTATAAAATTACGAGAGTTAATTTATACCGTAGCACAAGAGCAAAACTTAGGAGCTGTTGAAGAGTCTTTAAAGTGGGGAGAGCCAAGTTATAACACAATAAATGGCAGCCCCATTCGCGTAGGCTTTAAGGGCTCCTCGTGTTATTTGTTTTTTCATTGCCAATCAAAGCTAGTAAGCACATTTAGAGAGTTGTATTCCCACACTCTCACCTTTGAAGGTAACCGGGCAATTATATTTAATAGTGAAAAGCCATTACCAGAGTACCCAGTTAAAGAGTGTATTAAATTAGCACTGACTTATCACAAAGTTAAACACCTACCTTTACTAGGCGCATCATTATAAGTATTCAGTTGATGTTTAAAACACACTACATATTTGGTTTGCGTCACAGGTAATAACGGTTACGTTTTCATAACCCACACGCGTTAACGCTTCTGCTCCCAAAGTTGCGCGCGCACCACTTGCGCAGTGCACGTAAATAGGGCGAGCTGCGTCTTTTTCTATTTCCATCAGTTTCATCTCGAGTAATCCACGCGGAATATTTATAGCGCCGGCAGCCGATTTTGTCGCGTGCTCTGCAGGTTCTCGCACATCAATAAGTAAACCTTTATTTTGTTCAAGCTCGAGTTTTGCTTGCGCTGCGTCAATACGGCGTTGGTTAGGTGTGATAATTTTTAGTAAGTCAGGGATTGATGTAAGCATTAGTTTGTAAATCCTCTTTTTCTTAAAAAAGACATTAATAGGTGCTACTTGGTATAAGTAGGTTGAATTGAGTTAATACTTATAAATAACGTTAAAAACTGAAAGTTACTTTATATAAAGTAACTTAATAGTGCGGATACTGCTACAGCACTTCCGCCGATTAATAAAATGGCATCGCTAGTTTCATGGCCATCTTAACATTAGTAAAACCTAATGTTAATTACATTAGAACTTACTAATGTAAAAGTCTATACTTAAAAAGGTATTAAAAAAGAGAAATAATAAAAATGAATATTGAACAACTAGCTGTCAACGCAGAGCAAGCCGAACAGTTTTTAAAATTAATGGCTAACAAAAATCGCTTAATGATTTTATGTAGTTTATTACAAGGTGAGCAAAGTGTAGGTGAGCTAAATAAAAATGTACCTTTAGCACAGTCAGCGTTATCTCAGCATTTAGCAAGTTTACGCAAGGCAGATATGGTTGCTACTCGCAGAGAAGGGCACACTATTTATTACTCGTTGACCGACCCAAAAGTTGAGTCGATCATCGCTTTGCTATATGAGTGGTTTTGCCGAGCAGAAAATACTAAATAAACGTAGCTATTTCATCGAGTGATTTTTTATCCAGTGCATGAGCAGGTATTGTTGCATCATCACTTGGGTAGCCTGTAATAAGTAGCATGTATGGGCGTTCGTTATCTTTATCGCGATTACATATGTCGGTCAAAAAACTCATTGGCTTTGGAGTATGAGTAAGGGTTGCCAAACCACTGCGGTGCAAAGCTTGAATTAAAAAGCCGGTAGCTAAGCCAACAGACTCATGCACATAATAATTCGTATTTTTATCATCGGTGCTTACGCCGCCCTTTTTTTGACTAAATACAGCTATAAGCCAAGGTGCATGCTCTAAATAAGGTTTGTTGGCGTCGGTACCTAACGGTTTTAGCGCATCTAACCATTCTTCACCTGCTCTGCCTTCGTAAAAAGAACGCTCTAATTTTTCTGCGGCTTCTCTTATTTTTTTTTTACATCGCTACTGTTTATAGCCACAAAATGCCAAGGCTGATGATTCGCTCCACTTGGTGCTGTGCCAGCTGCTTTTATACATGCTTCAATAATATTTTTTGGTACTGGGCGATCGCTAAAGCTGCGAATGCTATGGCGGCGTTGGCTGGTTTGTAAAAACTCGTTAGCACGATTTAGCATTTCTTCATGTGGATATTCTATAAAGTCATTTAACGGCTGGCTTTGGTGATCTTGCATGGCTTTTCGCTTCTTATAAAAAGTATATGTGGTTTTTATACCGAGTGAATACAGTACAGGCAAGTGTTATGAGTTTAAAATATGTTTATTTGTTGTTACAAATTTAACCAGCAAGTAACTTATGTTCCTATTTTCCTTGTGGTATAAAACATTATAAAAATAATTACTCATATTCAAGGAAGTAAAAATGCTATCAATTACAGGGTTATCTAAAACCTACGATAACGGCGTACATGCACTACAAGGTGTTGATTTATCTATCGGTAAAGGGATGTTTGGATTGCTTGGGCCAAATGGCGCAGGTAAATCGTCACTTATGCGCACTATTTCCACGTTGCAATCTGCCGATTCGGGTTCAATCACTTTTGATAGTATTGATGTTTTTAAAGACCCACAGGCACTGCGCCAACGTTTGGGTTATCTACCACAAGATTTTGGTGTGTACCCGCGTGTTAGTGCTTACGACTTACTGGACCATATGGCTGTTTTAAAGGGTATTCATAATAAAGCAGAGCGTGTAAAGAGTCGGTTGAAGGATTACTTGCGCACACTAATTTATATCAACATCGCTCAAAAGCGGTCAGTGGCTTTTCGGGCGGTATGCGCCAGCGTTTTGGTATTGCACAAGCCTTACTAGGTGACCCCGACTTACTTATCGTTGATGAGCCAACAGCGGGGCTAGACCCAGAGGAACGTAATCGTTTCCATAACTTATTAGTAAGCTTAGGCGAGCAAAAAGTAGTTATATTATCGACCCATATCGTTGAAGATGTTGCAGAGCTTTGCCCAAATATGGCGGTGTTGGCTGGCGGTAAGATTTTACTAGAAGGTAACCCAATAGCGCTTACCGATAAACTCCAAGGCCAAATTTGGCGCAAAGCCATGAGCCAAGAAGAAGCGCTAGAGCTTGAACCGCAGCTGCCTGTTATTTCAAAACGCTTATTTGCTGGGCAAACCATATTACATGTATTAGCCAATGAAGCCCCTGAAGGTTTTGAGCTCAGCAGTGCAAACCTAGAAGATGTGTATTTTTCTACGTTGCTTAATCATCGTAACAGCCAAGTAGCATAAGGGGGCGCTATGTTTTTTAATATGCTCGCGTTTGAGCTGCGCTATTTTATGCGTCAGCCTTCGTTTTATGTGACCTCATTAATATTCTTTTTTATGGCGTTTTTTATAAGCTCCAGTAGTAAGTTTCCGTTAGGTGGGGCTAATGTTCATATGAACTCGCCTTATACCATTATGGTTTTAACGGTTACCTTTTGTACGCTTGCTATGTTTTTAGTGGTTAACTTTGTTGCAAGCTCAGCGATTCGCAACAGCGAGACCAAAATGGATGAGCTGGTGTTTAGTAAGCCCGTTAACCCGCTTGCTTATCAATCAGGGCGTTTTTTTGGTTCTTACTTAGTTGTACTTATTGTGTTTTTAAGCGTGCCACTAGGCGTATTTTTGGGATCTCACTTTGGCTTGTTGGTTGGCTGGCTCGATAGCGAGCTAGTAGGCCCCAATAAGTTTATATATTACGCAGCGCCTTTTTTATATTTAGCAGTGCCAAGCTTATTGGTCCTCAGTGCTATTTTTAATAGTGTGGCGGTCTATTTTAAAACCATGATGGCGGTATATGTAACGGCCGTGGTGGTTTATATAACCTACCAATTGGCGAGTATCTATTTTGACGATTTAGCGTTTAGAAATATTGTTGTTTACGCAGACCCATTTGGCACAGGGTCGTTAATTGACTTAACCCGTTACTGGACTGTAAGTGATAAAAATACTGAAGTGTTAACGCTTTCGGGCGATTTTTTAATTAACCGTATTTTATGGGTAGCAATAAGTTTAGCGATGTTTTTTGGCCTCGGAAAGTTAGGTAATCGCGTAGTCACTAAAAAACAGAAAAAGCAATTTGCTGTCTCTACGTTTGTAAAAAATAAACAAGCAGCACTTATTAGCAGCGCTAAAAATTATAAGTCAAAAGGGGTAAATACGAAATCGCAATTAGTAATGCGCAGCTTATTTGAACTTAAGCAAGTTATATTAAGTGCCCCTTTTATGATTTTAGCGGGTGTCAGTATTACTATGTTACTCGCACCACTTTTTGCACCTATTGGCGCATATGGCACAACGGATTGGCCGCTCACACAAAACATGGTGGGCATAATTCAAAACTCCTCCGCTTTGTTTATGTTTATCATTATTGCTTATTACAGCGCAGAGCTGGTTTGGCGAGAACGCCAAAGTGGTATGGGTGATATTGTTGACAGTTTCCCGGTGCATAACAGTGTGTTTTGGGTATCTAAAATTATTGCGTTAATCACTGCAGTTTGTGGTCTTTATTTAGTAGGCATGATGTTTACCATTGCAGTGCAACTGTTTAAGGGGCAATTTAACCTAGAGCTTGGCCAGTACTTATTTAGATACCATCTCTTCTAATCAGCCTCAAGCTTTCTTTAAATTGCTTGGGGCTGATATTCAGTTTGATTCTTCACAACACCAAAACAGATATGTGTCAGCTTTCTCATTGCAGCACCAATTGCCT
>NZ_JACJDW010000015.1:0-105445 GCF_014163745.1 Pseudoalteromonas sp. SR44-2 | reverse complement strand
CCAAGCGCACAGGGCGTGCATCTGTGAAAGTGTTATGGCAAGGATGGCTTAAGTTACAAGCCATCCTGGAAGGCTACGATTTAGCAAAATCTCTTGAGTCAGACTTGTGATCAAGAGACAGCTTTATAGCGGCTTTTTATTCTCTGTATTTTCATGCAGTTCGAGTTTTGGTGCACTCATACCTTTGAGCAACCGACCAAATATATCAGCGCCGGTAATAATGCGTTTCACGTCGCTCCACACTAATACCACATCGTGATCAATGGCCCCATCAAACGATTTATCTAAAGAATGATTAGCCCGTATTTTTAAAATCACTTCACTCAGACGCATCGCTTCATCTGCAACAATAATAGGCCTGTGACAATAATGATAAGGGTCAAAAGTATCTGGCTCAAATAACGCTGATCTTAAAAAGCCGTCAGCATCTACCACTAATAAAGGCCAACCGTCTTCATTGGTAATGATCACCCAGTTATAACCTGACTTATGTAGTTTGCGTAAAAACTCATTATCAGTTGTTAATGTAAGGTCTGGGAAAATAGGCAAATCAAGCTTAGTAGGCAAAGCAATAATAGAGTCTGGATCAATTACCTCACCCTCTTTGGTTACGCTTATTTCATCTAAGCTAAAAAAGTTAAGCGCGCCTATTCCCTCAACGTGTTGAACATCAGCTTCTTCAGCCTCTATGTGTTTGCGAATAATACCCCTGAGCTCACTTTCAGCAAAGTACGTAATCCCCTCTTTACCTAACCATGCATCGAGTATTAAAGCCGTTGGCTTAGCAACTATATAAAACAGAATCTGATAAAACTTAATTAACGGCGAAAGTAGGCTTGCCATTTTTAACGCATTACGCGAAAAATAAGCCTGCGGTGTTATTTCACCAATAATAGTAATTGCGATAGTTGAGAATAAAAACGAACTTGCGCCCATTAATACCGAATCAGAAAGTAGTGTAAGTAGTACGTTAATACCTACGTTACCCCACAAAATAGTCGACAATAAAAAGTTAGAGTCGTTTCGAAGGGCCATTACTTTTATGGCCGCCTCGTTCCCTTTTGCACTTTCCATTTCGAGCTGAAACCTACTTAGTGAAAAAAACGCTAAGTTTAAGCCCGAAAATATTGCCGATTGTGAAATACACAAAGCAATTGCACACCAAATCATGACTTCAAAGGTCATTGTATTTTCCTGTTAGTAATACCAATTCACTCAATTAAGCGAATTGGTATAAGGCTTATAAAAGCAATAAACTGCCTAAACCTAAAAAGGTAACAAACCCAACAATATCGGTAACGGTAGTTAAAATTACCGAACCAGATAACGCAGGATCAATTTTCATTTTGTCTAAAATAGACGGAATAACAACACCTGCTAGTGACGCGGCCACTAAATTCAATAATATGGCTACCGTAATCGTAATACTAAGCATTAAGTCGTTAAACCATAAAAAGGTTAGTAGGCCTATTACAAACGCCCATACCAAGCCATTTACAGCGCCAACACGCAGCTCTTTTTTAAGCAACGCATTACGGTTTGAATCTGTAACTTGTCCAAGCGCTAAACCTCGCACAATAACGGTTAATGTTTGACTACCTGCAATTCCCCCCATAGAAGCGACCACTGGCATTAATACAGCTAGTGCTACAACTTGTTCTATCGTTGCGCCAAATAAACCGATAAACCACGACGCTAAAAAGGCAGTAGCTAAATTAATACCTAACCAAATGCCACGGTTTTTAGCACTTTTTCGCACACTTGCGAACAGGTCTTCGTCTTCACGTAAACCACCGGCTTTAGCGGCTGCTTCATCAGCAACTTCTTGTCGTAATTCATAAGCAGAGGCAATGGTTAATCGCCCAAGTAATTTGTTATCAGCATTAACCACTGGCAGTGCCATTTTTTCACTGTGGATCACCACCTCTGCCGCTTCATATAAATCATCGTCAGCATGGAGCAATGAAAAGTCATGATTTGCCAATGTCATTAAATTATCGGTGTCGCTGGCTTTTATTAAATCATTTACCGCAACCTCACCTATTAAACTACCCTTGCGGCTTACTAAATAAATAACTTCACTGTATTGCGGTAAACCTTTATGTAGCAATTTTTTAGCACCACCGGCTGTTAGCTTCTCCGATACTTTTAAAAAGTCAAAACCTAACCAGTGACCTAATTGCTCTGGCGGGTATTGCTGCGCTAAATCATATTGTTTGGTTTGCGCTTCATCGAGTTGCTTTTTTGCATACTCAACAAATCGCTCTGGTATAACTTCTTCAAGTTCCAGTAGCTCTTCTACATTAACTTCATCAAGAAGTTTAAAAGCCTCAGTGTCTTCTAGCGTTTGTAGCAACCACAAACAACTATCTTCACTTAAATTAACAAAAATTTCGTGTTGCGTGTCTTCATCAAGCAACTGCCAAATTTCAAGTCGTTGCTCTTTTGGTATCGCCTCAAAAAGTAATGACAGGTGCTCTGTTGAAAGCGTTAACTGCGCATCTGCTAATAATTTATTTTTGCGTTCTGTTGTATCGCATTGCAATAAATCATTTATGAGCTGTGGAAGTTGGTCTACCGGATACTCAATCATCTTAAAACCTTAAAATTTAAAAGCGCACATTATTTATAGTCTACTTGAACAATAAAAAATTGCAGAAAAAACGTGAACTTATTAAGCATGCGCAAGCTATTTTTGCGCATTGTATGGGCAAACTAAATGCAGTACTAATATTTATTTTAAAAAATTAAAAAAACAGTAAAAGGAATTATTTTTGAGGGATTAAACAACAAGTAAGCAAACTAAAGGGATTACTTATAATAAAAAAAATCCCATATTAGCTAGGCTAATATGGGCAAAATCACACAATGAATTAGGTGTTTTTAAATTACGCTTTATGCTTTAAATTAAAGTCTATCAGTAATATTTCGTACTAAGTCAGAATCTACAAATTGAGTAATAAGTGCAGCGCCCCACGCATAGCCTCGCTGTATTGGGTAACCTTTAAAAATCCAGCGTTTACGCACGTGATTAAAGCGCTCTAAATAGTCTTGCTTTTTTTGTGGCAGAGGCTGCTCACCCAATTTATTCCATGCTTTATATACGCCTGACATATCAGATCCTCGCATAAAGCGTTGCAACCAACGTGGAAAACGAGAAAAGCTAATAGTGGACTGAAAATCAATAAAGTAAGGTTTACCGTCTGCGCCGCATAAAATATTACCCATATTACGCAAGTCTAAATGCACGATGCCTTTGCGATGCATTTTTGCTACTTGACGCTCAAGCTCACTAAAAAAGTTAACAGGTAGTGTTTTGTCTTCATGAATTAAAGCGCGCAGTGGCGTGCCTTCAATATAGTTATAAGCAACCGCTATCGGCGACAATCTACAAAAGCGGTTAGCAACTGCGTCAAGCTCTGCTAAACGGCTCAACCCTTTATACTCTTGATTTACCGACATACGTGCAAATGTTTTGCGGATAAACCACGGGCTTTGGCTAAAATCTTTAACGATTAAATCAAATTCATTATCTTTATATCGATACACAATCGCGTTAGCAAAACGTCCCTTATGGACAACACTTAAGTGATGTTGCATAAAGGTATGTTCTGGATATTGCTGCTGTAATTGTACTAACAAATTATTTTCAATCATAACAAACCTAACAAGATGATAACTTTAATTGCCTAGGCAACTATATTATCAAAGTTAGATTCTGCGCACAATCAGATCAACTAATTAGCAGGCTAACTTTCTATTGAAACAGTATCGCTATTTTATTGATAATCTACTTTTTGGGGGAGTCTGGCAGTGAATCAAGATTATTTATAGCTTTGAATAGTAAGTCGATTATTTGGTTTTTTTCTGGCTCTGAAAAACCATTTAATGCTTGCGCATAGACTTCGTTCACTACAGGCATAATTTCAGGACAAAGAGCTTTACCTTTTTCACTTAAACACAAAATAGTTGAGCGCTTATCAAGCTCACATTGCGTTTTAATAATGAGTCCTTTTTCTTCAAGTCGGTTTAGTAAGCGGCTCATAGCGCCACGATCATAAACCATATATTCGCAAAGTCCTGCAAGCGTATTAACCGACTCTCTCGCAAGTAGTACAACCACTATATATTGCGCAGAAGTTAAGTCCATAGGAAGTAACTTGGCATCAACATGAATGGCTAATCTCGAACGTAAAAAAGAGACTAAACGCCCCAAATCTTGCTCTGGCGCTAACTCTTCTCGAGTACAACGTTTAATTGATGGCATGTTTTGCATAGTTATTCCACTATATAAGTATATTTGCATGCTGATAGACCTTAACGCATACAAAAAATTCAATAATTTTTATAAAAAATCGCCTACAAAAATAAAGCCGCTATTAGCGGCTTTTAGTGTAGGGCTTTGAGCTTTGTTAAATCTTAAACTGGCCAACTAAGTGTCCTAAGCTTTCACCACGCCCAGCTAAATGCTGACCTACCGAAGAGGTCGTTTTACTTGAAATAGTTAGCTCATTAACTATTTCTTGAATAGCAAATACATTACGGTTTATTTCTTCTGTAACACTACTTTGCTCCAGCGCCGCTGTCGCAATTTGCGTACTCATATCGTTAATTGATCTAACTGAGCTTGTTACCGCGCCTAAACTTTCTGAAATAGCACGAGACGACTCAACAGAGCGATTACAACTACTTTGGCTTGCTTGCATTGCAGCAACTGCATCTGATACTAAATTGTGTAGCTCACTCAACATTTCACTAATCTCTAATGTGCTAACTTGAGTACGACTTGCTAGGCTTCTTACTTCATCAGCAACAACTGCAAACCCTCTGCCTTGCTCACCTGCGCGCGCAGCTTCTATTGCAGCATTGAGTGCAAGTAAGTTTGTTTGCTCAGCAATTCCACCAATTACACTTAGTACGCTATTAATCTTTTTAGATTGATCACTGAGTGAATCAACCTGTTCAGCAGCTAGGTTAATTTCGCCCATTAAGTTTGAAACCTCACAGAGTGAAATATCAACACACTCTTGAGCTTTAGCAACTTCTTGCGTTGCCGCTTGAGTTGACTCTGCCACTTGGTTTGTATTTTGAGCCACCTCATGAGAAGTAGCCGACATTTCGGTAATAGCCGTCGCAACAAGATCTGTTTCATGATTGTGATTAAGTAACTTGTCTTCAATTAATCGTGTTTGTGTATTAATGTCACCAGAAGCTGTTTTTACATCGTGTGTTACATCAACCACATTAGCAATAATGCCATGTAGCTTACTTACAAACATATTAAATGCTTCGCCAAGTTGACCTATTTCATCGTTAGTATCAATGTCTAGACGCTTGGTTAAATCGCCCTCGCCTTTTGCAATATCGTCAAGGCTTTGCGCCATGCGCTGTATTGGTTTTACCATTGTATTTGCGGCAACTAACGCACATATAATTGTTAAAACAACCCAAAATAAAGCAATTAATAATAAGGTCATTACCTTATCATTCATGTGCTCTTGCATTGCTGTTTGGTATTTAAGTAGCTCTGCGTCTATATCATCCATATATGCGCCAGTACCAATCATCCAGTTTGTGCCTGGTATCATTGCTGCATAGCCCATCTTTTCAACTAAGCCTGTGGTATTTGGTTTTTGAAAATGATAGTTAAAAGCGCCACCGCCTTTTCTAGCTTGCTCTAATAAGCCCACTATTATTTTTTTACCGTTAGGGTCAGTCATCCCTATTTTGTTTTGCCCTTCAATAGCATCACCTAGTAATGCATGAAAAACACTAATGCCATTGGTGTCGTATATAAAAAAGTAACCACCTTGACCAAATGTTAAGCCTCTTAAAGCGTTTTTAGCATCTTGCTCAGAGCCATTTGCTAATTGATAGCGAACAATTTTGCTAGCAATTTCAATTTCGGTACTTAGTAACGTTTGCTTGTCACTTATTAACTTAGTTTGAAATGCTTCAAAATTTTGTTGCTGATTTTTATTCTCTAAATAATAAGAACTCAGCATTAAGCTGATCAAAAGTAGCATTAGCGGTAAAATAGCTAGTAACAGCAATTTGTTTTTCAAGCTTAAATTACTCATTTTCTCTCCGGGGTGTATAAATGCATATATAACGACAATTGCCAAAGTTATATTACGACTGTTTACTATGTTTTATTGGGTTTAAAACATAGTAAATAAAAAATTTGGTGGGAGTATACTCATACCATGCTCTGCGTGCTGATATTATAGTCACAAGGGAGGTATTTGAACACTAAAAACACTGCGACCTTTGTATTAATCAATATATTATTTACCACCCTTTTTGTTATATTCAAAATTCTAACGGCTGTATTGATCTAAAATTAATTTGATAGCGTATTGAGCGGCCCAATTGCTTCGTATGTAATGAGTTAAGTCATTAGCCATGTTAATATTGGTTTTAGGTTCATATAAATAATGAATATATAGATATCAAACTTCCATTAACATATAATAGTCCTATATTCCTAATACCAAACAACTAGATAAAAATTGGAACACATCACTTTGAGTCACAGTTATAATCAAATAAAAATGAATTATTAATGAAGTATATTTTATACCTTGCACTTTTAGTGTCGGCTCACGCATTCGCAACGCCTGTAAATAATAGTATCGCTTTTTACTACTCAGCGCCGATGCCATTAGCCGAAATGACCTTTTATTCTCGCGTTGTAGTTCAGCCTGACCTTGTGACTGAGCACGAACTCAATTGGTTTAAAAAACGAAACATTGCTGTTTACGCTTATTTAAGTGTGGGTGAGTCGTTTATTGAAAGTGAGTCTTCACTCGCAGTTAACCCTAACTGGAATAGTCACATTGCCGATTTAACATCTAAGCATTGGCAACAACGTGTGCAAAATAACGCAGCTACCTTAAAAGCACGGGGCTTCAGTGGCTTGTTTTTAGATACCCTAGACAGCTATCAGCTTTTAGATGACAAGCATAGTAAATCAGATCAACAAAATGGCTTAGTCGCAATTATAAAAAGTCTGTCTGACACGTTTAATAAACACCTTATCCTCAACCGAGGCTTTGAGTTACTACCTAGACTTACTGGTTTAGCCAGTGATTTAGTGGCTGAAGGTTTATATAGCCATTACAACCCAATCAATAATAGCTACAAATTAACCACCGAGAACGATCAAGCTTGGCTAAGTGCACAATTAAAAACGGCACAAAAGCTTGGTTTTAAAGTACAAGTTATTGATTATGCACAGCCTGACAACCGTCTTGCTATGGCGCAAAAAATAAAACAGGCAGGTTTTATTCCCTGGGTAACTGATGGACACTTACAAACATGGGGTACATCAACTATATCACCAGTACCAAGACGCATCCTCATTCCGTACAACAGTAACGTAAAGCCACTCATTTACACTACCGTACATTTAAAACTAGCGACCATGATTGAGTATTTGGGATATATACCTGACTACATAGATATGGCAAAGCGCGACTTACCTTTGGTTGATCCTAGCTTGCATGCAGGTATTATCTCGTGGACCACAAGCGATACGTTTTACACACCAACACTAAACAATTGGCTTGAAGCTAATTTAGGTGTTGTACCAGAACTCATTTTAGGCGAGTTACCACAATCAACTAAATTATTATTAAGCTTAGGTATTGAGTCGTTAAACACATTACCTGAAGGTCCATATAAACAAGATAGCTTTGCACCTTGGCTCAAAGGGGAGTCAACAACACCTCCCCCTATTGTTAAACCATACTTACTTAAATTAGCAACTGATGCGGCTCCTCTAATAACAATAAAGTCTGCTAATAATATAAGTATTTTACAAGCGGCTAAAACTAAATATGGTGCAGTCGTGGCCGCTCCTTGGTTAATTGACACATTTCCGATGGAAGGCAGCAAATGGGTTATTGATCCGCGTACATTGCTTACTCAAGCAATGGGGTTACCACCTATATTAGTGCCAGATACAACCACCGAAAGCGGCAGGCGAATGCTTACTTTGCATATCGATGGAGATGGATTTACAAGTATTGCCCACTACGCAGGTAAGCCTTATTCAGCAGAAGTAATTCGAGATGAAATAATTAAACACTACAAACTACCGTTAACGTCATCAGTGATCCAAGCTGATATTGAAGAAGGCGGTATTCATTCTAAACAAAGTGCCAAACTCGAAGGCATTGCGCGTAGTATTTTTAACCTGCCTTACGTAGAAGTTGCTTCACACACTTATAGTCATCCCTATTTTTGGACAGCACTATCTGGGCGAAAAAAAATAGATGAAGACGACACAGATTACGGTTTTCATCTAGACGTGCCTGGCTACAACACAATTAGCCTTAAAAAAGAAATTACCGACTCGATAAAGTACATTGATGAAAAACTCACACCTAAAAATAAAAAAACAGTAATGATGCTATGGTCAGGGGACGCAACACCTGGCCCAAAAGCACTTGAACTTGCTCGTGAAGCTGGCGTGTTAAATGTCAATGGCGGTAATACTGATGTAAATGCTGATAACCCAAGCCTTTCTCACATCTCCCCTATCGGTCGCCCTGAAAGAGATTTGCTGTATCAAATTTACGCCCCCATATTAAATGAAAATGTTTACACAAACTTATGGCATGGCCCTTATTACGGCTTTAGACGCTTAACCGAAACATTCGAAATAACAGAAAAGCCATATAGGTTAAAACCTTACACTATTTATTATCACTTTTATTCAGGTGAAGTTCTTGCGGGCTTAGACGCTCTTAAACACAACATTGATTATGTTTTAGCAAGGCCAAATACACCGGTGCATTTAAGCCACTATGCAAAAGTAGCAAAAGATTTTTACTTTTCTGCACTTGCTAAAAACAGTAATAATGAATGGTTATTTAGCTCAAAGTACATTCGTACTCTGCGCATACCTAGCGATTTTGATGTGCCAAACATAGCTCAAAGTGAAGGAGTATCTGGTGTAACTGAAAAAGGTGACTACATACATATTATAAATAACATAGCTCGCCTTAGCTTTGATCATAGCCAAAATAGTGAAAAACCTTATTTAGCATCTGCAAATGTTGTTATTGATAACTGGCAAGTTAACGGACCGGTTAGTTTTAAAGCATGGGTGCCCGCTTCACTTGATTTAATTAATGCACGTTCTTGCGAATTTGTATCTAATTTGGGTGAGCGCTTCAAAGGTATTAATCGGGGTAAAATAACACATTTTAAAATACCTACAGGTGACTTTTATGGTTACCTTAACTGCAACGGATCTGCTCTATAATGAATACTAAAAAGCGCCCTCAGTTAATTTCTATAAAAACAATATTAGCGATACTAGCTGTAAGTTGTTTTGCACTTTATGCGTTATTTCCCCATACCTTATTTTTTGAAGATGATGCACTTTCACAAGATTATACCTTTGAGAAATCTTACCTTAATGCAGCGCTCAATACAGAGCCCGACAACGAAAAGCTTCGCGCTAAATTGGTTGAGCTACATATAGGGCTTAGTGAGTATTCACAAGCCACTAACGAGCTTGAAAAGCTACCTAGAGGCGAGCGCAAAGCAACACTTGAAATAAAGTTGCTTTACTCATTATGGCTAGCAAGTGGTGCTAAAGTTGACGACCGCTTTGAAGAGCTATCATTAAAAATAGGAGCTCATAAAAATTGGAACGAACAAATACTGACAATTGCAAAAGCCGTTGGGTTAAACGCAAAAGTTGCTCAGTATTATCAAAAAAATAAACAGCCACTCCTTGCAGCCGATTACTGGTTAAGCGCAGGGGAACCTGACAAAGCATTCGCTATTTATAAAACAAATATAAATGCTGACATTGCAGCTAAAGCGATTGAAACTGCACTTGGCGCAAATAATCCGATTCAAGCTTATGCATGGTGGAGCACCTACGGTGACAAAGCCGATGTTAAACGCACCCTTTATTTAGCAAACTTGGCTGGCAACACAGAAGATGCAGCTCAAGCTATTGAAAGCTTATTAAAGACCTATCCAAATAACAGCGAGTACTTAACACAAGCAATGCACCTGCGTTTAGCAAATGGAAATGCAAAAGGGGCTGAGCAATTACTTGCAAAGCTATTACTACAAAGCCCAGATGACAAAGAGCTACATTTATTAAATTGGAAGATAAAGCGCTGGCAAAACAAGCCTAAAGAGGCACTCCGAGAGTTTAAATGGCTAATGTCTAACAAAGCCGTAACCCCTGCGATGCTTACCGATAGTATTAACGATGCCACCGCTTTATATTTATACCAAGATGCTAATGATATATACGAATATAAAGCCCAAAATAGAAATCTAAAAGGAAATGGCTTTGCTAATTGGATGCAAGCTAACGAATTTATTGGTAACACAAAGCAAGAGTTAAATAATATTGAACGCTTTGAGCAAATAAATGGTAAAAGTGCGTTATCACAATATTGGAAAGCAAAAGTACTTCACGATACTGGTAATTTAAAAGCATTAAGAGCTTTGTGGCCTACATATAAAGGGCCTAAAAATGAAGAAGATTTACTTTGGATTGCCCGCGCATTTTGGCTAGAAGATGACTTTTCTACAGCTCTGCAAGTACTAAAAAACAAACATGAAAGTTCTGACGATGAGTTTTGGAGTGCCAATGTAGACATGGCAATGCGAGTCCAAGACAAAGCTCATGAGCTATATGCATTAGAGCAGTTACAACAAATAAGCCCTTTAAGCGTAGGCGACATGCTGCACTACCAACAATTGCGCTTTGAAGGTAGGCCTCAGGAGCTTCTTGATTATTTATGGAAAAGTGAGTCGCAAACTGACCGTCAATTGATTCAAATTGCATTATTAAGCACACAAGTAAATGATGCTAAATCAGTTGCACGTATTCATGCTGAACTTGATAAACAACGATATAATAAAGCTCTCTATCCTGCTTGGTTAATTCTTTCTAATTGGTATCAAAACCAAAGTGATTTAAATTCAGCTTATACAACTTTAAACCGCGCTGCTAAATTAAGCGAATATGACTCTGATGTTGTGCTTGCACAAGGTTGGTTAGCGCTGCAAATGCATGACACTGTAATGATTGGCCGCATTTTAACGCGCTATTCTCAAAGCGACACTTCCTATGCGTGGACGCAGCTCTTAGCTAGCCTATCTATTCACGAAAAGTCATATAACAGTGCCTACTTTTATTTGCGTAAATTGGCCATTGCAGATCCAAGTGACTTAACAACACTGGTTAACTTAGCCGATGTAATGAAACAACTTGGATATTATGCAAATGCTGCTGAACTTAATCACTATTTACTGCAACACTTACCTAAAGATAAATATGCATACAGAGGCTTAATGTTTCGCTGGGCGGGCGCGATGGCTGTTCCTCATTTAATGCAATTAAACACAATGGAAGAACTTGCCCCCGACACTATTGGTGAGCCCCAAACAAACTGGTGGTTAGCACGCCGAGCTGCACAAAAATTAGAGCCATGGCAAAAACTACAACTTTATATGACCAACGGCGAATTTAATAAAGCGAAACAGCTTATAGCTGAAGGTTCACTAAGCAAACTAGATGAGCTAAACGCCCTACTCTATTTAAAACAACCCTATGCCACCATGCAACGTTGGTACGAAGAACTCACTGGCGAGGCAAATGAATCGCAATTGAGTTTACTTAGAAATGCACGCGCATCCTATTTTAGAGCGCTTGAAATAAACCTATCGCCAGAGGCTGGTTTAAACAGTAGCCAGTACGATGTAAACGTTTATTTTCCTTATGCTAATGGGCAATGGAAATTAAGTTTAAGTAATCAGCAAAACCTTGATAACAACGGATTACTGTTTGCGATAGAAGATAAAATGACATTTGGTCGTTGGTATTTTGATGCAAAAATAGATTCGCACCAAGGCAGCTTAGTTAGCCGCCAAGGTCTTAGCATAGACTCTCGTTATCAATGGGATTCACGAACACAGGTAGGTTTAAAGCTTGAATATAATGTTGAAAACCGCCAATCAGAAGCACTACTTAGCTATGCTCAGCTAGATAAAGCCACGGCCTATGTTAATTACAATATTGATGGTAGACAAAACGTACAGCTATCAGCAGCAGCGATGTCTTTTTCTCGAAGAAGCGATGGCAGCTCACTAATAAACGGCCAAGAATATAATGCTCGTTACCAATACAGCATTTTAAAAGACCGCCCAATTTGGAACGCTTATTTTAGTGCGCAATGGCAAGACTTTGAACGTGTTAATGCATTAATAAATACAGATTCAAGCAGAAGACCGCTAAGAGTTGACCTTCAACCATTTAGACGTTTTGCACTAGGGACCTCATTTGCTTCAACTGGTTCATTAGAACCTCCTTATTTAGGCGCAAGCCCTTCGTGGTTATTTGATATAAGTACTGGCTATCAAACACTTAACGATACAGTAGATGTATCAGTTTCAAGTGGCGCAGGTTGGTCTGTACTGGGCGATGATTTATTTAAATTACAGCTGGGTTACCAAAGTAGTAATAAAGTGGGTAACTCAGATACACAATTACAATTAGGTTATTACGTACATTTTTAATGTTAGGAGAGAGTATGTTTCGTTTAATTATACCGTGTTTGGTATTACTATTATCAGCATGTACCACCAGCAGAGTTGCTGATGATATAGAGCTTAGCCCTTCAAAAACAGTGGCACTAATGCCGCTTGTTAATCATGCTCAAACACCGCTTGCCGGTGAGCGTGCTGAAGATATTTTAGCCAGCATTTGGCAACAAAATAAATTACCAACTCTAATACGTGCACCTCGCGTAAACAGCAAAGAGCTTCCACCGCTGGATGATCAATACCGTTTAGACAATGCTATGCAATGGTTAAGCACTCAACAAGCTGACTATGTACTAACAGGCAGCATTGAAGAGTGGCGTTATAAAGCAGGGCTTGATGGCGAACCTGTTGTTGCACTTACATTATCACTCACTGTAAATGGACAAACCACACCAGTTTGGACAGGTACTATTGCTAAAAGTGGCTGGGGCCGCGATAGCATTGCAGCAACAGCACAAGATGTGATTGCCGATTTAATTTCTTATATAGAGGTTAGTGAGTGAAAACACATTTCCTTAGACCAAGAGACGTTCCTGAGCTACAAATATGGGCTGAGGTATTTATATTTACCGCGCTTGCTTTAGGGCTGCCTGTATTATTTAACGCACAGGACCCATTTTGGACTGAGGGAGGGTTTTCGTGGCCTGTACTTGGCCCACTTTTAGTTTCTTTACGCTATGGCTTTTCAAAAGGCTTTATTAGTATTTTATGTTTGCTTGTTGGCCAACTTTTTTTACTTCAAGCAAATATTTTATCACCGCAAAGCGACTTCAATA
The DNA here is from genome assembly GCF_014163745.1 of Pseudoalteromonas sp. SR44-2. Classification (NCBI taxonomy): domain Bacteria; kingdom Pseudomonadati; phylum Pseudomonadota; class Gammaproteobacteria; order Alteromonadales; family Pseudoalteromonadaceae; genus Pseudoalteromonas; species Pseudoalteromonas sp. SR44-2. The sequence goes on along the minus strand of NZ_JACJDW010000015.1, from coordinate 92,081 downwards.
TTAACGCTATGATTGGCTACATCATTGTAATTATGATCACTGGCGAATTTAGAGATGTGTGGGAGCGTACTAATCAGCAGCAAAGTATTCAGCTTGAGTACGTAACCGATCGCCTTGAAACATTTACTCGTCAGTATCATTTAATTAATTCATCTCACGATAGAATTGAGCAAATGCTAGCTGGCCATACGTTAAGTTTACGTGAATCGCTACAAGCAGTAAGAACCTCTATCGGGCTATTAAAAGAAAGAAGACTTGATAGCGCAGCGCAAAAAATAATCGACTTGTTTGTTGAGTACGGTTCGCTAGAAAGAGCGGGGTTATATAAAGTTGAAAACGACAGTGTTTTAGAGCCACCACTTGCCTCTATAGGTAAAATGAGTCCAATAGCTAAAAACGATCCTCTTATATTAGCGATGATCGAAGAAAAAGAATTAGTATCGGTAAAAGACGAAAAAGCATCATCGGGTATAAGTAAATACCATATGGCAATCCCACTTATCGACGTAAACAATACTATTTACGGCGCTATTTTGGTTGAAAGAATACAATTTTTTGCGCTTAAAAATACAACTCTAACATTACTTGCTGTAATGGCTGGGCATATAGGCGATTTACTTCGTCATGAAATAACAAACCCAGTAATGACGTATGAAGAGTCCCCATACTTTATTCGCCAAGTTAAGCGCGCAAATAAAGAAGCAAAACGATACAACATTCCATCGCAGCTACTAAAAATAAAAGCCAACAATATTACTGATAAATCGACTCAACTTATGAGTTATTTAAGTGAAGCCCGTCGTGGTTTAGACATTTATTTATATGATGATAAAAATCAGATATTACTGTTATTAATGCCATTAGCTGATGAACTTGAAAAAGCAGGCTTTATTGCCCGAATGAACACTTGGTGTAAAGAGCGCACTGGTAGCACTTTAGCTGAGCTTGATATTGTTATTGAGCAACAACTCGCACTACCAATAAGCTCAGATGACATAAAGAGATTGGTTTCACTTTCATGATTATAATTATTGTAGCGGCTATTTTAGGGTGTATTTGTCAGTACTTTGCACTAATAGAAGTACTGGAAACACCTGATTGGTTTTTAGCTATACTATTGCATGCTATTGCTAGCATTCTTTTTGCTTTTGTTAGCTATTTCCTGATACCTAAAAAATACAAAACGACTCCTTATAGCTCTTTACTACTCATGTTTTTATTGTTGTTTACATTGCCAGTACTTGGAATTATAGGCGTTGTAGTAGCGCTTACGTTTGCTCTGTGTAAACCACTCAAAAACGATGACATAGAAATTGAAGAGCATAAAATACCTGAGCTTCCTTTTGAAGCCAGAGCAATATCAGCAAACCCGACCTATTCTATGGGCGGACTTAAAGCAATTTTGAAGCATGCTAGTGAACCAAATAAACGTCTAAGTGCCGTAATGGCGGCTCGTCACATGAGTGACTCACAAGCTATTCCTATTTTAAAGCTAGCACTTAAAGATTTAGAAGATGATATTCGCCTACTCGCCTACTCAACCCTTGATGGTAAAGAAACCAAACTCAACGAAAAAATCAGTTTGTACCAGCAAGAAATAGCCATTACGACTAAGCAGCCAAAGTTAAGTAATTTACAAAAACAACTAGCCGAACTTTATTGGGAACTTAGCTACTTAGGTTTAGCACAAGGTGCGCTTCGTAAATACGTTTTAGAAAAAGCCGAAGCACTTGCACAGCAAAGTATTGAGCACGTAAAAACACCTGCAACTTTTATATTTTTAGGGCGTATATCTTTAGCCTTAAACAAATACGAAATAGCCCATGAGTACCTACTCAAAGCAACTGAGTCGGGCATGGCAAGGCGTCATGTTCTCCCTTATAAAGCCGAAGTTGCCTTTTGTATGAACAAGTTTGACGACTGTAAACGCTACTTAAAAGAACTCCCAGAACAACCTAAGGGCAGTGAATTACGTCATTTACAGGAGTATTGGCATGAGTAACAAAAATGCAGACATTTTACTGCTTTTAGAAGGTACTTACCCTTATGTGCGTGGTGGCGTATCTAGCTGGGTCCATCAAATAATTGAAGGGTTACCTCATTATAACTTTGAGCTTGTTTTTATAGGTGGAGCGCCAGAGCATTATGGCGAGATTCAATATACCTTGCCTGAAAACGTTACCAAGCTGCATGTTCATTACTTAGTACAAAATGATACCTCTGAAATAAAAGCTAAGCACGGGATTAAATATAAAAAAGAACTCTTTGATTTTTGGCAGCAACTACAAAAATATTTTAGAGATTGTAACGAGCCAATCCCGACTGAATTATTAAAGTTTGCATTTGAAACTTTAGCTAAAAAAGACGGTATTAACGAAGCCGACTTTTTATATAGTGAATCGTCATGGCAAGTACTCACTAATTATTATTCAACTTTTTGTGATGAATCCTCTTTTATTGACTTTTTTTGGTCATATCGCAATTTATATAAACCGCTATTTAAAATAGCCGAAATTGCACGAGGGCTTCCTAAAGTTAAACTTATTCACTCAATATCTACCGGGTATGCGGGTATTTTAGGATCTGGCGCCAGTGTAATAAGTAATACTCCCTTTTTGTTGACCGAGCATGGTATTTACACCAAAGAGAGAAAAATAGATCTTATTCAAGCCAGTTGGATCAAAGAGTCAGAACAAAGCCTAGGTAAAAACTTAAATACCGAGATGGGCTTTATTCGCCGTATGTGGATCAGCTTTTTTGAGCAAATTGGCCGAACAACATACCAAGAAGCAGATAAGATCATTTCGCTATACGACGGTAACAGGCAGCGCCAAATAAAAGATGGTGCAGCGCCAGAAAAAGCATTTGTTGTACCTAATGGCATTAAAACAGTGCGCTTTATTGAAGCGCTTGATCAGCGTCCAAAACAGATACCACCGGTTGTTGGGTTAATTGGACGTGTAGTGCCTATAAAAGATATTAAAACCTTTATACGTGCGATTAAAGAAGCGCAATCGATATTACCAGAGGTCGAAGGCTGGATCATCGGCCCTTTCGAAGAAGATCCACAATACTACAAAGAGTGTGAGCTACTGGTAGGCAGCCTTGATTTACAAAGCAGTGTTAAGTTTTTAGGTATGCAAGATATTACTAAAATTTTGCCTCAGCTCGGAATTGTAGCTTTAACCTCGATTTCTGAAGCGCAGCCTTTAGTGCTTTTAGAGGCAATGGCGGCTGGTGTGCCTGTACTTGCTAGTGATGTTGGCTCGTGCCGCGAAATAATCGAAGGCGGAACCGATGAAGATAGAGCGTTAGGTAAAGCCGGTGAAGTTGTCCCAATTGCTTCTCCGAGCGAAACAGCAAAGCAAATATCAAACATGCTAACAAATGAGCAAGCTTGGCTTGAGTATCAAAAAAGTGGTTTAGACCGCGTACAAAAATTTTATGACGAGAGCCACATGTTTGCCCGTTACGATAAACTTTATAAGGACACAATAGCATGGCTGGAATAGGTTTTGAGATACGGAAAATTCTCAAAAAAAATACCCTGCTCTCAGTTTTTGAAGCATACGGCTACGCAGGTTTAATAGGCTCAGGGCCTTGGCTGCTCTCTATTGTAGCGTTAATGCTTATTGGTATTTTAAGTTTAGGAATTGTATTACCTAAAGTACTTATTATTCAATTTTTAACGCTTGTTACCTACATGATGGCCGCCTCACTTATTTTAACGGGTGGTTTGCAGTTATTACTAACTCGATTTATTGCCGATTTATTTTTTCAAAAAGAAGAGGCAAAGGTACTGCCTAATTTACTTGGTGCGCAACTTATAACAACAATAGCCGCGCTATTGGTAGGCTTGGCTGTATGGCCTATGCTCCCTATACCTGTTGTTACTAAGATTATAATTTTAGGTGCCTTTGTAAGCTTATGTAATCAGTGGCTTGGCGCTATTTTTCTATCGGGTATGAAAGAATACCGGTTAATTTTAATAACTATGCTAAGTGGTTACGCCTTTATGGTATTGCTTGCATATTTATTAAGAGACTGGCAGTTAGACGGCTTATTTTTTGCGTTTTTTGCAGGCGAAGCTCTGCTCTTTTTTAGCTTTTTGTTTATGATTATTCGCCGCTACCCAGGTGAAAAACTTATAAGCTTTGACTTTTTAAGCAATAAAAAAGTGTATTACAGCCTATTCTTTTGTGGTCTGTTTTATAACATTGGTGTGTGGGCTGATAAAATCATTTTTTGGTATTCACCAAGCACATCAATTCAGATTATTGGCACGTTACGAGCCAGCCCAATTTACGACTTACCTATATTTTTAGCCTATTTGTCTATTATTCCCGGTATGGCAGTATTTTTAGTAAAAATGGAAACCGACTTTGTAGAAGAATACGACCGTTTTTACACAGCTATTCGAGAGGGTTCATCGTTAGAAGAGATTTACTATTTAAAAGACAATATGATCCAAACTGCACGTGCCGGTTTATACGATATATTTAAAATTCAAGGTATTACCGTTGCCTGCTTATTATTATGGGGCGAGCAAATACTTACCTTTATTGGCATTGATCCAAACTATAAAACGCTTTTATTTATTGATGTAGTTGGTGTGGGTGTACAAGTTATATTTTTGTCTATTTTAAATATTTTGTTTTATTTAGATAAACGCTCAACCGTCCTATTTTTAGCGGGGCTATTTTTGGTAATAAACGTTGTTTTAACTTTGCTATCGATCGCTTTTGGGCCGCAATTTTATGGTTACGGCTTTGCTCTCTCAACTATTGTTACCTCTGTTGTTGGGTTATTTTGGCTTTCTAAACAATTTGAAGATTTAGAATACGAAACGTTTATGCTGCAATAGCATAATATAAAGGCTGCTTATGCAGCCTTTATATTTAAAGCTTTTCGTACAAAATTAAAATAATTAATTATTGGAAAGCGGCTGATACACACCATGTTTATAGCTCATATAAGCGCCTCAGTTTAAAGCAAAAAAGACTAGCTCAGTAAAGGTATAAAATGGTTATAAAACAAAGGACTTATAAAAACCAAGCTACCTTGGCTTAGCTAATCTTTTGTACAATTAGACTTAGCTAGTTTAGCTTTATGCTAAATGAGGTAGCCGTTGCCATTACTCACTCACCCATCGCGCTTTAAAGCCACGCGTATCAACATGTATAAATGCGCCTCTGTGCGACTTAGGCCCATAAATACCTAAACCACCTAGTAAACCTTTAAATGATTCACGTCTAGCTAACGACTCCACTATATCGGCCATCGCTTTAGCGTCACCAATTGAATGCTTACCGTCATTATTTATATCATCCATACGGTAGTTGCCATCGTTATCTATAAAAATATCGGCAGCATCACCAAATACATGTCGGCTAAGTTTTACATTGCCAATTGATTTGTTGTAGTACGGAGTTCTATAACCGCTCATAACCACCATATTACTAACCGGTATACCTTCTAAAATCAGTTCTTTGCGTATTTTTTCTAGTTTAAGTAACAACTTATTTTGTAAAAATAAATACTTTGGGTACTTACTTCGCTGCTTACTAACAAATTCTTTTAGTGAAAAGTGAGGTGATATTTTTACGTTTTCATTTTCAGGCGTTACCTTAACAAAGCCATCGGGCACTATGTAGTGTGAAGCGTCTTTAATCTGTGAAGGTTTAGGATAGTGCCCAATGTGGTAATACTTGAGCTTTCCTCCTTCAACATTGTCTGCCGGTACTTTTACAAATACGTTGATTTTCATACGCTGTTTTTTATCGGGCGACTCAATAATTACCGTTGTTAAACCGGGCTCTTTGGGTGCTTGCCATTGCCAGCGGTTGGTGTCTGTAAGCTTAGATTTCCCTTGAGTGTTAATTAGCGTGTAAGCGTTTTTTGATTGCGCAAAAAGCACTTCAAACTCAACTTGCTCTTTGGGCATTACAAATACTGAAAACACCGAATATGGCATAACTATGTCGTTAATTTTTAGGCTAAATTCTGCATTTTCAAAGTTGGCTTTGTTTTTTATATCAACTACCTGATGTGCAGGCTTTGTAGGCGCTGCAGCAAATACACTATTGCTAAATATAATTGTGAATATGGCGATAGAAATATAATGAATAAATTGCATAAACCCTCTCATTATTTATTTTTTAACAACGCGGCAATCACCGACTGTTCATCATTTTTTAATAGTGCTTTTTTATCGCGTTGATATATGTCATCTCTAAAGTTAACCAGCTTATTTTCGTCAACCCATGCAGTCCAATAAACTAAATGAATAGGAAGAGGCTCATCTAAATAAAACGTCTGAGTACTGTTTTGAGCAAGTGCGCTGTCCATATTATTGAGTGTTTGCGCTTCTCCTTCGTGCTTAATAATTTCACGCGCTAACGAAAAAGGCTTTTCTATTCTTATACAGCCATGCGATAAGGCTCGGTTTGCTTGGCTAAAACGGTGTTTTGCTGGTGTATCGTGAACATAAATTGCTTCGGCATTGGGGAATAAATACTTAACTTCCCCTAGGGGGTTTTCTTCACCAGCACGTTTTACTAAAAAGTGATCAAATTGGTACGGCTTAATAGAATCCCAATCAATGTTGCTTGGATTAACAGTTTGTGAGTCTAGGTAGCTGTTTTTTCTAATTTCAATATTATTTTTTACAAGGTAGTCAGGATCCTCGGCTACCTTTGGAGCAATTTCTTTGGTGGCAATTGAGGTGGGTATACGCCATTCAGGATTAACTACAAACTTTTCTATTTCGTCGCTAAATGCAGGTGTTTCCCAACTCGGTTTACCTACAATTACGTTATTTTTTAATTTTACATCGCCAGCTTTTACAAATCGTAAGCTGTATTCAGGAATATTTACATACACATATTGCTCATCACTTGCGCCTGCAAAATTAGTTATTCTATAAAAGTTAAGTTTTAATTTATCGAGTTTTTGCTGTGCGGGCACATTAAGCGATGCAAAAGTACGCTTACCCACTCGGCCATCAACTTTTAAACCATGGCGGCTTTGAAATTGCTTAACAGCTTGCTCTATATCTTTATCAAACGTGCATATAGCTTCGTCGCACACGTTAATTTTTAAGTCACGCTCTTGATATAAACGCTGTGCAAGTAAGCTCACCTTTTTATTATTACTGCCTAGTTCAAGCAATTCATCGTTATATAAGTGTGTAAAACCACCTTTGTTAACTATTTCTTGATACCAATTAATGGCTTTTTCTGTACGTTCAATTAACTGCGCTGAATATTGGTCAAAGTAGTAGGTGTCATCAGCTTGTATGTACTTTTGTGAGTTGTAAGTAGTTAGTGAAGAGTTAGCGAGTACCACACTTTCAAGCTCATTGGCAGCGAGTGTTGGTGCTGAGCATAAGCCGCTCATGCCAATAAACAATGCAGTTTTTAAAGTAAAACCCTTTGCTTTAGTATGCGCCTGATTTGAAAATGACCCCTTCACTGTGTACCTCCTCGCTAAATATCGTTGATAAATGCTTTTGTACTTACCACTAAGTAGTACTCTGGAGGTGCAACGGTAATGCCAAATTAAAGTTTTAAAATAAACAATTGAAATTTAATGACTTTTTAAAAAACCTTATTCTAAACGTTAATAAATTAAACTAGAGAATATGTAATTAATATGCTCAAGTGTGTAAAGTTGCTATGGCAATTAATCTTTTAAAAAAGCTAAAAAACCACGTTCATAACGACTCAAGTACTTTGTTTTTCGTGGTAATGAAAGGGACTCTCTCCACGCAGTTTGAGTATCTTCATCTTCTTTACACAGCGTAATTAAATCGGGATGCACATAAGATTTGCGTGCTATAGCGGGAGTATTACCAAGTTGCTCAGATACGCTATCAAGCATGCTTTTTAAACTAAGCGCCCCTTTAGTTTTAGCTAATTGTTTGAATGCAATAACGCTTGCTCGCCAAGTTCTAAAGTGTTTTGCACTAAATTCCTCACCCATTATTTGCTGAATGTATTGATTTATTTCACTTGATGTAACATTTGTGCGCTCACCTTCATTTATATACTGAAATAAATGCTGGCCGGGTAAATCTTGTAAGTCTTTTATTACATGGCTAAGCACTCTATCGGTTATGTTTACTTCACGCTCCTTGCCTGATTTAGCACGGTACTTTAGCTGGATATTTTTACCCGTGAGTTTTGCATGGCGTGTGCGTAGTGTTGTAGCGCCAAAACTTTTATTTTGCTTTACGTTACGCTCGTTACCTACCCTCAACGCACCTAAATCCATAAGTCTTACAACTGCCGCTAAAGTGCGTTCAATATTAAGCTCATCGCCTTGTAAGTCTGTTTCTAAACGCGCTCTTAACAAAGGGAGTTTATTACCGAACACTCCACATGCTTGGTATTTTTTAGCCTCTTGTTGCGCCCTAAATTCAGGATGGTAGCGGTATTGCTTTCGCCCCTTACTATCAAACCCTGTCGCTAAAATATGTCCGTTTTCTTCTGGGCAAAACCAGGCGTTTTTATAGGCAGGCGGAAATGCCAATCCATTCAAACGATCAATCACATTTTGCTCTTTTATTTGCTTACCGATTGGATCAAAGTAAAGCCAACTTTTATGTTTAAGTTTACGCGTGATCCCTGGTAAATTATCGTCTACATAAATTAGCTTCATTAACCCTCCAGTTATATTTAAGCATGCATCGAGCTTTAAAATGTATCACTTTAAAATAACCTTAAACTGAACAAGACTATTGATATATAATAAAAAACCAACAACAATTATAAATACTTAATATATATTAATAATTCTATTTAGGTTTTTGTAAAAGTAGGTCGAACTTACGCGCCAGCAGCGAGTCTATTACGATTAAACTTGATGCACTCAGCGCTAAAAGTAACTACTTTAGATAGATTTATTATCCTAAGTTCAGATTAATTACACTTTGTCCCCCGCAAGTGGGGTGCTGTTTAAATGGAGAATTCAATGGCTTTTGATTATGGATCGATTGATCTTGGACTAAAAAACCCCTTCAAACTTGAAGGTAAAGTTACAGCATTAAGAGGACTCATTGAGTCTATAGCTGGTATTAGTTTACTTGTTATTGCTGCGGGCTCTGTGAAAGAAGATACAACCGCAGGTTGGATTTTAATGATATTTGGCATGTTAATATTAGCGCTTGGCATTCGCTCATTATCATCGGGTATATACGCAACCCTCAAGTATTTTGTTGGCAGAAACCACCCTACATCTTTAGCTTATAACTTTAGTAAATCGCAAACATCGACCGCCCAAGAGGAAAAAAAGGAAGTGGCCTATACAGCTAATTCTCTTGAAGAAATGCTGGTTGGTCGTAAAAACAGTACGTTTAAAGAGCCTAATGGCTTTTTATCTCGCTTGTTACACAGCTTAATCCCTAAGCTTTTATTTTTACCTTATCCTATTCGTAATGTTGCTCAGCGCTTATTTGGCTCATGGGTAAGCACCTTTGTCGCCCTTATTGCTTATGCCCTTGTTGCATTTGTATCTTTGTCGGGCTTTACCGGTGAAGCTGGGGAATTAGCATTTCCTGTTTATAGTGCAATATTAATGTTTTACGTGCTTTTTTCTTGGCGCTCTACAGGTAAACCTATCTCTCGAAATGCAGAAAAGAATATTGAAGCACTTGGTACTGGTGCGCTTGCTAAAATTATTTCTTTATCTTTTATTTTACCCATCGCTATTGGTCTTTCTATGTCATGGTTGATGAAAGAGCAGCACATTAGTAAACAAGAAATAGATAGCTGGCTTGTGCAATTACCTAGCCTACATGCAGGGCTTTATTTAGTAGCAATTATTGTATTAGCAACTCTTAGCTGTGCACTTGTTTTTGTAATGATAAAGGCACGTTTAAATTCAGTTACCCCTTCTGCTGAGGTTTCTGAACTACGTGAAAACTGGCAAGAGTCTGTTCATCCAGACGAGATTTTCATAAACCTCGATAACCTAGTAATGGCTAATCGTCGTTATAAAGAAGTACCTAACAGAGTTTACAGAGAATTAGACCCTAAGCTTCAAGAACAAATAGAAGGTAAAGGTGGCTTTAAAGGTGAAATGATCCAAGAGATTCAACCTAAATTACACCCTATGGATTTAGGTAAAAACTTTACACTCGCGAGATTACTTGCTTTGGTGAGCGGTAACTTACTGTATATAGTGGCGCTAACGTTTACTGTATTTTTAGCGTACTCGCTTATTAATATTTACCATTATGTTGATGCGGCAAACATAAACACCATTGAACAAGCATTTAATAACCAGAACATTATTCAATTTAGTGAACTACTTATGACAAGTTTTCACTTTTTACTAATAGGTATACTTATAAAAGCATTTGCTCAATTACTTACTAATAGTGCACACCTATTTTTTGCCGAAATGCAATTTGAGTCATTACTTGTGTACTTTAAATGTGAAGGTACATTTACTGAGTCTAAAATTTCGACGGGTACAGGTATTCACGACAGCACTCGCTCAGAAAACACTCTAGTACGCAGTAGTATAACGCCTTGGATTATTGTTTCTCGTGTTATCTCTACTACATTTGCTGCAACAGGTATGAAAAACTTAGAGCACCCTCGCCATATTATGGAAATGCATAAAGACGAAGGGCAATTACAAGCAATCAAAAAAGACGTTATTGCGTTCTTAAAAGACCGCGAATCTATCGCTTCAATTACCAGTGAGCGTGATTTAGGTAATGCGTCACAAATACATCAACTAAACCAACAAACGCGCGCTATACCTACTCAGCAAGCGATAACGAAAGATGATGAAGAAGCTGCCGGGTATTTAAGACAAGAAGAAAACTTATCTCCCGAGCCCAAGGGTTAATTAACCTCAAACCTAGATAATTTTTATTAATGCCACCTTGTTAACTTAGGTGGCATTTTTTTAACCTCTATTCAATACTTTTTAACTTTATTACCTCTTTTGCATTCAACAACATGATTAATATTGGATTAGTTCACAAAGCCCTTGCTTTATGTGCCAAAACACAAATAATGAAAGGATTAATTACAGGGTAAGAATGAGGACAATGAGCTATATACTAACCACCCAATGTGCTGATGATGTAGGCTTAATAGCTAAAATTACAGGGCTTTGCCATAAAAATAATTTAAACATTACGCGTAACAACGAATTTGTAGATAAAGACGCGCAGCGATTTTTTATGCGTACAGAGCTTACAGGCGAGCCACAAAGTGACTTTTTAGATCAACTACGCGCACTGTTGCCAGAAGGCGCTAAACTTGCGCTACATTGCGGCGCAAAAACTAAAGTAGTTTTATTGGCAACTAAAGAAGCTCATTGTTTAGGTGGTATGCTGTTAAAGCAATTTGAACAAACTCTTAATATTGAAGTACTCGCTGTAATTGCGAACTATGCTGATTTAGAGCCGCTAGCTAAAGGGTTTGGTGTGCCATTTCATGTTGTATCGCACGAAGGATTAACCCGTAGCGAGCATGATAAAAAGGTAGGCGATTTAATTGCCAGTTACAATCCTGACATTATTGGTCTTGCTAAATACATGCGTATTTTAAGTCCAGAATTTGTGGGTCGATTTGAAGGTAAAATAATTAATATTCATCACTCATTTTTGCCTGCATTTATAGGTGCGAAACCTTATCATCAAGCATTTGAGCGCGGCGTAAAAATTATTGGTGCTACCGCTCACTTTGTTAATAATGAGCTTGATGAAGGGCCTATTATTTTGCAAGATGTAACCAGCGTTACACATGCTAATACCGCCGAAATGATGGCTAAAATGGGCAAAGATGTTGAAAAAACAGTGTTTTGTAAAGCACTTCAACTTGCCTCAGAGCATAAGCTATTTATTAATGGTAATAAAACCGTGGTGTTTTCTTAGCATTAATCCAACTGCTTAATTATTCTACATATAAAAAATGCCAGCATTGTTGCTGGCATTTTTTTATCATAAATAAGCTAATAACTTTTTAAATGTAAATTATGCCTGCTCTATTGGTTCGAGCTTTAATTTAGCGGCAATTAAAACGGCTTGGGTACGATTGTACACACCGAGTTTTCTAAATATGGCTGTAATGTGTGCTTTTACTGTCGCTTCTGATATGTGTAGTTCATAAGCAATTTGCTTATTAAGTAAACCTTCGTGCAGATATTGCAGCACTCGGTATTGTTGAGGCGTTAATGAGGCAACTTGCGCTGCTATTTCTCTATCTTCACCTTCAATTTCAGCTACTTTGTTTTTTAGCTCTTTTGGTAGCCATGTATCGCCTTCAAGTATTTGGTTAATTGCACTGGCAATATCATCAGACGATGATGATTTAGGAATAAAACCCATAGCGCCGTAACCCATTACTTTAGAAACGATATTCACGTCTTCACTACCCGAAACAACGGCAATAGGTAAGCTTGGGTATTCTTCTCGAATACGAATAAGACCATATAAATCACCATTACCTGGCATGTGAAGGTCTAGCAGTAATATATCAAGATCCTCTTGCTCGCTTAACACTTGCAGTGTGCTGTCAAAATCGGATGATTCAAAAACCTCTAAACCCTCAAATTTTGCGCTCAGTGCGCCCTTTAGTGCTTCACGAAATAACGGATGATCGTCCGCTATTAAAAACTGACTCATGGTTCACTCCTAATAAATTCGGCTGCCAGTTAGGTTTAAAACCTTTACTGACAGCCGATATACTACGTTTAGAATCAACTTGTAATCAAGTTTTTAACGCACATTTAACGATTTAATCTGTTCTCGATTAGTTCATCGACAACTGAAGGATCGGCAAGCGTTGACGTATCACCGAGTTGTTGGTGCTCATTTGCAGCGATTTTACGTAAAATACGACGCATAATCTTGCCTGAACGTGTTTTTGGCAAACCCGGTGACCATTGAATCATATCTGGAGATGCAATTGGGCTGAGCTCTTTACGAACCCAATTACGTACCTCTTTAGTTAATTCATCGCTTACTGTTATACCTTCGTTAGGCGTAATGTAAACATAAATACCTTGGCCTTTAATATCATGCGGGTAACCTACAACAGCAGCTTCTGCTACCGCTTCATGCGCAACTAACGCACTTTCAATTTCGGCAGTACCAAGGCGGTGCCCAGACACATTAAGTACATCGTCCACACGACCTGTGATCCAGTAATAACCATCTTCATCACGACGACAACCATCGCCTGTAAAGTAAACTCCTGGGTAGGCGCTAAAATAAGTTTGTTCAAAACGTTCATGGTCGCCATAAACAGTTCGAGCTTGCGATGGCCAACTATCTAAAATAACTAAATTACCATCTACGGCACCTTCGAGTGTATTACCTTCAGCATCAAATAATGCAGGGGCAATACCAAAAAATGGATGTGTTGCAGAACCTGGTTTTGTATCAGTAGCGCCCGGAAGTGGTGTGATCATAATGCCACCGGTTTCTGTTTGCCACCATGTATCAACAATCGGGCAATTAGATTTACCAATACTCTCGTAATACCATGTCCACGCTTCTGGATTTATTGGCTCACCTACTGAACCTAAAATACGTAAACTATCGCGATGTGACGAAGCTGTAGGCTCATCACCTTTAGCCATTAGTGCTCTAATTGCTGTAGGGGCGGTATATAAAATAGTAACGCCGTGTTTATCAACTACTTCGCCCATACGCCCTGCAGTTGGATAAGTGGGGACACCTTCAAATAAAACCTGAGTACAACCGTTTACTAATGGCCCGTACGCAATGTAACTGTGGCCTGTGATCCAACCTACATCGGCACTACACCAATACACATCATCTTCTTTTAAATCAAATACGTATTCATGTGTCATTGATGAGTAAACTAAGTAGCCACCTGTAGTATGTACAACACCTTTAGGCTGACCAGTAGAACCTGATGTATACAATATAAACAAAGGATCTTCAGCGTTCATAGGCTCTGGCTCACACTTTGCTAGTAAGTCAGCAACTAAATCGTGCCACCAAATATCATGGTCATTCCAATCAACTTCACCGCCTGTTAATTGGTGCACAATAACGTGTTCAATTGTGGTTACAGTTTCTTGCGCTACCGCTTCATCTACATTTGCTTTTAATGGAACACAATTTCCTGCTCTGCGTCCCTCATCAGAAGTTATAACAACCTTAGCGCCAGAATCTCTAATACGATCAGCAATAGCCGATGGTGAAAAACCACCAAATACAACAGAATGAATAGCACCGATACGTGCACAAGCTTGCATTGCATACACCGCTTGTGGGGTCATTGGCATATAAATAGCTACGCGGTCACCTTTTTGTACACCCAGTTTTTTTAAACCATTGGCAAATTTAGCCACTTCGTCATGAAGTTTTTGATAAGTAATGTTCTCACTTTGAGAAGGATCATCACCTTCCCAAATAAGCGCAATTTTGTCTGCTTTCGTTTTTAAGTGGCGGTCAATACAGTTGTAAGACGCATTTAAATAGCCATCTTCATACCATTTAATACTGATGTGGCCTTTATCAAAAGAGGTGTTTTTAACTTTAGTGTAAGGAGTAGACCAATCGAGGCGTTTGCCATGCTCACGCCAAAAACTTTCTGGGTCATCAATAGATTGCTTATAAAGCGTATTATATTTATTTTTATCAATGAGAGTCGCATCTTTAATATGCGCAGGAACTGGATAGATACTTTGTGACATCTTCGTCTCCATTTAAATTACTTGCCTTAAGCTTTTATCAAGGATTACTCAGCAGTACTTTATTAAGTATTAGACCTTAGTTGTACTCTACTCCAATTTGCTCATTTGTAGTTTATAATCCACCTGCTTTCAATTTTTTTACATAAATAATACAACGCGTTAAATGTAAGTAAATGCAAACTAATCAACTCTAAAACCTTAGTCTTATAGACCAATAGGTAATTGAGTAAATATTGCACATATTCAAAAGTGTTTGTGCACTTTAATAAAGATATTTGCGGTATTACTTGCTAAAGCTTTATTTAACGAATGAAAACAATATGTGTATTGAGAAGCCAAACTAACACCCTTTTTTATTCGTAAGTAATACTAGTAGCAAGTAATACAACCTTACATGAAAAAAAAAGCAACAAACAACAAGTAGCCTATAAAGGACACCACAATGAAATTTACCCCATTAAAAACATTAGCAGCAAGCGCTGTATTATGTGCACTATCAAGCACTGCTTATGCAGCGACTGCCGCAAAAATTGGTGATACGGAATTTACTTACGGTGGATACATTAAACTCGACTCTATGTGGAGTGATTATTCAGCGGGTGCGCCTGCAGGCTCAAACGTAGGTCGTGACTTTTACGTACCAAGTACGTTAACAGTTGGCGATGACAACAGCTCAGATGCTGTATTTGATATGCATGCTCGTGAGTCACGTTTTAACTTTGGCACAGCCACTGTTATGGATAACGGTAAAACCGTTAATACTAAAATTGAAATTGACTTTTTGGCCTCGGCTGCTGGCGGTAATGAGCGAGTTTCAAATTCTTACGCCCCGCGTATTCGCCATGCCTTTGTGACTTACGATGGTTGGTTATTTGGTCAAACATGGTCTAACTTCCAAAACGTGGGGGCGCTTGCTGAAACGCTTGATTTTGTAGGCCCTGCTGAGGGTACTGTGTTCGTGCGTCAATCGCAAATTAAATACACCACTGGCGCATGGTCGTTTTCATTAGAAAACCCAGAAAGTACAATTTCTACTACTAGCGGTATGGTAGTAACTGATGATGCATCATTGCCTGACTTTACAGCTCGTTACACACACAAAGCCGATTGGGGTAACATTGTGGTTGCAGCGCTTGCTCGCCAACTTACTTATAAAGTAGGCAGTGTTGATGCAGATGAAACTTCTTTTGGTATTAGTGCATCAGGTAAAATAAACCTTGGTGAAGACAACCTTAAATTTATGCTTACTCAAGGTAAAGGCTTAGGCCGTTACGTAGGCTTAAACGTTGCTCACGGTGCAGTACTTAATGGCGATGAACTAGATGCAATTGATTCGACTTCTGGTTTTGTTGCTTACCAGCACAAGTGGACAAGCCAATGGCGTTCAACGTTCTTATATTCATTCTTCAGTGCTGATAACAACACTGATTTATTAGCTATTTCTGGTGATCCGACTGAATCAAGCCAAAGCTATAGCGCTAACATTCTATACTCACCGGTTAAACGTCTAACTTTTGGTGCTGAGCTAAAGCATGCTGAGCGTGAAACTGAAAGCGGCGTTGATGGCGATTTAGACCGCTTACAGTTTTCTGTTAAATACTCTTTTTAATAGCTAAAAAGCTAACTACTTTAAAAAGCGGCCTAGGCCGCTTTTTTTATAAGCGAGATTGAGTTCTATATAATTCATCAATTCGTACCCAAAATCTTTATATGTGGCGCTAAAATCCAAAAAAATAGAATTATTATTGATAAAAACATTAAACACAATTGCAAATCGATATCATTTAGATTAAGTTACGTACTTCTTTTGAACTAACTGGAAAAACTTATGTCGTCCCCTCAAGTTTTGCGTTTATCTAAACTAAGCTTTGCTACTTCTTTAATTTTATCTGGTTATGCACTTGCTGATGAGGCAAATGTAAAATCTGAACCTCTCGAAAAAATTGCGGTATATGGTCAGCATCATAAAAACTACATTACTGAAGAAGCGCAATCGGCTACCAAACTAGGTTTAACAATTAAAGAAACACCACAATCAATCTCGGTAGTTTCACGCGCACTAATGGACGACTTTTCACTAGACGACATAAACTCAGTACTTGAAAGCACGCCAGGCGTAACAGTAGAGCAAATAGAAACAGATCGTACTTACTTTAAGGCCCGTGGTTTTGAAATTACGAACTTTCAAGTTGATGGCTTAGGGATCCCACAAAGCTCAGGCTCTATTCAAGGTAGTCTTGATACATCAATTTATGACCGTGTAGAGATAGTTCGCGGTGCTAATGGTTTAATGACTGGCGCTGGTAATCCTTCTGCAACTGTAAACATGGTTTTAAAAAAGCCAACTTATACAACACAGGCAAATGCATCAGCATCTTATGGCTCATGGAATAAAAAACGTTTAGATTTAGATGTATCTACGCCAATAAATGAAGACCACGCTGTACGCGCTGTATTTACAAAGCAAAAAGCTGACTCATATTTAGATCGCTACGAAACAGATAAAACCATTGTTTACTTAGCCTACGAAGGCAAATTAACAGACAACACATTATTAAGCGTTAACTACGTTAACCAACAAAAAGACGCAGATAGCCCGCTATGGGGTGCACTACCTCTTTATTATACAGACGGAACAGCAACCGATTACGACGAATCAACCAGCACCGCTGCTGACTGGTCTTACTGGGATAACAGTGCTGAGCAAGTATATGTAACACTTGAACAAAACTTATCGGCAACATGGGTAGCTAGAGCACGTTATGCTCACATCGAAAACGAACAAGACTCAGAGTTGTTCTACGTATACGGCACCCCTGATAAAGATACTGAACTTGGTTTAACAGGTTATGCTAGCCGTTATGATTACGAAGATAAGCATGACTTATTTGATTTATATGCCAGTGGTAAGTTTGATTTATTTGGCCAAGAGCACGACCTATCATTTGGTGTTAGCCAAGCTAAAATGGATTACAACGAGCAGTCTCTTTACGATTACACTACAGGCAATGGTTTTCCAGATATGCCATCACTTAAAACGTGGGATGGTGTAGTACCAGAGGCAACACTTGCTGATGGCTTAGATGGTAGTGATATTACTAACGAGCAAAAATCAGCTTACATATCTACTCGCATTAAATTAAGTGAGCCTTTAAGTGTGCTCGCTGGTGTGCGTTATACCGATTGGAAAACAAAAGGGAGTGCTTACGGTGTTGAACAAACAAGAAGCGACTCTGAAGTTATTCCTTATATTGGCACGGTGTACGACTTTAACGAGTCTCTATCAGCTTATGCAAGCTACACAGAAACATTTGTACCGCAAAAAGAGCTTGATATTAATGCCAACCAATTAGCTCCCGTAATAGGTAAAAGTAGTGAAGTTGGTATAAAAGCACAGTTACTTGATGACCAAATTTTCGTAACTTTTGCTTACTTCGATGCAAAGCAGGAAGGGCTTGCCATAGCTTTACCCGACTCACTACCTAGTGATACGCGTTATTATGCAGCAGATGGTATTAACAGCAACGGCTTTGAAGTTGAACTAAGTGGTCGAATAACTGATGATTTAAGCGCAAGTGTAAGTTTTAGTAACCTAACTATTGATGGTGATGATTTAGTTAAAGATTACACACCTGAAAATCAACTTAAAGTGTCCGCAACCTACCAAGTACCTTTAGTTGATGGTTTATCATTTGGTGCAAACTATCGCTGGCAGGATTCAACTAGCCGAGTTCAAGTCGAAGGTGCAAATGGTATTGCAAGCGTCACTACTCACCAAGATGCATACGGGTTACTTGATTTAATGGCCACTTACGAAATTACAGATAACGTAGGAGTCACTTTCAACGTAAATAACACCACCGGTGAAAAATATTTGCACAGCCTGTACTGGGCACAAGGTTACTACGGTGCACCTCGTAACTACGCCCTATCTGTAAACTGGCAATTATAAATATATTTGATTAATTAAAGACTCTAGATTTTTTTCTATTGAATTAAAAAACGACACATTTTTAATGTGTCGTTTTTATTTTATCTAACCTGATGTAAGTTTTTAATAACAAAAAAGCGCTAATCATTACTGATTAGCGCTTTTCAAAGCTCGGGTCAAATCAAGCTTAAAAACTCATTTGGGTGCAGTTTAAAGGTCTGGATCGTCGCCTAACTTATCTTCACCGTCTTCAGGTTCAATAGTTGCTTTTAGTAAAAGCATTTCGCGTAACTTACCTTCAATCTCATCTGCAATTTCTGGGTTTTCTTTCAAAAACTTAATTGAGTTAGATTTACCTTGGCCAACCTTGTTGCCACTGTAACTGTACCAAGCACCTGCTTTTTCAACAATTTTATGCTTAACACCTAAATCAATTAACTCGCCTTGCTTAGAAATACCTTCGCCATACATGATGATAAATTCAGCTTGTTTAAATGGCGGCGCTACTTTGTTTTTAACAATTTTAACGCGGGTTTCGTTACCAACAACTTCATCACCTTCTTTCACAGAACCAATACGACGAATATCAATACGTACCGATGCGTAAAACTTAAGTGCATTACCACCCGTTGTTGTTTCTGGGTTACCAAACATAACACCAATTTTCATACGGATTTGGTTAATGAAAATACATAATGTGTTAGAGCGTTTAATATTACCAGTAAGCTTACGTAATGCCTGTGACATTAAACGTGCTTGTAAGCCCATGTGCGAGTCGCCCATGTCGCCTTCAATCTCAGCTTTTGGTGTAAGTGCAGCAACCGAGTCAATAATAACAACATCTACTGCGCTTGAACGTACTAACATGTCACAAATTTCTAGTGCTTGCTCACCTGTATCAGGTTGAGATACGAAAAGGTCATCAATATTTACACCTAGTTTTTGTGCATATACAGGATCAAGAGCATGCTCAGCATCAATAAAGGCACATGTTTTACCTTCTTTTTGAGCTTCTGCGATAACTTGTAAAGTAAGCGTTGTTTTACCAGATGACTCAGGACCATACACTTCAACAATACGTCCCATAGGTAAGCCACCTATGCCTAAGGCAATATCAATACCTAGTGAACCTGTAGATACAGATTCAATGTTTAACGCTTTGTTATCACCCAATTTCATAATTGAGCCTTTACCAAATTGACGTTCAATTTGTGATAGTGCTGCGTCTAACGCTTTTTGTTTGTTATCGTTCATTTTGTTCTCCAATCCAGCTAATGCGAACAAGTATACTGTATGAAATCACAGTATCAAGCTAATTTTTTCATTTTATCTCATCTATTACACTTTTTAATGCAAATACAATAGCTTGCAGTCTTACTTGAGCCCTATCACCAGTAAATATTTGTTTAAAGGTCAGTACTTTGTCATTAATTTGTATGCCAAACCATACAAGTCCAACAGGTTTACCTTCTGTTGCCCCGCCAGGCCCTGCAATGCCCGATACAGCTATAGATATATTAGCGTTTGTTGCTTTAATAGCACCTACTGCCATTTCATGGACTGTTTGCTCGCTCACAGCACCGTATTGATTTAATGTACTAGCACTAACATTGAGCAAATCTTGCTTTGCTTGGTTACTATAAGTGACAAATGCACGGTCGATATAAGCTGAACTTCCAGGTGTATCGGTAAGCGCATAACTCACTCCGCCACCAGTACATGACTCAGCAGTAGTGATCCATAAGCATTTATCCGTTAAAATAGCGCCTAATTGCGCAGCAAGTGTTTTAATCTCTTGATGTAATTCCATATTCAGCCTTTGGGTAAATACATGTCGTTTGATCTTTATGCACCACACACTATAAAACAACAAACCCCTATGATGCAGCAGTATCTAAAAATAAAATCAGAGCATCGCGATATTTTATTGTTTTATCGTATGGGCGATTTTTACGAACTTTTTTTTGATGACGCTAAACGCGCCGCTCAATTACTCGATATTTCGCAAACTCATCGTGGTAAAGCTGGCGGTGATCCTATCCCTATGGCGGGCGTACCTTATCATGCGGTAGAAAACTACTTAGCTCGCTTAGTACAAATGGGCGAGTCAGTTGCTATTTGTGAACAAGTGGGTGACCCCGCAACCAGTAAAGGCCCCGTTGATCGAAAAGTAGTGCGTATAGTTACACCCGGTACAATTTCTGATGAAGCGCTTTTACAAGAGCGACAAGACAATCTACTGACCAGTGTTTGGCAAAGTAAAAAAGGCTTATACGGTATTGCTTATTTAGACATTAACTCTGGTCGTTTTAATATTGTCGAAGTAAATACCGACGAAGCCTTTAGCTCAACTATTCAACGCTTATCACCAGCAGAACTTCTGTATAGTGAAAGCTTTGAGAACATTCATTTAATTGAACATATAAAAGGTGCCCGCCGTCGCCCAGAATGGGAGTTCGATTTAGATACGGCTCAGCACTTATTATGCGATCAATTTGGTACTAAGGATTTAGTGGGTTTTGGGGTAGATAAAGCCCACAGCGCGCTTGTTGCTGCAGGTTGTTTAATGCAATACGTAAAAGATACACAACGTATCTCACTGCCGCATATTCGTGCAATTACACTTGAGCATAACGAACACGCTGTTATTTTAGATGCCGCAACACGTAAAAATTTAGAGCTTACCGTTAATCTATCGGGCGGGTTTGAAAATACACTTGCTCAAGTACTTGATAAAACAGCAACGCCAATGGGATCTCGCTTACTTAAGCGTCGTATTCATACACCCATTCGTAATAAAGACGAGCTAAACTCACGTTTAAATGCAATTAGTGGAATTTTAGACGTACAACTTTGCGGTGAATTACACGAATCATTAAAAGAGATTGGTGATGTAGAGCGTGTTATTGCACGCCTAGCTTTATGCACAGCTCGCCCACGCGATTTAACTCGCCTGCGCAGTGCTCTACAAGCACTTGCACCACTGCATACTTTGTTAGCTGACGCTAACGATCCTCGTATAGCAGGTATTATCAAGCACTCGCCTGAACTCCCTGATTTACAAGAATTATTAGAACGTGCAGTTATCGATAACCCACCGGTACTAATTCGTGACGGTGGCGTTATTGCCCCTGGTTACAACAGTGAGCTTGATGAATGGCGTAACTTAAGTAAAGGTGCAACCGATGTACTTGAGCAGCTTGAACAACGCGAGCGTGAACGTACAGGCATTAGTACATTAAAAATTGGCTATAACCGAGTACACGGCTTTTTTATTGAAGTAAGTAGAGCTAATGCGCACTTGGTTCCAGCCGACTACATTCGTCGCCAAACGCTTAAAAATAACGAACGTTACATTATTCCAGAGCTTAAGGAACACGAGGATAAAGTACTCGGTAGCCAATCAAAAGCTCTCGCGCTTGAAAAGCAATTATATGAAGAGCTATTTAGATTTATTGCTCCGCATATTGAGCAATTACAAATGATGGCTGCAGCACTGGCTGATCTGGACGTTTTAAACAATTTAGCTGAGCGTGCATTTGCACTCAATTATGCAAAACCACAATTGTGCGATAACGACAATATAAGCATTAAACAAGGTCGTCACCCTGTTGTTGAGCAAGTAATGAAAGAACCGTTTATTGCCAACCCTGTAGAGTTAAATTCTCAGCGTAAAATGCTAATTATTACCGGTCCAAACATGGGCGGTAAATCAACTTATATGCGCCAAACAGCACTTATTGTTCTCATGGCGCATATTGGCAGTTATGTGCCCGCTGACAGCGCTAAAATTGGTAATATCGACCGTATATTTACACGTATTGGTGCAAGCGATGATTTAGCATCAGGGCGTTCAACCTTCATGGTAGAAATGACCGAAACAGCAACGATTTTAAATAATGCGACTGCGCAGTCTTTAGTATTAATGGATGAGATTGGTCGCGGTACAAGTACCTACGATGGGCTTTCGCTTGCGTATGCAACAGCCGATCATTTAGCATCAAAAATATCTGCTAAAACATTGTTTGCTACGCACTACTTTGAATTAACAGAACTTGCTGAGCAAACCACAGGCCTTGTAAACGTGCACCTTGATGCAATAGAACATAACGACACGATTGCATTTATGCATACAGTTCTCGACGGTGCAGCAAGCAAAAGCTTTGGTTTACAAGTAGCCGCTCTTGCAGGTGTGCCAAAAGCTGTGATTGCACAAGCAAAGCAAAAACTTAAGTTACTTGAAAATCATCAAAGCGTTACTGCACCAAATACAGAGCAACAAGCCTTTACTTTTAATAACGAAATTGCACAAAGTACACCTTCTGAAGTTGAAGAGCAGTTAAGTGCAATTGACCCTGATAATTTATCACCACGCCAAGCGCACGATTTGTTATATAAACTAAAAGCATTGTTGTAATTTATATCATCTGATTTACAAGCATAAAAAAAGCCGAAGAATAAATTCTTCGGCTTTTTAACACACATAGTCTCTTATACTATTTAACTAGTTACGAAAACTGATTAAACAAGCTATCTGTACTTAAACCTTCTTGTTGCAAAATGTCTTTTAAACGACGTAATGCCTCTACCTGAATTTGTCTTACACGCTCACGTGTTAAGCCTATCTCACGACCTACATCTTCAAGTGTAGATGGCTCATAGCCAAGCAATCCAAATCGACGTGCCAATACTTCACGTTGTTTAGGGTTTAATTCTCCTAACCAGTCTACAATATGTTTATTAATATCGTTATTTTGTACTTCGCCTTCAGGGCCAGCACTTTTTTCATCTGGGATGATATCAAGTAGTACACTGTCGTTTTCGCCACCAATAGGCATGTCTACTGATGCAATTCTTTCGTTTAAACGTAGCATTTTAGTAACGTCTTCAACGGGTCTGTCTAGGCAAGCTGCAATTTCGTCAGCTGTTGGCTCATGGTCAAGTTTTTGAGTTAACTCACGCGCTGTACGCAGGTAAACATTAAGCTCTTTAACTACATGGATAGGTAAGCGAATGGTACGCGTTTGGTTCATAATGGCACGTTCAATTGTTTGACGTATCCACCATGTAGCGTAAGTAGAGAATCTAAATCCACGCTCAGGGTCAAATTTTTCAACTGCGCGAATTAAGCCTAAATTACCTTCTTCAATTAAATCAAGTAAAGCAAGGCCGCGATTATTGTAACGACGTGCTATTTTAACAACCAAACGTAAGTTACTTTCAATCATACGTTTACGTGAGGCTTCACAGCCTCGAAGTGATTTGCGAGAAAAAAACACTTCTTCTTCAGCGCTAAGCAAAGGAGAAAAACCAATTTCGCCTAAATAAAGTTGAGTTGCGTCAAGATTTTTAGTTACTTCTTCTTTAGCAAAGATTTCATCGTCTTCTACTTTATCTAGTAGAGCTGTGCTTTCATCAACATCGATGTCATCGAATTTTTCGTCAGTCGTAGTGTGTTTGTCAAGTTTTGCTGCGCTAGCCATGAGCCTTCTCCCGAGCAATTATCAATACCTGAAAATTAGGGTAGGTATTTAGCAGGATTGACAGCTTGCCCTCGGTAGCGAATTTCAAAGCGAAGCGCGGTGACCGGGGATTCTGAATTACCAATTTCTGCTATTTTTTGTCCTGCCTTAACTTTCTGCTTTTCTTTAACAAGTAATTTCGAGTTATGTGCATAAGCACTTAGGTAATCATCATTATGTTTCAATATGATTAAACTACCATAACCTCGAAGGGCGTTACCCGCGTACACCACAGTTCCTTGTGCCGCAGCTAAGACTGAAGCCCCTTTGCTATTAGTAATCTGTAAACCTTTATAACCGTTTTCCTTATTAGAGAAGCGTTTAGTAATTTTACCCTTTGCAGGCCAAAACCACTTAACCTTACTGCTCGACAAACGTTTAGTATTACTAATTTTGTTACTGGCTTGTTTCTGAACATACTCTCGTTGTTTTGGAGGATCAAGTTCTTTCTTTAAAACTTTGTTATTTTTTTGTGATTTTTTTATAGACTTTTTACTCGAATTCGTATAATTTTCATCCCTTTTTGTTTTTTCGGGCTTAGGGATCAGGGAGATGTTTTGCCCAGGGAAGATTGTGTAAGGTGATGGAATTGAATTGTTTTTTGCAAGTAATCTAAAGTCTTGCCCAGCACTAAAGGCAATAGAATAAAGCGTATCTCCTTTTTGTACTTTATAGCTAGTCCCATTAATGTTAATAGTATGACCTAAATCATTAACATTATTATTTAAGCTACTAACAGGTGCAGGAACATGGCGAGAAGAGCAACCAAAGAGAAAAATACTAATAAATATAGCTACATACAGTAAACACTGTTTATTCATTGTATTTTTCCCCTAAATTAGAAAATTGATATTTTTAACGCTTAACGTAATAAAAAGTAAGCTAGCGCAATTAATACCACTAATCCCCAACCAAGTATTTCAATATACTGACGTAATTTTCGCTCCATTTGAGCTCCACCCCACTTCATTAAGGCTGAAACTAAAAAGAATCGCGCACCGCGTCCAATAGCTGATGTTATTAAAAATGGCAAAAATGCCATTTGTAAAACACCTGCGCCAATCGTAAATACCTTGTATGGTATTGGCGAAAAACCAGCTAAAAACACCACCCAAACACCGTAATCTTTAAACCAGTTTAGCGCTATATCAAACTTTTCTTGCCAGTGCATTTGTGCAATCAATGGCTCTACAACGGGTTCAAATAGCCAAAAGCCAAGCAAGTAACCAACCACCCCACCAATAACCGATGCTATCGTAGCAAAGCTTGCAAATCGCCATGCTTTATTAGGTTGTGCAAGTGACATAGGTGCAAGCATTACATCGGGTGGTATCGGGAAAAAAACTGATTCTGCAAAGCTCATCGCAGCTAAGTAACGTTCCGCATGACGGTGTTTTGCCCACACTAGGGCCATATCGTATAACTTGGTAAACAACTTCAAAATGAATTCCTATTCAATATCGCCAGGTACTAACGGCACAAATCTAACGGGAGCAATAACATGCTCTTTATAATTATCGCCTTTGCGGATAACCATTACTAATTTTTGAACGCTCTCACCAATGGGCGCTAATAACACGCCACCATCGGCCAACTGAGCAAGTAAATCTTGCGGAACTTTAGAGGCCGCAGCAGTCACTATAATACCATCAAACGGCGCTTGTGATTGCCAGCCTTGCCAACCATCACCATGCCTCATGGTTACATTATATAAATCGAGTTGTTGCAAACGTCTTTTTGCCTGCCACTGAAGTGTTTTAATACGCTCTACCGAGTAAACCTTCGTAAACGTTTTGGCCAATACTGCAGTTTGATAGCCAGAGCCAGTGCCAATCTCCAATACTTTATCGCGCACACCAGCTAAACGAAGTAGCTCTGTCATGCGCGCTACTATATAAGGCTGAGAAATTGTTTGCCCTTGTCCAATAGGTAGCGCTGTATTTTCATAGGCTTTGTGTTTTAGCACATCATCTATAAAAATATGGCGCGGAATATCAGCTATAGCACTGAGTACTTGGGTATCTTCAACACCTTCACGCTTTAGTAAGTCAGACAGCGCTTTTGCACTGCGGGTATAATTAGCGAGCACGATTAATCTCCAAATCGGCTAACCACTCTCCTACTGCTTTTAAGCTATCTTTTGCTGTCATATCAACACTTAATGGCGTAACTGAGGCATAGCCATTATTAATAGCGTGAAAATCGGTCCCCTCTCCTGCATCGCTTTCAGTCCCTAGCGATCCATACCAATAAATATCACGACCCCAAGGATCGGTTTGCTTAGTCATGGTTTCGGCTTTATGGCGAGCGCCTAGGCGTGTTACTTGCACCCCTTTTAATTCACTTAATGGAATATCTGGCACATTAATATTTATTATTTGATCTTTTGGCAGCGGGTGCGAAGCCAAGCCTTTAATAATATTTACGGTAACAGCAGCGGCTGTTTCAAAATGATCGCCATTATGTGAGCAAAGCGATACCGCAATTGCAGGCAGACCTAAATGGCGACCTTCAGTCGCAGCGGCAACAGTACCGGAATAAAGCGTGTCATCGCCTAAATTGGCACCATGGTTAATACCTGCAACAACTAGATCTGGCTTTTCATCAGCTAACTGATTTACACCTAAATGTACACAATCAGTCGGTGTGCCATTAACTGACATAAAACCATTTTCGAGTGTAGTCGCTCGCAGCGGATTCATAAGTGTTAAAGAATTACTTGCGCCACTACAGTTGCGATCAGGTGCAACAAGGGTTACATCTGCAATTTGTATAAGCGCCTGATATAAAACCGCAATGCCTTTGGCATTTACGCCATCATCGTTACTTAACAGTATCTTCATTTATGCCATTATCCTTTTCTTTGCGCTCTCGAGGGCTAGCATCAGTGTAATCCACCAGCTCACGTAATAATGCAGTTGCAAAACACCCTTTTGGCAAACCAAAGCTTAGTTTTAGTGTGGTTTCATCAAGTGTTTCAACGGTTAAGTTTTGTGGAATTAAGCGCAGCATTCGGCGCTCATTTTTAAGGCCTAACTCACCTAAACCATCACACCATGTTTGGAAAGGTTCAAGCCATATTTTTTCTTGTTCGGTTAAGCCTTTTTCACTTTTACCCACCATAGGTGCCGACATCATAATATCACCAGTGGCTAATCGCTCTATGTTTTCGTCATTAATTGCATCTTCAAAAAATGCATTACTGCCGCTGAGCATAAATACTTCACGGTGCATTGTTTTAGCTAAACCATGTTCTTTTACACGTAAGCTCACTAACTGATTAAATACATGCGACCGTGCTGCTGAAATAATAATACCGCGCAACTTTTTATCGCGAATACGCTCACCGGCAAACATTTTTTCAGCCATAACTAAGTTATGACCGCCATGCCCAAAGCGCTGTTCGCCAAAGTAATTAGGCACGCCTGCGCGTACTGCGTTAATACGGCATAAAATATCAAGAGGCTTGGTTACGTTACGAAGCGTAATAGTAAATTTATTACCTTTGTGGCAGCCCGTACGTAACTTACGGTCGTGGCGCTGTTGCGACACAATAAAAATACTCTCACTATTTAAATCACTAAAATCGATAGGCTTTTTAATTGGTACTTTTACACTAAACCACTGTGAGCACACCCCGTGGCGATCTTTCATGCCGGCGTAACTTACGTCTCGCGGTGAAACACCCGCACGCTGTGCAATTAGCTTTGCAATGTATTGCGTATTTTCGCCTTTTTTAACAACCTGCAAACACACGTGTTCGCCACTGCCGGTAAATTCTATACCTAGGTCTTCATCAACCATAAAGTCTTCAGCTGTGGTTTTAAAATCAGCTTTAGAAAGCGGTGCACCGTATAAATAATTTAAATCGCTCATGCGTTTTTTGTACTCGCAAGCTCTTTACTCATAATAACCACTGCATGGCTAGAAATACCTTCTTTGCGCCCTTCAAAGCCTAGCTTTTCGGTAGTAGTGGCTTTAACGTTAATTTGGCTAAGGTCGCAATTTAAATCGCTGGCTAAATTAGCGCGCATAGCTTGAATATGTGGCAACATTTTTGGCGCCTGTGCAACAATAGTCACATCGCCATTACCAAGTACATAACCTTGCTCTTTAGCTAAGCCCACCACATGGCGAAGTAAAATACGGCTATCGATATTTTCATACTCGCTTGCCGTATCTGGAAAGTGCTTACCAATATCACCCATTGCAAGTGAGCCTAAAATAGCATCGCATAATGCATGAATAGCAACATCACCATCTGAGTGCGCTAAAAAGCCCTGTGGGTAATCAATTTTTTCACCACAAATAGTTAGCGGGCCTTCGCCGCCAAATTTATGTACGTCAAAACCATGGCCAATTCGTATCATAATCCACTCTCGTTTTTTTGTTTATGTAATAAAAACCCAGCCAGGTCTAAATCCTCTGGCGTGGTTATTTTAATATTATCGCTACGACCTGCTACAAGCTTAACCGGTTTACCCGCCCACTCAATTGCACTGGCTTCATCGGTAATAGTAGCCCCGCTTGCTAATGCATTTTGCAGTGCATTTTTAAGCTCGTCATATTTAAAAAATTGCGGGGTAAGGGCTTGCCATAAATCGTCTCGTGGCACAGTTTGTAGGGCATGAGTGTGACCACGTTTTATAGTGTCTTTTACTTTACTAGCTAAAATACCGCCTTCATCAGCGTTTATGCATTCGTCAATCAGACGCTCTATATCACTAATATTAACTAATGGACGAGCAGCATCATGCACCAATACCCATGTTGGTGGGTTAGGCGCTAAAAAAAGCAAGCTATTGAGCACTGAATCTGCACGCTCTTTCCCGCCACTGGCTCGCACAATGCGATTATCAAGCAGTGGGAGTTCGTCAAAATAGGGGTCGCTGTCGCTAAGGGCAACAACAATAGTGCGTAATTGAGGTAATTGAGAAAGTTTAGCGAAGGTGTGTTCTAAAATGGTTTTACCGGCTAATTGTATATATTGCTTAGGCGCATTGTGCTGCATTCTACTGCCAACACCCGCAGCAGGTACAATTGCTGCAATAGTCTGTTTATTTGTCATATTGTTTGCCCGGTAAAACACGAATAAATGTTTCGTCCGGTTTAATCATTCCCAATTCGTTGCGTGCACGCTCTTCAATGCCTTCTTGGCCAAGCTTTAAGTCTTCAATATCTGCTTTAAGTACTTTATTACGTTTAATGAGTTTTTCGTTGGTTTGATGATGCGACGTTACAGCACTTTTTAGTCGTGTGTAGTCTTGTAAACCATTATGACCAAACCATAACCTGTATTGTACAAACAGTGCTAAGCACAGTAAGCCAACTTGAAAAATACGCATTTAACACTCCTTATTTTAAATTCCAAATACCTTAACTTTAATACGCTAAGGGGCGCTTTAAATTACGCCAATTAATACTACCCGCTAAAAGCATTTCGCGTAGTGATAAAACCCGTGGCATACAACGCTTCGAAAACTGCCACTGATGCCCGCAACATGCAGCGGTTAAACTCACCTTACTTGGCTTTATTAGCTGAGCATTTTGCTGCTCTAGTTCATTTCCTAAAAAATCAAACCAACCAAGCTCGTTACAATGCAGCTTATTTTCACCTAACTGATCGATACTGTCTATTCTAAGACGCACCTGATCGTAGCCATGCAATATAACGGGCACAATAAGCCCCACTTTGGCATAGGTTTGGTAAAAAAGTTCATTAGCTTGAACATTCACATCGGGTGGGGTCGGTTTTTGCTTTTCGAGCCACGTACCATTTTGTGCATCAAGCGTAAAAGGCGTGTCACCATTGGCAACTAACGTTGCAGCTCGCTCAATATAATAAGGTAGGCTTTTTAACTGGCGGCGCAGTTTATCGGCATTAGGCTCTGCAACTAATCGCTGAACCTCACGCTGATAAAACGCATTACACAATTGTGCATACAACACTTTTTGTGCATCAGTTTGCCAAATTTCAACTTGCTGCTGAGCACCAAGTGACTGATTTTTAGCGACCAAAAGCTGTACTCAAAAATATTCAGGTAAATGTTTTATAACACAGTATTGAAAATTTTTTAAGCGCAGCGCACTATTTTAGGCGCTTGGCTTTTCACCTAATTTTGCTTTACCTGATTCTAAAAATTGCACAACCGTATTACGCTTTTTACCAATCAATAAACTGCCATCAGCTAAAAACATAAAGTTTTGCCAATTGCGTTTAAATACATCAAACGTCGTTTCGATAATATTATCGCGCGCCATACAAAAATAAACCGTGGTGTTAGCTTCCCAATCTAAAAACGTTAAGATTGCTTCTGGTGGTAGCGCATCACCATTTTCCCACGCATCTTGCCAATCTACTTCTTGGCTAAAGCTTTTTTCTTGGCCACACCAATCGGTGTCTTCAAAAAAATCGGGGTGATCAAACTCACGGCTCACCATGGTTGTCCAAAGTACGGCTGCGCGCTCGTCGCTCATAGGCTTTATTTTTGCTGCGTCTTCATCAGATACAGGTAAATCTTTGTGGCGAAAAACCCACGCCTTTTTGTAATCATCTAAAGAAATATAGTTCATAGTATTGGCAAATTAGTTAACATTAAAAGTGCAAAGCCAAATTATACAAGAGATCAAAACATGACTACAGCAATAAAACCACTTTCCCTAAAACCAGGCATATACCAACACTACAAAGGCCCGCAATATAAAGTTATTCACGTTGCCACCCATAGCGAAACTGAGGAACAACTTGTGATTTACCAAGCACTTTATGGTGAATTTGGTATATGGGCGCGCCCATTAAGCATGTTTAACGAAACAATAGAAAAAGACGGTAATACTATACCGCGTTTTGCTTATATTGGACCTGCTGCTTAACTATGGCATTATAACAAAATAACTTACTCCTCAGACCAGACAAGGGTACACCGTGCAATTTAATTCAACTGACAATTACATAGCGAGTAGCGCGCTTAAACAAGCTGTAAATGCTGCCATTATGCTCGAAAAACCACTTTTAATTAAAGGCGAACCAGGTACAGGTAAAACCATGCTGGCTGAGGAGTTAGCTAAAAGTTTAGATACCACACTTATTCAGTGGCATATAAAATCGACCACTAAAGCGCAGCAAGGCTTATACGAGTACGACGCGGTTTCGCGCCTGCGCGACAGCCAACTAGGTGACGAGCGCGTACACAACATTAGTAACTACATCGTTAAAGGTAAGCTTTGGCAGGCATTTACATATGCAGAGCTTAACGGCAAACGCCCAGTGCTTTTAATTGATGAAATAGACAAAGCCGACATAGAGTTCCCAAACGACTTACTACTTGAGCTCGATAAAATGGAGTTTCATGTTTACGAAACTAACGAGCGCATTGTAGCTAAAGAGCGCCCTATTGTGATCATCACTTCAAACAACGAAAAAGAATTACCGGACGCATTTTTACGCCGCTGCTTTTTTCATTATATTGATTTTCCTAGCAGCGACGAAATGCAGCAAATTATTGACGTGCACTACCCTAACGTTAAACAGGATTTAGTACGCCAAGCACTCGAGGTATTTTTTAACCTGCGCGAAGCCAACGGCCTTAAAAAGAAACCTTCCACCAGCGAATTACTCGACTGGTTAAAGCTTTTAATGGCTGAAGACATAGACGCTAAAACACTGCACGACAAAGCTAAAAAAGGCGGTTTAATGCCAATGTTTGGCGCATTACTTAAAAATGAGCAAGATATAAGCCTAATCGAAAAACTTGCGTTTATGAGCCGTCGCTAAGATGTTGATTGCGTTCTTCTTCAAACTGCGTGAATACCGCCTACCTGTAAGTCTTCGAGAACTACTCGATTTAATAAATGCCTTAAAAAAAGGCGTTATATTTGCCGATGTAGACGCCTTTTACCATCTAGCCCGTACCATAATGGTAAAAGACGAAACTCATTTTGACAGATTTGACAAAGCCTTTAGCGACTACTTTAGCGGTATTGCCGACTTAGACCTGCTCGAGAGCTTAAAGCAGCAACACAACCTACCTGAAGATTGGTTGCGTAAAGAGTTTGAAAAGCACCTAAGCGATGAAGAAAAAGCCCAACTAAAAGCGATGGGTGGGCTAGACGAGCTAATGAAAACCCTGAAAGAACGTTTAGAAGAGCAACAAAAACGCCACGCTGGCGGCAATAAATGGGTGGGTACTGGCGGCACATCACCTTTTGGGGCATACGGCTATAACCCAGAAGGCGTGCGCATAGGGCAAGACGGCAACCGTAATCGCCAAGCGGTAAAAGTGTGGGATAAACGAGAATACAAAAACCTCGACACAGACAGAGAAATTAGTTCGCGAACAGTTAAACTCGCCCTTAAAAAGTTACGTAAGTTTGCCCGCACAGGCGCAAGCGACACGCTTGATTTAAACGAGACTATTCGCGCTACTGCAAAACAAGGCGGCATGCTTGATGTAAAAATGGCGCCCGAGCGCCACAATGCAGTAAAAGTACTCATGCTGTTTGATATTGGCGGCTCAATGGATGACTACATCCACACCTGCGAAGAGCTATTTAGCGCCGCCCACAGCGAGTTTAAACACCTAGAGTTTTACTACTTTCATAACTGTTTATACGAGCACGTTTGGCAAGACAACGCACGCCGCCACTCAAACGTAATCGACACCATGACGCTGATTAATAAATTTACCAGCGACTACAAAGTAATATTTGTTGGCGATGCCACTATGGGCCCTTACGAAATAGCTTATGCAGGCGGCTCGGTAGAACACTACAATGAAAAGCCCGGCAGTGCCTGGTTATCACGTGTCACAAACCACTTTGATAAAGTCGCCTGGCTCAACCCACAACCTGTTGAACACTGGCCTTACTATCAATCAATTGGCTTTATAAAAGAGCTAATGAACAATCGCATGTATGCACTGAGTTTAGATGGGATAAGTAGAGCGATAAAAGAGCTGAGTTAAAGTGAATAATAGAAATAGATTAAAATTAGTTTTGTTTGCATCACTTATAATAAATATGGTTTTTATTACTATCTTTATAAGTGACTCTAAAAAAAATGAAAGCATTTATTTATTAGCAAGCAATGTTGAAGCTAAATGTTTGAATGATTGGAAATCACAAGACTCTGGGGTGCCTTTTATTACCTCTCATCAAATTTTAGGACCAGATCCCTTTACTGAATATAACCTTTTAGAGCTGGGAGGTTATGAGCAGTCAACTTCTTTCACATACGAATTCTCAGCATGTTTTAAAGATAAATTTTCTACAGTAAGAACAATTGCAGAGATGAAATATGCTATTGATTTCATGAGTAAGCAATCAAAAAATGTTGGATTTTATAAATTACCAAATTCTGATGAAATTGTTGTTTACTCAAATGAGTAACAATTAGGCTAGATTGGCTTAGCTCATAACTCGTTGAGCATTGGCTGTACTATTAATCAATTGGCTTTATAAAAAAGCTAATGAACAACCGCATGTATGCGCTTAGTTTAGATTGGGTCAGTGGAGCGATAAAAGAGCTGAGTTAGATGCGAATTAACGACAGTTTAGCTCCAGAAGCGGACCCTCAAGGCGTTTATCTGAAACTCTGTTGGGTGGCGCCTTCGGCTTAACCAACCTACCTTTTGACGTAGGTCGAATAAGTGGCGAAGCCACGCCATCCGACAAAATGATGAATTGACTAGAAATAACTCGACTCGCCGCGTTTTAAATCACCTCCTGAGTACAACTTCGTTATTACTCAGGAAGCACTTTAATATTTACAATATCGTCTTTTGTGACTGCGATAGATTGATAACCATCCTGATCAAAAATACAAGCTTCAGGGTTTATAAGGTTGTGATAAGATGAAACTAAAATTTTACCCCATGGGTACTCCGTAAAAGTTTTCACTTTTGATGGATTTAAAGCACAGCGAATGAGAAGAGGTTTACCAATTTCCGACAACTTCATACCAATAGAATCGTCGAAATCAAAACACATCATAATCTGCTCACCGCCATATAAACCGATTAAAAATTTCGAACTACTATTGCCTAGTGCTACTTCAGTAAAATTAAAAAATATTCGTTTATCTCTAGCTGGGCAATATTCTTCAGTGAAAAAATCGCTCCAACAGCTCTTAATGAAGTCAATTTCATTTAAAGAAAACCGATGACGATGTTCCGTTAAGAAGGTGTTCCTAATCTCACCTCCATCCCTGACAAGGAGTCCTCTTTCTCTTATTTGCTCAGGAATAGCCCTTGTATAATGAATACCGACAACTTTTCTTTCCGAGCAGTGTTTATCAATATCTTTTACTAACTCGAGGACACAACTGTATTTAAACATACTTTCCAAGTAGTCATATTTACGGCATAGCTCGTCTAATGTTCTTAATCTATCAGTAAATGCCTTTGGTAATCTTAAGGGCTTAGTAAGGTCAATAACCATATAAAAAATCAGTTCCTTTAATCCATAATATTAACTAAATAAACTTACACATTCCAAGCCCTAAACCATCGCCATCACGTTTTAAATAACCATATTGTGTATAAAAGCTTTCTTTACCGTGAGCACTTAATAAACCTATAGTAGCGCCATTAGAGCAGGTGTTTTTTAGGTAGTTTTCAATGTGGGTCATAACTAAATGACCTATGCCTTGTTTTTGATAACTTGGCGCAACAATTACATCTTGAATATAAAAATACATTGCGCCATCACCGATTATTCTACCAGTGCCTATTAACTTATCAGTATCGTATACGGCAACCCAAAAAAGTGAGTTTTCAATGCTTGCTTTTAATGTTTTATCGTCAGGGTTTTGCCACTTTGCTTGTGCGCGTAAATTAGTAAATTCATCCAGTGCTGGAGCTGTATATTCAACCTTATATTCCATAACATCCCCTACTCACTTTCAAAGCCCTTTACTCATAAACAAGCTGTACGGATCTACCTCATAATCACCAAAGGGTTCGCACTCTTTAAAACCAAATTGAGTGTAAAGCTTTTGTGCGGGTAAAAATGCCTTTGCCGTGCCGGTCTCTAAACTTAACTTTTTGTAACCTCGCAAAGTGGATTGCTCAATAATATGGGTGAGTAACTTAGCCGCTATGCCTTGGCGTAAATAGCTGCTTGATGTGCGCATTGATTTAATTTCGCCATGCGTTGTATTTAGCGTTTTTAAAGCGCCAACACCCGCTAAATTATTATCAATCCATAAGCTATAAAAAGTTATATCGGGCTGAGTGAGTTTGCTCACATCAAGTGCATGTACGCTCTCAACGGGTGAGTGTTTTAACATATCGTTATGATGCGCTTGTAGTAACTTTATAACATTTGGGTTTGAAAGCTCACCTATTCTAATATCCATTTATACCTCATTAAATTTTAGGCTTTAGGGCTTTAATTAAAACCCTAAAGTAAGTGGCTCTATTTAGGCTGCTAGTTTCCAAACTACAAACGCAACAGCAAAGCCTACTAAATACACTAGCCCTAACCACGTTAAGCTGCGTAATAGCACGCTGTGCTTTATAGCTGGCTCTGATCGCACAAGGCTAAAGTTGAGCCATGCAAATACAGGCGTTGTGACAAATGAAAGCGTCATGGCAAACGTAAGCATGGGGCCAAGGGCTGATTTAAAAAATAAAATAACGGCCATACCGGCAAGTGCTTGTAGTATTAACCAAATATTTAAGCTGTGTTTTGATTGCCCAAAGCCAAGTAGTTTATGAGACTCGTTAAGCGTGCGGGCGTAGCCATCAAGTACAGTAAGTGTAGTGCCAAACATACATAAAAAAGCGATTGCTGATACAAGCGGCCTTGCCCATTCGCCTATTGTTAATGCGTACATATCAATAAGCTGTTTGGCAAACGCGACACCACCAAGTTCTATACTACTGGTTTGTCCGTACTGCACTAATACACCTAAGCTAAAAAATACCAAGGCTAAGCCAGCTGTAAGCCAGTAACCTACGTTAAAATCGAACAAGCCTTGGCTTTTAGAAACTGTTTGCTGCGCTTGTTTTTCTTTTAGCCATAAAGAACTTAATGCAGATATTTCGATAGGGGCTGGCATCCAACCCATTAACGCGACCATAAAGCTCAGCATAGCCAGCTCGTAAGGTGATGGGCCAACATAGTCAGCAGGCGCCATTGGGCCATTACTAAACGCGATAACTAACGCAATAACAGTAGCCAGCGTTAATAACCCCATTATGCCTTTGGCCACACTGTCGAGCGCTTTAAAGTGGCCTAACAATAATATGGCTAAGCACACTCCTAATAATATCCAACATAGCAGTGTTACCTCTATCACTGCAGGCAGTGCGTAATGCAGTAAACTTGCGGTAAGCAGTAGCACGCCGGCGGTATTAACTACGGCGGCAACAATGTTTAAGCCAATAAAACTGTAAAAATAAAATGGGCCTTTGCTTTTATACCCTTCCACTAGACTATTTTTAGTGGCGAGTGTGTATTCCATACCAAAGCGAAAAAACGGGTACTTTAAAACATTAACAACAAGGATAAGCCAAAATAATTGCCAGCCAAATATTGCCCCAGCTTGCGTAGAGGCAACTAGGTGAGAACCGCCAATAGCGGCTGTTGCCATGAGTATTCCAGGCCCAAGCGCACCTAGTCGAGACTTCCATACTGCTTTTGTTGTGTGCATTAATTTCTCAAAATATGTGTGTTGTGTGTTCTTTTTATTAATTTTTTCAATTAATAAACTGCAAGAACGCATAACTTACCTAAATTACAGGCAATAAAAAAGAGCCATACGGCTCTTTTTTACAATACTTTGGAACTAAATTTTATTTAAGATCCATCTCTTGGATGATCTCGTGTGCGATTTCAGGTGTAGTGCTAACAGGCTTTTCGTGTAAGTTTGCTTTTATCTGCCCTTTTCGATGTTTTAGTGCCGCATCGAGTTTTTTAGCTGCGCTTGCAATGGCTGGGTACATAACTTCGTTTTCCCCTTTTACCGATATGCGCGTGCCTTCGTAATTAGTGCTAATTTCAGCTTGGATTTTATGATGCTCTTTAGACAAAATAATATCGAGTGCAATAAGCGATGGAAAGTGGCTCTCGATTTTTGAAAATTTTTCGTTGATGTGCTCTCTAATAGAGTCAGTAACTTCAACATGGTGACCAGAAAGATTAATTTTCATAGGGTATCCTTTTATTTGTTACCTCATAAATAGTATTGGGGGCTATTTAGATTAACACAAGGAAAAAAGAGAGATATTTGAGGTTTATTTGCGGTTTTTGGTGATTTAAATCATGCATTGTGCAAAGTTTATGCAAAGCCCATAGTGCATGGGCTTTCAGACGTCTAGCTGTATTGATTAATCTGTGTACGAACAACAGTAGTCAGCAAAATCAGATACTTTTACTTTAAAGCTTACATTTGCATCAACATTAAACGATTCACCTGCGTTAAATGTTTTCCACTCACTTGCCCCTGGTAATAAAATATCCCATTGGCCAGCTAAAAGCTCCATGCATTCTTTTTGGTTTGTATCAAAAACAAACTCACCAGGTTGCATAAAGCCTAACGTTTTCGCTTCGCCATCACCTAAAATAACGGTACGGCTCGACACTTTTCCGTCAAAATATATATTGGCTTTTTTTACTACACTTACGTTATCGAACTTTGGCATTTTTAGCTCCTGCTAATTTTTATATTTAATTGCAGTCACATTGCCTGATACATAATGAGCTTGCAAGGAAGTGGAGCGAAAAACATTAAGTCAACATATCATCACGGCAAACTACAACTTATTTTTATTGAATATTAGCTTTAGGGTATATATTAAATAATTAGAAGCTACGCTTCTCACGCGAGCAAGCTCTGCGTCTACAAATAACGCTCCTTAACATTGAGAACAACTACTTGTAGGTGCGCATATTTCAGGCTTTTAAAAGTAACTCTTTTATTAAAGGCGGGCTTTGAGAAAGTTAAAAACCCTGCGAGTTATCTGTTATTAAATTATCATGGTCCGAGGGTAACTCAGTGAGCTTTATTGACTCCATAATTCGCTGTTGTGATTCAAGTGCATGATTAGCCCATTTTTTATGCTTATGGGAAAGATCAACACGGTGATTAAATTCAACCTCTAAAAATGCATGCTCACTTAGTGGTAAGCAATAAAAATCTTGGCGAGAACGCTTATTACTTTTTTTTATTTGATAAAACACCCATTGGCGATCATTAATAATTATCTCTTTAGCCGCAGGCAGTGGCGGATAACCATAAGATTCAACGCGTCCTAAAATCTCCTTTTTAAGTGCCTCACCTTGCCATGGGTTTGCTCTTTTATTCGACTCTAGCTTGGTATCATTTTGAAGCTTAGTGTTATAACCATCTGACCCCCAATGATAATTATCATACTCATCAATCACAAAGCGTTTTAATTGCATAGTATCAAGAACATTGATTGTATTGGTTTGCTTAATTCTTAGTTGGCAACTAAGCATGCCATACTCACTGCTTGGTAAATAACTTACTGGTGGCAAATACATCCAGTTTTCAGTGAGCATATGTACGTATTCATGGTGTAAATAGTTTTTCTTATGTTGATTAAACCAGCTTGTTGAATTATGCGGGAATGAGATATCGATGGTATACGGTACAGCTGCGACGTTACTATCTGGCACATCGAGTGTTAATAGCTTGTCTTCTAGAATAAGACGATGGTGGATGTAATTTTCAAAATTAGGGCCTCCTTCAAAACCACGGTAAAAAGCTTTGGCTAATTTGATCATAATCGCGCATCCGTAGGTGGTAGAGTTTTAATAAACTTTCTTACTACATCGGCCTTATCGGTATAGCCTAGCATCTGCAGTTGGTCAGCATAGGTGACTAGGCCTAAAAATGGGAAAGTGTGTGGGCTTGCTGCAGCATCATCACCTGTAACTAAGCCTTTAAATTTCATCGAACGGACAAGACTGCTTGACGATAAGTCATTGCGGCCAGCTAGGTTAGGCACTAAGTCATAGGGATTATTACGCACCGCAACAACTTTTAACCCGGTACTATGGGCAATGCGTTTTAAACGCTCGACATTTGAACCTGAGCCATGAACAGCGAGTTGCTGGCCTGTAAGTGGCTTACCATAGTGAATACGATAATGCTCCAGTGCCGCGCAAAAAATTATCGCGCCTTGACTGTGTGCTAACCATTTCACCTGCTTCCCTTGCTGATTATTTTGTGACAGCACGGCCGCTAAATGCTGGGCGTTATGGGATTTTGTACCTAAGCGTTTATCAAATACGCACTCCACTAAGTCGAGCTTTGCTCGATCTGTGGGGTTATGAAATAACGTATAAGCTTTTATGCCGTCTCCCTCATAAGCTCTATCAAGGTGGGTGCCCATTAACCATGTAGCTTTGGTAAGCTCATTTTGCATACCATTGACTGCTGCATGCTGTGTATTGACTCGCGTAACCGGAATAGGATCAGGTTTCCATGCTCCTTGTATTTCTTTTATTTCTTCTTTGCTTATTGCTTTATCATAGGTGTGATTACTAAGCCTTTGAACTTCATAAAGCATCGTACGCTCTGCAGCAAAATTATCTTTAGCTCCCTGCAATTGCCTATCGAAAAGTATATCTTCCAAATTGATAAAATTATTTTTAAGTGAGTATTCAATTAAAAAATGATAATTACGAAATGGGTATTTTGTCCGCCATAAACGTCGCAGCGGGTTACGGCTATGCTTAATTGAGGTTGTAGCATTAGGGTTCGCGCATATTTGAATAATATCGGCGCATACCATTTTTAAATCATAGTCATTGAGCTGCGATAGCATAGCGAGAGCTTGGCAAGTAAATTTAACTTTATTAAATGGAAAATTAACGGGTAGCATCACACCAAAATCTCGACAGCTAAGCGCGTCAAGTGGGATAACAGAATGAGCATTGATAGTTTTATTGAGTTTAGACCAAGACATATTGCTTCCTTGTAAATGAGTCTGTGCCCAAAATGATACCGTAAATGAATTTTTAGAGCAAAAGTTTTTAACGCAGTATTATATTGTTGAATTGCACCTTTTTGGCTCCATTGTAGGTCGTCATTTATGGCATCATAATTTTTATTTACCTTTAACGCGCTAAAGCACGACCTACAAACAAAAAAGCCCGCCCTGTTTTACACAAGGGGGGCTTTTAATCTTTAAAGCAAGCGATTAAAAAAGCTCGTTTGCTTTACTTACAATGTTTGCCACTGTAAAGCCAAAGTGCTCAAACAACTCACCAGCAGGTGCTGACTCGCCAAAGGTAGTCATACCTACTACTGCGCCATTTAGACCTACGTACTTGTACCAGTAATCAGCAATACCTGCTTCTACTGCTACGCGGCGTGTAACAGATGCCGGTAATACGCTTTCTTTGTACTCTGCGCTTTGATCTTCAAAGGCATCAGTACATGGCATAGATACAACACGTACCTTTTTACCTTGGCTGCGTAGCTCAGTTGCTGAATCTTGTGCTAGTTGCACTTCAGAGCCCGTCGCAATGAAAATAATCTCAGGATTGCCGTCACAGCTAAGAATGTAACCACCCTTTTTAACATCGCTTAATTGCTGTGCGTCACGCGCTTGTTGCTCAAGACCTTGGCGAGTAAAGATTAACGATGTAGGACCGTCTTTACGCTCAATAGCTTGTTGCCATGCAATTGCCGACTCAACTTGGTCACATGGGCGCCAGTTGTATAAGTTAGGCGTTAAACGCATGCTTGCAATTTGCTCTACTGGTTGGTGAGTTGGACCATCTTCACCAAGGCCGATTGAATCGTGCGTGTATACAAAAATGCTTGGTTGCTTCATTAATGCAGCCATACGTACGGCATTTTTTGCATATTCAACAAACATTAAGAACGTAGCACCGTAAGGAATAAAGCCTTTATGAAGAGCAATACCATTCATAATTGCCGACATACCAAACTCACGTACACCGTAGTAAATGTAGTTACCGCTTGCATCGTCGTGTGTTAAACCTTTAGAGCCATCCCAAATTGTTAAGTTTGAGCCTGCTAAATCGGCTGAGCCACCCATAAATTCTGGTAATAACGGACCAAATGCGTTTAATGCATTTTGTGATGCTTTACGAGACGCTGGGTTTGCTGGGTTTGCTTGTAATTGCTCAATGTACGCTTGAGATTTTTCAGCCCAATCGCCAGGCAGTTCGTTATTAATACGACGCTTATATTCAGCTGCAAGCTCTGGGTATGCTTTTGCATATGCTGCAAACTTTTCGTCCCAGCTTGATTCAAGCTGCTGACCTTTTTCTTTGCTATCCCATTGTGCGTAAATATCATCAGGAATTTCGAACGCATCGCCAGTCCAACCTAAAAATTCGCGAGACGCTTTAATTTCGTCATCACCTAGTGGTGCACCGTGACAATCGTGGCTACCAGATTTATTAGGTGAGCCGTAACCAATAATTGTTTTACAACAAATTAGTGATGGTTTATCGGTAACACTTTTAGCTTCTGCAATTGCAGCACTTATAGCATCGCTGTCGTGGCCATCAACACCACTAATTACATGCCAACCATATGCTTTAAAGCGAGCTGGTGTGTCATCTGTAAACCAACCTTCTACTTCACCATCGATTGAAATGCCGTTGTCATCCCAAAATGCAACAAGTTTACCCAGACCTAATGTGCCAGCAAGTGAACCTGCTTCATGAGAAATACCTTCCATAAGGCAGCCATCGCCCATAAATGCATAGGTAAAGTGATCAACAATATCGTGACCTTCACGGTTAAACTGTGCAGCTAGCGCTTTTTCAGCAATTGCCATACCTACGGCATTTGTGATCCCTTGACCTAATGGACCCGTAGTAGTTTCGATTCCCGGTGCATAGCCATATTCAGGGTGACCTGGTGTTTTAGAATGCATTTGACGGAAGTTTTTAATTTCGTCCAATGGTAAGTCGTAACCACTTAGATGCAATAGAGAATAGATAAGCATTGAACCGTGGCCGTTTGAAAGAATAAATCTGTCACGGTCAGCCCACTCTGGATTAGTTGGGTTATGCTTTAGATAATCGCGCCATAATACTTCAGCGATATCGGCCATGCCCATAGGGGCTCCAGGGTGACCAGATTTGGCCTTTTGTACTGCGTCCATTGACAAGACGCGAATAGCATTTGCAAGTTCTTTGCGAGATGGCATGAATTCTCCTACCTTTATGTGTATTTGCGCGGGTATTTATGTGTTTGTTTATGCACCCAAGTAACTTGGGTTTGCTTATAGCGACCATTCTTACTTATTGTGGGGGCTGTGTGCAATTAAAAACCCTATAAAAGTGAGGCATTATGAATATTTTTTAAGACCAAAAAGTT
Source organism: Pseudoalteromonas sp. SR44-2 (assembly GCF_014163745.1). Lineage (NCBI taxonomy): Bacteria > Pseudomonadati > Pseudomonadota > Gammaproteobacteria > Alteromonadales > Pseudoalteromonadaceae > Pseudoalteromonas > Pseudoalteromonas sp. SR44-2. The sequence continues at coordinate 49,603 of NZ_JACJDW010000015.1, read as the reverse complement.
ATTAGTAATTTTATTTAGACGTCTAGGCGTAAAAACACTATGCAAGGTGTTTTGTTTTCGATAAAATACGCCCCTTAATTTTTTAGCGCTAATACCGACGTTTGTGAAGCGCAATATTTGTGAGCAGAAATACAATGGCAAAACATTTATTTACTTCTGAATCAGTTTCTGAAGGTCATCCGGATAAAATCGCCGATCAAATCTCTGATGCGGTACTTGATGCTATCCTAGAGCAAGACTCTCATGCCCGTGTTGCGTGCGAAACTTACGTAAAAACAGGTATGGTTATGGTTGGTGGTGAAATCACTACTAGCGCATGGGTTGACATTGAAGAAATTACACGTAAAACAGTACGTGAAATTGGCTACACGCATTCAGACATGGGTTTCGATGCAGATTCATGTGCAATTTTAAACACTATTGGTAAACAGTCTCCTGACATTAACCAAGGTGTTGACCGCACTAGCCCAGAAGAACAAGGTGCTGGCGACCAAGGTCTTATGTTTGGTTACGCATGTAACGAAACAGAAGTGCTAATGCCTGCGCCAATTACTTACTCACACCGTTTAGTACAGCGCCAAGCTGAGGTTCGTAAAAGTGGCGAGCTTAACTGGTTACGTCCAGATGCAAAATCTCAAGTTACTTTTGCATACGAAAACGGCAAGCCAGTAGGTATTGATGCAGTTGTACTATCTACTCAGCACAGCGAAGACATTTCACAAAAAGATTTAGTAGAAGCCGTGATGGAAACTATCATCAAGCCAGTGCTTCCTGCAGAGCTTGTTACAAGCGCGACTAAATTTTTCATTAACCCAACGGGTCGTTTTGTAATTGGCGGACCTATGGGTGATTGTGGTTTAACAGGTCGTAAAATCATTGTTGATACATACGGTGGTATGGCGCGTCATGGTGGTGGTGCTTTTTCTGGTAAAGATCCATCAAAAGTTGACCGTTCAGCTGCATACGCTGCACGTTACGTAGCTAAAAATGTAGTAGCTGCTGGCCTTGCTGATAAGTGTGAATTACAAGTGTCTTACGCAATCGGTGTTGCAGAGCCTACCTCTATCAGCGTTGAAACGTTTGGTACAAGTAAGTTAGAAGAAAGCCGTTTAATCGAGCTTATTCGTGAACACTTTGACTTGCGCCCTTACGGCTTAATTCAAATGCTTGATTTAGAGCGCCCTATCTACCTTCCTACAGCGGCTTACGGCCACTTTGGTCGTGACGAATTCCCTTGGGAACGTACAGATAAAGCTGATGCACTTCGTGCAGCCGCTGGCCTTTAAGTTAAAAGTGTTAAAGTAAATTAAAAACGGCCCTTAATAGGGCCGTTTTTGTATCTAAAACTTATCAGTTGCATTGTTTGTAGTGCGTCTACAAAATAACTATAAAATCGACCTCGAATTCTTTTGTACTTTAGGTATATACTCATTTCATTATAAAAGCTTTAGGGATAGTTAAATGGCCGATAACTTTCGCGTTATATTTGCAGGACTTGCCGATAACGTTGACATAAAAACAGCGTGCGCAAATTTAGCTGCAAAATTAAAAACGTCAGATGAAAAAGTAGCTCTTTTTTTTAAAGGTAAGCCGCTGTTTGCGCCAAGCGATAAAGACAAAGCGTTAAAACAGAGTAAGTTATTAGCAAGCTTAGGTATTAAAAGTAAGCTGCAAGCTGTTTCAAACACCATTCAAAATAGCTCCCCCGCAGCTGCAAGTAACAACCAACGTGATGAACGTATTTTTGATGCTCTAGATTACATCACTAGCAGCTTAATACGTCTTGAAGAAAAACTAGAAGAGCTAGAGCAACGCCTTCCTGAAGCTCAATTAAAAACACCAGACGAAAGTGTAGACGAATGGCAAAATGACGACCTAATGCTAGATGAGGATTTAGCGCCTCCTAAAAAACGCAGTAACTTACTTTTATATTCATTGATTGCAACTGCCACCATTTTGCTAGTCGTACTGGCTGTTTTTTTAATTTTTCCCGATTTATTCTCTTTTTAAGAATGGCTAATTAGTTTAATGAGCAATAAACGCGCACAAATAAGATCTGAAATTCGTAACACCCGTAAAAACTTGTCAAATAATCAGCAAATAATTGCTGCGCAATCGCTAAAAATGAATTTTATTCAACACTTAAAAAGCGAAAAAACAACGAATTCCAAGCATATTGCCATTTATTTAAGTAACGACGGAGAACTAGACACTTCATTGTTAATTAAAGAGTTATGGAACTTAAACCATGTTGTTTATCTACCTATAATACACCCATTTAATGGCGCTAATTTACTATTTCAGCGCTATGAGAAAAACTCACCCATGAGGGCAAATCGCTATGGTATCTTGGAGCCTAAGCTGAATTGCTCTCAAATATGCCCATTACCAGCGCTTGATTACCTCCTTATGCCGTTAGTTGCATTTGATAAACAAGGTAATCGCCTAGGAATGGGAGGTGGGTTTTACGACCGGACATTGGCGCGTTTACATGAACAAAATTGGCAAAAACCGCAACTAATTGGCCTTGCACATGAATGCCAAAAAGTTGATGTTCTACCAATCGAGTCGTGGGACGTACCACTTAAAACCATTATCACCCCAGATAAAACATACTGTTGGTAACATTTAATTTTGGTTACTAACCGCATATTTCTGACATACATGAGCACATAGCAATGACACAAGACGAATTAAAAAAAGCAGCTGCCTGGGCAGCACTCGAGTTTGTAAAAGAAAACACCATTGTAGGTGTCGGTACAGGCTCTACTGTTAATCACTTTATTGATGCCCTTGGCTCAGTAAAGGACACTATTGTAGGCGCTGTATCAAGCTCAGAAGCGTCAACTGCACGTTTGGAAGCGTTAGGTATTGAAGTGTTTGAACTTAATAACGTTGATGCTTTAGATGTATACGTTGACGGCGCTGACGAAATAAACGCTCAAAACGAAATGATTAAAGGCGGCGGCGCAGCGCTAACACGTGAAAAAATAGTAGCAGCAGTTGCAAAACAGTTTGTGTGTATTGTTGATGACACAAAGCTGGTAGATACATTGGGCGATTTCCCGCTTCCGGTAGAAGTTATTCCAATGGCGCGCAGCTACGTTGCACGAGAATTATTAAAACTTGGTGGTGACCCTGTTTATCGCCAAGGCGTAGTTACCGATAATGGTAACGTTATATTAGATGTATTTAACTTAAAAGTTACCAATGCCAAACAACTTGAAACACAAATAAATTCAATTGTTGGCGTAGTTACCAACGGCCTGTTTGCGATGCGAGGTGCTGATAAAGTGATTATCGGTACCAAAAATGGGCTACAAATAAAATAGGATGAGGTTATGAGTAAGGTATCGTTAGCAAAAGACAAAATTAAAATTCTCTTGCTTGAAGGTGTTCACCAAAGCGCTGTTGAAACGCTAAAACGTAACGGTTACAGCAATATCGACTACGTTAAAACATCCTTACCTGAGGACGAGCTTAAAGAGCGCATTAAAGATGTTCACTTTGTAGGACTTCGTTCTCGTACTCATATTAACCAAGCCGTATTAGACTCAGCTGAAAAGCTAGTTGCTATTGGTTGTTTTTGTATTGGTACAAACCAAGTTGATTTAGATGCAGCACGCGAACGTGGTATTGCTGTATTTAACGCTCCATTTTCTAATACTCGTTCGGTTGCTGAACTTGTACTTGGCGAAATACTACTTTTATTACGTGGTATTCCAGAGCGTAATGCAGCGGCTCATCGTGGTGGCTGGTTAAAAACTGCAAATGGTTCGTTTGAAGCACGTGGTAAAACATTAGGTATTATTGGCTACGGTCACATTGGTACTCAGCTAGGTATTATGGCTGAAAATATCGGTATGAACGTGGAGTTTTACGATATCGAAGATAAGTTATCACTGGGTAATGCAACACAAGTTCATAACCTAACTCAGCTGTTACAACGCTCTGATATTATTAGCTTACATGTACCTGAAACACCGCAAACTAAAAACCTTATTGGTACAGCAGAACTTGCAGTTATGAAGCAGGGGTCTATTTTGATCAATGCCTCACGCGGAACTGTTGTTGATATTGATGCTCTTGCAGAAGCGCTTACAGAGAAAAAACTAAGTGGTGCAGCAATCGATGTGTTCCCTACTGAGCCAAAATCTAACGATGAAGAATTTGTATCGCCACTGCGTCAATTCGACAATGTTATTTTAACGCCGCACATTGGTGGCTCTACACAAGAAGCACAAGAAAACATTGGTATTGAAGTAGCGGGTAAATTGGCTAAATATTCAGATAATGGCTCAACTATTACTGCGGTTAACTTCCCTGAAGTATCGCTGCCTGAGCTTGCTAATCGTAGCCGTTTATTACACGTACACCACAACCGCCCTGGTGTATTAACGCAAATTAACCAAGCGTTTGCACAGCACGGTATTAATATTGCTGCGCAATACTTACAAACAGACGCATCTATTGGTTATGTAGTTATTGATGTTGATACAGATCAATCTGAAGTAGCACTTAAAGAACTAAGTGCTGTTGAGGGTACAATTAGAGCACGTATTTTACATTAACTATTCTTTGATATTAAAAAGGGTCCTTATGGACCCTTTTTTGTATTTAGACTACATATACTTTCTTAAGTATTTTTTGAATACCGGATCAGTTGCAGCCAACTCTTTTTGCTCAGCTAATATCTCTTTTAAAATAGCACCTGAGGTAAGCGGGTTTGCAAGTACCACTCTAAATACAACTGTAGGTTGATTGTCGTATTTAGAAGGCGTTAAGCGCGTACGTGATACAAATGAGCGACCGGACTCTCGCTGACGTTTTTGCATACTGGCAGTAAAACGGTTCAGAGAGGCAAAAATATCTAACCGAGTTGCTGAATCAGCATCGGCTATTGCTTGTTTAATTTGCTTAGGTACATAACGATACGTTAATAAGCACAACTCAGGCTCAGAAATAAGCTCAAAGTCTTCATCAGCCTTAATTAAATCAGCAAAGTAATGTGCTTTTTTGATGCTTCGATCAATCAGCATTTCGTAACCTTTGCGACCAATAACACGTAAGCAAGCGTGTACTAACATTGCCATACCTGGCCGGCTGCCTTCAAGCGTGTGGCTACCTAAGTCTTTTGAGCCTTTACGTAATATATACTCAGCGTGATGCTCTATTGCATCTGTAGCAGCGGGGTCTTTAAATAAAACCAAACCCGCTCCCATTGGTACATACATTTGTTTATGTGCATCGATGGTAATTGAATCTGCTCGCTCAATCCCTTTGAGTAAAGGACGGTGCGTACTCGATAAAAGGGTCGCTCCCCCCCATGCAGCATCTACATGAAAATGGCAGTTAATGTCTTGTGCTAAGTCGGCCATTTCATCAAGTGGGTCAATATTACCGGTTTCGGTTGTACCCGCGACCCCAATAATCGCCATAACTTTAATACCTTGCGCCTCAAGCTCACGTGCTTTTTCGCGCATCGCTTTTACATCGACTTTATTATTTTCGCAGGTTTTAATACCAATTAAGTTATCGCGACCAATGCCGAGTAAATCAACCGATTTACCTAACGAGTAATGCCCGCGTTCTGATATTAATACCGCTAAACCTTTATAACCGTAATGCAGCATACCGGCAATTAAGCCTTGTGCGCCGATACCTCTAAAATCGCCATCAGGTTTTAATAAGCGGTTTCGCGCAATCCAAAGCGCAGTAATATTAGCAACCGTACCACCAGAGCAAAATGCACCTAATGAGGTTTTAGCACTGTGCATCCATTTAGAATAAAATGAGTCTTCTTGTCCATAAGCTAAATGATGCATCATCCCAAGCACTTGACGCTCAAGAGGCGTAAACGCTTTAGATGTTTCTATTTTTACTAGATTTTGATTTAGCCCTACCATCAATTTTGACAGCGGTAATAAAAAGTGCGGCAAGGCAGAGGTCATATGACCAATAAAACTAGGCGCAGCTGTATGCACAGAATGTGCAACAAGTTGCTCCATTATGTCTTGGGCATAAGCAGAGACAAACGTTGGATCTTCTGGGATCACTGCCGATTGAAAATCTTTTTCTATTTCATGTAATGGTTTTTCAATTGCCGCTATATTTTCGTTTAGAAAACCTGCTAAATTACTCGAAATTTCAAGCTCGATTTTGCTTAAAGTTGAGTCTGGCGCTTCAGGTACAGTAAATATACGCTTAAGGCTTTCTTTAGAGGCGACGGCACAACGCTTTTGATCCATCTTAATACCTAGTGTGTGTGTAGCTAAAACACGCGCTTACCCATCAAAAACGCCTACTTATTAGGACATTTGGAGCAATCGTGTTTCTTTAAAAATTGCGCTAACTTTACTGCAATATAACTAAAATGTCTCGTTTAAACCTATAAAAGCAATCAAAGCGATGGCAAAAAATGATAATTTAGGGTCTATTTACTCTTTGCTGCTCGGTTTTTACTTATTCTCATATGGATGTAAGTCTGTTGAGTAACGCAGGAGCAGTCACCAAGCCCACTAGGTTACAAGTCTCGCGCAGTGATTAAATACCCCCTAGTTTGAACAAATTATAATCCGCAAAAATAAACAGGCCTAAATTAAAACCCTATCAAACCTAATTATTTATTGGGCATTTACTTATTTTGGGTATAATAAATTGGATAACAAAAAAGGGACACATATGCCAGAAGGAAGAGTCAAGGTTAGTTGGATAGTGGCAGGCTTTAGCTTGTTTTTAATAAGCTTGCTAACCTACGTTTACTATACTTACCAAACCACGCGTGCTGAAATAATGCAGTCAGTTGATAATCGCTTACTTAATGCCGCCACCAGCGTTAAACATATTTTAGGTGACGATTATTTAAGTGCGGTTAATCAGGGAGATAATATAAGTTTTTCTTACTATCAAGATAAAAGTAAGCAGCTCTCTGAGTTTGCTCAAGCACTTGATATTGCTTATGTCTATTCAATGATTTTAAAAGACGGTAAGGTGCTTTTTAGCTCATCAAGCTACACGCAAGACGATCAGGATAATGGCAAGGTAACTCAATTTTTAGATCTCTACCCTGAAGCCACCGATACCAATATAAGTGCTTTTTATTCAACAGAGCCAGTATTTGAAATATCGAGCGATCAGTGGGGCCACTTTAAAACAATTTTTATTCCTTACGTTGACCCAATTAACGGCAATACCTATTTAACGGGTGCCGATATAACTATTTATGATTTAAACGAGAAACTTAAAGAAAGCGTATCAAAAGCTGCTGCAATGGCTAGCTTCTTCTTTTTTATCGCTATACTCGTTTCCGCCATATATATTTATTTACTAAAACGGTCTTTAGCAACTGACTCAAGTACTGGTTTTTCAAATCATATTGCACTTGAGTACTTTATTAAAAAAAGTAATGCACATCACATGCAATTAGCTGTTATTTGGGTTAATGAAATAGAAGATATAAACAGTTTTTACGGCACGGAAGTGGGTGACAAGGTAATGAAAAACTTACTTATTCACTTTAAACTTAGGAGCTCTCCGCACTGCCATATATATAGACTAGCAACCAATAAAATAGTATTACTCGCGCCTAAAGAAATGAGTAATGACGAATTTACCGACTTTGTAAAAACATATAACTTTAATACCCCAGTGTTAACTGACCCTTTTGTCTACATAACCCTATGTGCAGGTATTGCCAGTGGTAATAAATCGCTACTACTTGAAAACGCTCATATAGCAGCGCTGCAAGCTAAACAAGGCAGGCATAGTGTAGTTAACTACTCAAAAGCGCTACACGATGTAAAAACGCAATATCAATATAATGTAGAAATGGCTAAAGAAGTACGTGAAGCGTTTGATAACAATCGTATAGTGCCTTACTTTCAACCCATTATTGATACAAATACCAATAAGGTCGTTCAATACGAATGTTTAGCTCGAATGGTAACAGCGCAAGGGGAAGTATTAAAACCTGATGCATTTTTAAATGTTGTTACCCGCTCAAGAATGGACGGAATACTTACCCGTACTATATTTTCACAATGTGTTAGTCGCTTTAGAAAAACCGATATTTGCTGGAGCTTAAATATAACAGCACAAGATATGCTCGACCCTAATTTAAGTGAGTATATTGCGGACGAACTTAAGCGTTATCCGCATCCTGGTAATATCACATTAGAGCTTTTAGAAACCCAAGCTATTGCCAACTTTTCTGAAGTAAAAGCGTTTATTGGAATGGTTAAAACGAAAGGTGTTAAGGTTATTATTGATGACTTTGGTAGTGGTTATTCAAATATATCAAACGTACTTAAGCTTGAAGTAGATGGTATTAAATTAGATGGCGCACTAATAAAGCAAATAGTGAATGACAAAGATATCTACTTGTTTATTGAGCACATAGCCAGTTTTGCAAATCAACTTGGTTTGCAACTAATGGCAGAGTCGGTAGAAAATGCAACCATAGTAACCGCACTTAAAAAGGCGAATGTGACACTAATGCAAGGCAACTATTTTGCCCAGCCAGTGCCACATGTTAATACGGTTACAGAAGAATTAGCACTTTAACTTACTTTAACCAGGGCGTGTTGAACTTTGTGGATTGAAATTTGTTCAATCTAGGGGCGATTAAATCGCGGCGCGAGGTTTGTAACCTAGTGGGCTAAGTAAAAACTGAGCAACAAAGAGTTAATCGTCCCTAGAAAGAACCCAAAGGGCAGCACATGTTTGGTCTTTATGCTGCGTTATCGCCTATTTATGGGGAATAACCACACTACATAGGCTCCGCCTTGCCTAAAAACCAAACATGCTGCTGCAAAATCAATCACGAAAGGTCAACACGCCCTAGGTAAGTTTATAACGAGTCGGTGGCTTTGCTGGCCACTGGCCCAGTATTTACGCTCAAAAGGCGTAATTGCATCGTCTGACTCATAAAGTGTTACATCGCAAGGGTTGCCTGTTAAATCAAGCGCCCGAGCAAACTCCTTAACGTAAATATCCCAATTGCTGCGCACTTCTAATTGACCACCTAACTTAACGATAAATGGAAAAATAGCTGCGCCATGCCAGCGCCTACGAATATGCTTAGATTTAGGCCACGGGTTTGGATACAACAAATAATGGTGCGTAGGTTGCCAATTGGCGGCTACCGCTAAACGCCAAAAGTCATTTAAATCTGCTTGCACTAAGATGTACTGACCACTGTCGGTTTGCTTATATTCAACATCATGCTTATCTAATCGGTGCGACGATTTATCAATACCAATTATAAGTGCATCAGGGTGGCGCTTAGCTAAATTAGCTGAGCTTTCACCCACTCCACAGCACGAGTCTAAAATAAGCGGACCACTAAAGGCTTGTACTTTAGCATTAACCTCGTCAAATGCAGCTTGAGTATGCGCTGCAATTGGTTTTTTAAACTCGGCATCTAAATGCTTAATTACTATTTCATCAAGCTTTTCGTGAATACCCGCTTGATTAGATACAATACTACGTGAATTTGCATCACTCATTAATGTCTTAGCCCCACACCTTTTTTAATTAAAGTTAGCGCTAAAGTAAATAACACCGTAATAAACACCAAAATAACACCTAGCGCCACACTTAAATCAACATCCGACACACCTAAAAAGCCATAGCGAAATGCATTTACCATGTAAATAATAGGGTTTATTTGCGATACGTTTTGCCAAAATTCTGGCAATAGCGTAATTGAATAAAATACACCGCCTAAGTAAGTTAATGGCGTTAGTATAAAGGTGGGAATAATGCTTATATCGTCAAAGCTATTTGCGTAAATTGCATTAATTAAACCACCTAAAGCAAACACAGCTGAGGTTAAGATTACCGTCGCCATAATTACAAAAATATTATGAATTTGAATATCAACAAATAATAACGATACACAGGTAACGATAAAACCCACCATAATACCGCGCGTCATACCGCCGCCCATATAACCCAGTACAATGATGTAATTAGGCACAGGTGCAACTAAAAGCTCTTCAATACTTTTTTGAAATTTTGTTGAGTAAAAACTAGAGGCTACGTTGGAATAGGAGTTAGTAATAACCGACATCATTATAAGGCCAGGTACAATAAACTCCATATAACTAAAGCCGCCCATGTCACCAATACGTGAACCAATTAAGTTACCAAAAATAACAAAATATAAGCTCATCGTAATTGCTGGCGGCACTAAGGTTTGCACCCAAATACGTAAAAAACGAATACACTCTTTAATCCATAAACTCTTTAAGGCTACGCCATATTTAAACATTTATTCGCCCCGCCCTTGCTCTAGTAATCCTACAAATAACTCTTCTAGTCTGTTTGCTTTATTTCGCATACTTAATACTGTATTACCTTGGGTTGTTAATGCGCTAAATACCGCATTTAAGCCCTGTGATTTAGCGACTTCAACTTCAACAGTATGATCGTCCGTCATCGTAAACTTATAGCCTTCAAGCGTGACAGGGTTTGCAGGCATTTTTAAATCTAAAATAAAGGTTTCTTTATCAAGTTTTGCAAGCAGCGCTTTAATGGTCGTGTTTTCAACAATTCGACCAGAATCAATAATCGCTATGTTTTTACACAGTAACTCAGCTTCTTCAAGGTAGTGTGTGGTTAAAATAATAGTAACGCCTTGCTCATTTATTTGGCGTAAAAAATCCCACATTGAACGACGAAGCTCTATGTCTACACCCGCTGTTGGTTCATCAAGTATAAGTAGTTTTGGCTCGTGCATAAGGGCGCGTGCAATCATTAATCGACGTTTCATTCCGCCTGAAAGCGTACGTGCTTGCTTGTCTTTTTTCTCTAATAAACCTAGCTGCGCTAAATACTTATCAGCACGTTTGTGGGCTTCGCCACGTGGCACACCATAATAACCGGCTTGGTTAACCAGTATTTGGCTAAGCGTTTCAAACTGGCTAAAATTAAACTCTTGTGGCACTAAGCCTAAATGCGCCTTTGCAGCCTCTAAATCAGTATCAATATCACAGCCAAATACTTCTACTTTGCCTTTTGTTTTATTAACAAGTGACGAAATAACACCAATAGTGGTTGATTTACCAGCTCCGTTTGGACCAAGCAAAGCGAAAAAATCGCCCTCTTCAACTTGTAAATCAACGCCTTTGATAGCCTCAACACCATTTTTATAAACCTTGGTAAGGCCTTCTATATTTAAAGCAATATTTTGCTTATTCATTACTTACCCTCACCATAACCCCAACGTTTTGTTAGGTTATGTTCAATATTTAAATGATCTAAAATTCTCGCCACCATAAAATCAACTAAGTCTTCAATACTTTGTGGCTTATGATAAAAACCAGGTGCGGCTGGCATAATTGTTACCCCTAAACGAGATAACTTAAGCATGTTTTCTAAATGAATTTCGTTAAATGGTGTTTCGCGCGGTACTAAAATTAGCTGCCCGCGTTCTTTAATTACCACATCAGCGGCGCGCTCTAATAAATTATCAGACGCCCCTACTGCAATTGCAGAAACCGACCCGGCACTACATGGGCATACTACCATTTTTTTTGGAGCAGCAGAGCCCGAAGCCACAGGGCTAAACCAGTTATCTTTACCGTATACTTTTAGCTGTTCAGGTTTGGCATTAAACAGCGTACTTAACTGCTCTGTGGCCTTATCTTCATTACCAGAGAGTTTAATATTTGATTCTGTATCAAGCACCACGCGTGCTGCGCTTGAAATGAGAACGTAGACCTGAAATTGCTGCTCTAGTAATACTTCAAGTAACCTAAGCCCATAAGGCGCACCCGATGCACCACTAAAAGCGAGCGTAATTCTATCTTTAAATTGCACACTATTCTCCGCTGTATTTATCAGCTAAACCATCAACAAGATGTTGATGGAGGCCATTAAAGCCGCCATTGCTCATAATTAAAATATGTTGATTAGGCTCAATATTTTCAAGCACCGTATCAATAATTGTTTGTGTGCTGCTAAAGCACTGCATGCCTGCTTTATCTGCTTGCTCTTTTAGCGACCAATTTAGATTCTCTGGCTCAAAAAGTAGTACGTTGTCAGCATCACGTAATGAATCTAATAATGTATATTGGTGTACGCCCATTTTCATGGTGTTTGAGCGCGGCTCTAAAATAGCGATAATTTTTTCATCGCCTACTTTTGCGCGCAGTCCTGCAAGCGTAGTTTTAATTGCTGTTGGGTGATGGGCAAAGTCGTCATACACTTTGATATTATTTATATCAGCCTTTAGCTCCATACGCCTTTTAGGGCTAATAAACTCACCTAAAGCATCAATACTATGATCAACAGCTATACCTACATGGCGCGCTGCTGCGATGGTCATAATCGCATTTTTAACGTTATGCTCGCCTATTGCTTGCCAGCAAACAGAGCCCTGCTTTTCGCCATTAAGTAATACATTAAACTCACTTCCATCGGCTTTTATTAATTCATAGCTCCAATCATCGCCTAGCGTTTCGCTTTCGCTCCAAAGCCCTTGTGCTATTACATCATTAAGCGCGACATCTTGCTTTGGCCAAATTACCTTGCCGCTTTGAGGTAATGTACGCATTAAGTGATGAAATTGTTTTTTTATTGCGTTTAAATCTTCAAAAATATCAGCGTGATCGAATTCAAGATTATTTAAGATAAGTGTACGCGGAAGGTAATGCACAAACTTACTGCGCTTATCAAAAAAAGCAGTGTCGTATTCATCGGCTTCAATAACAAAAAATGGCGTTTCACCCACTTTTGCCGATACACCAAAATTTTGCACTATGCCGCCAATTAAAAACCCTGGTTTTAAACCTGCGTACTCTAGCACCCACGCAAGCATACTTGCTGTGGTTGTTTTACCATGCGTACCGGCGACAGCAAGTACCCAAGAATTTTGTAATAAATTATGCTTGAGCCACTCAGGGCCAGATGTATAAGGCAGGCCTTTATCAAGCACATATTCAACACACGGGTTACCACGGCTCATTGCATTACCAATAACGACCATATCGGGCTTTGGCTCTAACTGAGATACTTCGTAGCCTTGAGTCAGTTCAATGCCAAGCTCTTCAAGTTGCGTACTCATGGGTGGGTAAACGTTTTGATCAGACCCTGTAACTTTATGACCCAACGATTTAGCAATGGCTGCAATACCGCCCATAAACGTGCCACAAATGCCCAAAATATGTATATGCATATACTTTCCTTAAATCGTATGCTCACTTTACAGCTATGCAAAGTTTAATGGCGCTATAATGCCAAAATTCGTGCTTAGTTACCATTGCGAGTAAGCATTTCACTCGTGCCAAAATGACCACCTGATAATAAAAAAGCCTTCTTAATTAGAAGGCTTTTTTATTAGTCATTATTTGCTACATCATTAAAAATACAATCAAACCTATACCGAGCAATAAACGATATATCACAAATGGCAGCATACCCATTCGCTCTATTACTTTTAAAAACATAAATATACATGCATAAGCCGATAAGAACGATAGCACTACACCTAGTAATAATGTATTCCAATCAACCACATGGTCACCCAGAGCAAGCTCTGCAGTGTAATAAAGCCCCATCATAGAAATAATTGGAATTGCCAGTAAAAACGAAAAACGCGCTGCGCTTTGCTTATTCATTCCAAGCATTAAACCAGCAGTCATCGTGATACCTGAGCGAGAAGTTCCCGGGATCATTGCAACAGCTTGTGCAAAACCAATAATAAGTGCTGTTTTCCAATTAAGCTGATAAATCGTTTTAATTTGCTTACCTTTTGCATCCGCGTACCAAAGCAATAAACCAAACACAATTGTGGTAGTAGCAATTACCCAAGCACTTCGTAGGTACAACTCTATAAAGTCTTTTAAAAGTAAGCCTAAAATAGCGGCAGGCACAGTGCCTAAAATTATCCACCAACCTAGCTTACTATCATCAGTAGTCCCTTGTGCACCAAAGGATTTAAACCACGCACTGAGTATGTCGACGACCTCTTTGCGAAAATAAATAACAACGGCAATTAAAGTACCAACATGTACTGCCACGTCAAACGCAAGCCCTTGATCTTCCCAGCCTAAAATTTGTGATGGGAGAATTAAGTGCGCAGAACTAGATATAGGTAAAAACTCAGTAAATCCCTGTATGAGGGCTAAAATAATTATTTCGATGATACTCATGGGTTAGAAAACTCCACCTTCCATAGCTTTTGTTGAGGGTTATTATATTCATTCCATAACTGCGCAATCGTTTGTTTAGCTACAGGATGATAGAAATTTGGGGCCACCTCGCTAAGAGGTTGTAATACAAATGCGTTTTTAGTTATTTCATCTCGTGGTAATTGGGCTGGAGAAGCGCAAATTACATCATCATAAAATAGTAAATCTAAATCGAGCGTTCGTGGACTAAATTTTTTATCGTTCGCTGTGCGTCCATTATCAAGCTCTATTTGTTTTAATAAGGCGCATACATCAACAAGCGACATATCAGTTGTAGCGCCAACGACTGAATTATAAAAATTATTGCCAGCAAACCCTACTGCTTCACTTTCAAAAACAGACGAGTGCACAATATGCTCAAAGTGCTGCTTAAGTGCAATTAATGCACATTGTATATAATGCGCTTTATTTATATTTGACCCTAGGCTGATATAAATTTGAGCCATTTAGCCTGTTGCCTTAACACGTGTAATTTCAACACCTACAGTTTGCGCTTGTGCTACTGCCGCTGGTTTACTTACTCTTATAGTAACTTGTGGAGTATTAAACTCGCTTAAAATAATATGCGCTAATTGTTCAACTAAAGTTTCTAGCAACTCTACAGGTTTTAAAGTGCAGTGCTCAATAACTCGCTCACTTACTTTTGAATAATCGAGTGCTAAATTAATATCATCATTTTCAGCTGCAGGCTTAATATCGCTTAGCATTTCAATATCAAAATAAAGGCTCTGTTTACTTTCTTTTTCAAAGTCGTACACTCCAATAATAGTGTCGACGTGCAATTGAGATATAAAAACCTTATCCATTGATACTCCAAATAACAACAAACTACTAAGCAACGATACTAAGCATCAATAAAATTAATACTGTATATGGTTTAGCCAGTGTTTAAATATGTAAAAATAACTTCTACAATAGCAAAATAACTAAACTAGCTATTAAATAGCCTGTTAATAATTTTTACGATAAATTTTGCTGCCAATAATAGCCTAAAAGCACTATCAATTGGTATAGCAATTAAAAAATAAGGAAGCGCGTGTTAGCCACTATAATGTTTGTTTTAGCTTATTTACTTGGGTCGATTTCGTCGGCTATTTTAGTGTCGCGGTTGTTCAAACTTCCAGACCCTCGTAATAGTGGTTCTAACAACCCAGGAGCTACAAATGTTTATAGATTAGGCGGAGCATTCCCGGCTTGCCTGGTTTTAGTATTTGATATTTTAAAAGGCACTATTCCTGTATGGGGGGCTTATTTTTTAGAAGTTGAACCTTTAGAGCTTGGTTTAGTTGCAGTAGCTGCTTGTTTAGGTCATATGTACCCACTGTTTTTTAGCTTCAAAGGCGGTAAAGCCGTAGCAACGGCATTTGGCTCATTATTACCTATTGGCTTATCATTGGCTGGTTTACTTGTGTGTACTTGGTTAGTTATTGTGGCAATAACACGCTATTCATCGCTGGCAGCGCTTGTAGCAGTCTCCTTAGCACCTCTATATACATGGCTGATAAAGCCACTTTATACTCTGCCTGTTGCTTTTATCACACTGTTAATTATATTTCGTCACCGCACCAATGTTATTAGATTATTTAGTGGAGACGAACCAAAAGTGGGCGCAAAAAAAGCACCCACTGATGAAAACAAAAATATCTAAAAGATGAGCTGTTAAATCGGCTCAAGGCTATCTATTGGCCAGCGAGGTTTTGTTTTCATATCAAGCGTGGCAAATTGCCCTGCTTTTAAACGTTGCATCCCGGCATAAGCAATCATTGCACCATTGTCGGTACAAAATTCAGTACGCGGATAAAACACTTCGCCTTTCATACCTTTCATTACACGTTCAAGCTGTAAACGTAGTTGCGTATTTGCACTTACGCCGCCAGCGATTACTAGGCGCTTAATACCTGTTTGTTTAAGCGCACGCTTACACTTAATAACGAGCGTATCAATAACCGCCGTTTGAAATGCATGCGCTATATCAGCTTTGGTTTGATCGTCGTCGTCATTTTCACGAATCGTGATTGATGCCGCTGTTTTTAAACCACTAAAACTAAAATCAAGACCTGGCTTGTCGGTCATAGGGCGAGGAAATACAAAACGCTTAGCGACCCCTTGTTCGGCCATTTTAGCTAAGCGCGGACCACCGGGGTAATCAAGACCAAGTAACTTAGCTGTTTTGTCAAAGGCCTCGCCTGCGGCATCATCAACTGACTCACCTAATACTTCGTATTGACCAATACCGGCTACTTTAACCATCATGGTATGACCGCCCGATACAAGCAATGCAATAAACGGAAACTCAGGAATATTCTCTTCAAGCATTGGAGCAAGTAAATGCCCTTCCATGTGATGTACTGCTACCGCAGGTATATTCCAGCCGTATGCTAATGAGCGACCAATAGACGTACCTACCAATAATGCACCAACTAGACCTGGGCCTGCAGTATAAGCAATACCGTCTAAATCTTCAGGGCCACAACCTGCTTGTGCAAAAGCTGCATCTATAAGTGGTAATGTTTTACGAACATGATCGCGCGATGCAAGTTCTGGCACTACACCGCCGTAATCAGCATGTACTTTTACTTGGCTGTATAATTGATGAGCTAACAAGCCTTTTTCCTCATCGTATATTGCAATACCTGTTTCATCACATGACGACTCAATGCCTAAAATTCGCACTGTACTTCTCCTGCCTTTAAAATTCTACTTTGCTACTTTTATAACGTGAGGCCAATATTTGTTTGGCCATCTTCTAGGGCAAACTTTTTAAGTGCTTTTACGCTATCAGAGGTGATACGCCCCATATTTTCTACAAAATCAATTAGCTCACCTAATACTTCAATTTCGTATTGCATTAGTGGGTGTTCTCTAACAGCTGTGTTATCTGCAACCTCACCTTCAACCGTCATTTGATATTCAATAAATCGAGCCACTGTTGCTTGAGATATTTTACTGACACTAATAAACTCTTGCTCATCTTGCGCCATTAAACCGTGCATTAAGCTAAGTAAAGACGTTGCAGCATCAATAGCAGGGTAAGTACCAAACATATCAAAATCAGCAAGTTCAGGAACATTTGGTTCTATTTTTTCAACTTGTTTTTCGAGATCTATTTTACTTTTAGGCAGTAATATTTTTTCCCAACAAACATTAAGCGAACTACGTAATAAGGTTTCGTCACCAAATCCTGTTGCTTCGCTAAATAAACCGTAATTTGGCAGCATTCGCTCTATTAAAGCACTTGCTAAAACAGCCTTTTGTAAATAGTTAAGCTCTCTAATACGCTGAAAATTATTTGCTTTAGTCATTCTTTAACGTCTCACACGACCAACAAAAATCAAATGTTGATCCATTATGCTCATTACAGTTAGGGCACACCCAATCTGGAGCGGATTGTTTTACTTGTTGATAGTTTACCAATATTTGGCGCGCATGGCGCTCTTTTATCGCATAAACCTGCACACTAACTTGCGCCTGATCAAATGGAATTTCTCCTAATGCGCCTTGGAGCATCTCGCCTTTTATTTTACATTCAATACCACCAGTTTGTATTAAACCTTTAATAATATTAGCTTCAAGGGTGTTTTCGGCTTTATAAATTGTGATCCACTGAAAAGAGCTATCTGTTGTGTTGTTATTATTAATATTTTGCAATACTCACCTCATTTATTTTGTGTTAACAATATCCTACGCTAAATTATTAGCATACTAACATGCTGCACTTTTAAGGAATCAACATGACACTAACAACTCCGGGCTTACTTTTTCCGGCCATATCGCTGCTATTACTCGCCTATACAAACCGATTTTTAGTTTTAGCGCAATTAATTAGGGAGCTAAATGCGCGTGAGGGTGAATCTATTAGGCCTGTTGTAGTGGCTCAAATCACTAACTTACGCAAACGTATTAAGCTAATTCGAACAATGCAGGTGTACGGGGTAGCCTCGTTTCTACTTTGTACTCTATCAATGTTTGCATTATTTATTGAGTTTAATGCCACAGGAATTATTTTATTTGGTATTAGCTTAGCCTGCTTAAGTTTATCGTTATTAACGTCTTTATTTGAAATACATATTTCCTGTGATGCAATCGAGATAGAACTGCAAAGCATTGAAAATAAACCATTAAGCAGCCGAATAAATAGAAATTTTGTAAAATAGAGTGTTGTAAATAAAACACTCTATTATTTGTCATAATCATGTTGTATGAATGCCCCTTTTTGGGGCGTACTTTTTTATTAATTAGAACAATTAAATCCAAATATCGTAACTAACTCACTGACAATAAATAACTTTGCTTAGATAACCCATTGCAAAAATATAGATGAAATACAATAAACAACTAGTTATGAATTTAAAAAGTAATACTATTTGGTCGCTTTACTCTTTAATTAATACTAAAAGGGGGGTATCCTGCTGGAAACACGTATGAACTTACAAACGTATTTCAATATAGAATTTTACTAAACTTTAGAATAAAAAATTAATGTATTTGATGCCCTTGGTATCTGCGACTTACTTATAAAAAGGGACTATAAAGTGAGATTTGAACAATTAGAGCAATTTGTAGCACTTGGTGTATTACGTCATTTTAGACAAGCTGCTGAACAAACCCAAATTAGTACTTCAGCGCTAACGCGCAGCATTCAAACACTTGAAGATGAAATGGGATATGAATTAGTTAAACGCTCAACACGCTCAGTTAAATTAACGCCAGAAGGCGAACTTTTTCTAGAATATGCTAAAACAACCCTATCGGAACTTGAGCTAACAAAAAAGCGGATTTTCCAATCAGTAAACGGTAATGCTAATGAAAAACTCGTAATTGGGTATACCAATAAGGCAAGCAGCATAGTCCCTATTTCTTGTGGGCAGTTTTTGGCTCAATACCCTCATATAAAAATTGAGATGCAGCTACAAGATCAGCAAGAGCTAACACGCAAACTCCAACAGGGTGAAATAGACATAAGCGTATACTCTCAAGCTATTAACAGTATTGGTAGTGACATTCACTTACCAGATCAGCTTGTATTATTTGTTTCAAAAAACCACCCTCTTGCCCATAAAAACGATATAAGTAAACAAAACCTTGATAGCTACCCGATGTTTGGCTGTTTCTCTGAGTCTAAACAAGTACAAACTATGCTTAATGAAGCGATTAATTCTTTAAATAAATCATCAAGTATTAAAGTGGGCAGTATTGAGCAAGTGATGGCAGGTGTAGTTAAATCAGATCATTTTGCTATTGCAAGCATTGAACACGCTAATGCAATCGCAGAGAATTCTGAATTAGTACAACTTAAAACAAATAAAGATTTAAACCACGAACAACTCGTTGTACAAACAAGTCAACAAACGTCGATTACCGAACATGTAGAGCATTTACTATCACTTATAAAAAAAGCGGGTACTACATTTAGCTAATCTGATGTTTCAAAAGTGCGGCGCAATAAACAGTAGCTTTTAACAGCTTTTCGGCTACACTGTCGCACCTTTTTTAAACAGCTTATGTGAATGAACACACTTTTTGGTCCTGATGTCTATTTAGATGATATAGAACGCCAAGGATATACCGTAATTCATAACGCGCTTATTGCCGATTTAGTTAACGATTTAGTTGCAGACTGCCACCGTATAAACCCTCACTTTAGCCTTGCTGGTATTGGTCGATTAAATGACTTACAAATAGATAAAACCGTACGTACTGATAAAACCTATTGGTTTGACGGCAGCTCTCAAGCACAGCTTACCTATCAAGCAATAATGCAAAGTATAAAGACCACGTTAAATCGCAATTTTTTTATGGGGTTATTTGATTACGAATGCCATTATGCAAAATATACACAGGGTGATTTTTACAAAAAGCACTTAGATGCATTTAAAGGTCGCTCTAATCGAGTATTTACAACGGTACTTTATTTAAATACGCCTAAGCAAGGTGGCGAACTTGTTATTTATAAACCTAAAAGTAAAGAGATAGAAATAACAATTAAACCAACTGCTGGCACATTAGTAATGTTTGAAAGCGAACGCTTTGCCCACGAAGTACTTCCCGCCGTTGACGATCGCTATTCTATTGCAGGCTGGTTTAGAAAAAACGCCTCTATTAGCGGCATTATTGATCCGCCCCGGTAACTCCAAATAGAGCATTTTAACGGCCTTTATTGAGGCTTTTAAAATGCTATTGGGTATGAAAGTAATAACCCTATAAAAATAGCCAAACCCACGTAATGATTATTTAAAAACGCTTTAAAACAGGCATCTCTTTCACGTTTATGAATAAGCGTTTGTTGGTATGCCAATAGGCCCGCAGCAATACTTAAACCAACGCCAAACGCGACACTTAAATGATTGCTTATACCAATAAAAGCAACCAACGCTATAAATACAGCATTAAGTAAAAAGATAATATGGCGGTCGTATTTACCAAATAAAATAGCGGTTGATTTTACCCCTATTTTTAAATCGTCGTCCCTATCAACCATCGCATACATGGTATCGTAAGCCACTGTCCAACAAATATTCGCTATAAATAATAACCATGCCTGCTGTGGTAGTGCATTAATTGAAGCCATATATGCCATAGGAATTGCCCAACCAAATGCAGCCCCTAAAACAACTTGGGGTAATTGTGTATAGCGCTTCATAAAGGGGTAACAAAAGGCTAAAGCCAAAGCTCCAAAAGAAAGCAAAATAGTATTAACGCTAAGCATTAATACTAAAATGAACGCAATAACTATGAGTAGTAAAAATAGACTAAGTGCTTCACCACTACTCACTTGCCCTGAAGCTAGCGGCCGTTGAGCTGTGCGTTTTACCGAGCCGTCTATTTTTCTATCTGCAAAATCATTAATTACACACCCTGCACTACGCATAACAACAACGCCCAGCGTAAATATAATAAAGTTGAGTAAGCTCGGCATCCCACTATTAGCAAGCCATAAAGCCCAGTATGTTGGCCAAAGTAATAACAAGGTACCAATGGGCTTATCTATACGCATTAACTGTATATAATAAGGGATATGTTTTGGCTTTAAAGCGGCTAATTTCATGAGTATAAATATGCTCCAGGTAAAAACACTTCACACACTAAAAACTTATACTCTTTGAGTGAGAATACACTTCGACGCCCTAGTAAGTTTTTCTCGGGTAAGTTCAATTTTGTAACTAATTGCTGAATAGGGTGCGTGTCATCAAAATAAGCAATTTCTATATCCGTTCGTTTTAATGCTGGGTCTTGAAAAATCACATCACCTAAAGGGCGCTCGCCCATATTGTGCAAAGGATTAATAGAATCATTTTTAGGAAGCCAGCTTTGTGCGTACACCACAGGTTTGTTATCGCATAATAAGAGAACTTCTCGATTAATAGCTGTTTTAGCTGTGCTGTTTAGTAGTAAGTTTTGCTCTGGGCTTAAAGTAAATAACTGCTCACTTAATACCTTTACATTAAACGTTTTTGAGTTGCTTTTTAATTTAGCCGTTAATGAATTTTGTTCAAAAAGCCACTCTTGCTCTAGAGGAGATAAGTCACTTATATAAGAAGTGGACTGCCAATTAGCAGATATAGACAGAGGATAAGTAATCACAATAGCTCTACAAAATAAAAAACAACGAGATGATACCATTGCCAAAGCTTTTGAAAAAGTGATGTTTTATAACCATAAATAATTGCTTGGCGCTGTTTATTACCTACTATTAAGTATAAACTATTTGTAACAAGTTTTAAGAAACGCTTTAAATATGAAAAAAATAGTATACGCAGGTCTTTTTACGTTCTTTGTAAGCGTTATAAGCTTTACAGCTCGTGCTGAATCCACAGTTGGTTATTTTGGTTTTGAGCCAGATATAATCACCAACTACATTGGCGCATCAAGTAAAAAAATGGGCTATGTGCGTGTAACTATTGATTTAATGCTTACTGATACTTCTGATATTGCAGTGGTTGAACACCACACGCCATTACTTCGTGATGCCCTAGTAGAGATTTTATCTAAAGAGCCAGAAGAGAAAATAAAATCACTTACTGGCCGTGAAGAAATACGTGCAAAGTGCGCCGAAAAACTAAAAAGCCTGCTAAAAGAAGAAACAGGACAAGAGATCATCCGTGAAGTCTTGTTCACTAAATATTTATATCATTAGTATTTAACGTTTTGCGTTAAATACTTTGGCGGTATAGGCAAAAGCCATACCGCTAACTAACCCACCTAAGTGCGCCCAATTAGCCATACCTACAAACAATACATCAGCAAATCCAAGCACTAACCAAATCAACATAAAGCCAACAATAGCCGTACTTACAAGCGCAGGTTTGTTCGGATTTAAAAAGCTATGAATCCAACAAAAACCAAGTAATCCATATACTACGCCACTCAAACCGCCAAAGTTAGGACCAACCATTAGGTATTGTGCCCAATTACTAATAAGTGCAGTCACTAAAAACAAGCCTATTAAGCTTAGTTTCCCGCATTGTTTTTCGATATTGTCACCAAGCGACATCCACCAAATTAAATTAAACACTATATGCATTGCGCTAAAATGTACGAGGGCGGGCGTTAACCAACTTAAAGGCTGCGTAGGTTTAAACTGCATCATGGTGTAAATGGTCTCAAAACCACCTAGTAAAAAAGCAAAATAAATTATAACGCTTACAATACTTACGCTTTGATTTAACCAGCTAAGCGCTTTAAATCGCGTCATTAGATTAAGTGATTGCCCTTGGTATTTAAGCGGCGATTGTGTGCTACCTACATCCCATGAAGCTTGTTGATAGCGTTCATGGTTAGGGTTTTGTGTAAATTCGGCCCATAAAGGTTGTATTTGATGAAAATGCTCAGGCGCAACACTAATAATGACATTGCTACCATCTGAGGAGCTTAATTGTCCTTGTAAACCTTGGCTTTTTAAATAATCTATAAAGCCCTGTGCGGCGCGCGGGTTATTTAAACTGCCAAGCTCTATCATCGCTCTACTTTCTCGCTGTAAGCAGCTTCCCAAGCTGTAAAGCCGCCATCCATACTGTAAACGTCTTCAAAACCTTGCTCAACTAAGTAGCTAGCTGCGCCTTGTGAGCTCATACCGTGGTAGCAGACAATAATAATTGGCTGATCGAATTCTTTTTCCATCATAAATTGTGCGATATTACCGTTAGAAAGTGCTTCTGAGCCTGGAATGCGACCGGCTTGATACGAATTAGGATCGCGAATATCTGCAATTACCACGTCTTCTTTATCTAAAAGCTCTAACGTTTGCGCTATAGAAATATGTTTAAATGCCATTGAAATCTCTTTAATTAATAGTATAAAAAAGGCGGCTAAAGCCGCCCTTCTTGTAATTTAGTGAGGAACTAATCCCAGTTTAAAATTACTTTACCTGACTGACCTGAAATCATCATATCAAAGCCAGCTTGGAAGTCATCCACAGAATATTGATGTGTAATGATTGGGTTTAAATCTAGGCCAGATTGAATCAAACTTGCCATTTTGTACCACGTTTCGAACATTTCGCGACCGTAAATACCTTTAATCACTAAACCTTTAAAAATAACTTGGTTCCAGTCAACTGCCATATCAGATGGTGGAATACCCAGCATGGCAATTTTACCGCCGTGGTTCATATTATTAAGCATTGAATTAAACGCGCTTGGCACACCTGACATTTCAAGGCCAATATCAAAACCCTCTGTCATACCTAGCTCTTTCATTACATCTTCAAGCTTTTCATTGGCAACGTTTACAGCGCGTGAAGCCCCCATTTTACGTGCTAAATCTAGGCGGTATTCGTTTACGTCGGTAATTACAACGTGGCGAGCACCAACATGTTTTGCAACAGCTGCTGCCATAATACCAATTGGGCCTGCACCGGTGATAAGTACATCTTCGCCAACTAAGTCAAACGATAGTGCGGTATGAACTGCGTTACCAAATGGGTCGAAAATAGAAGCGAGTTCGTCAGAAATATTATCTGGAATTTTAAATGCGTTAAATGCAGGAATAACTAAATATTCGGCAAACGCACCTTCACGGTTTACACCTACACCCGTTGTATTACGGCATAAATGTACACGCCCTGCACGACAATTTCGACAATGCCCACACGTAATATGCCCTTCGCCAGATACGCGGTCGCCAACCTGAAAGCCACGAACTTCTTGGCCCATATCAACGACTTCACCAACATATTCATGGCCAACAACCATAGGCGTTGGAATGGTTTTACTTGCCCATTCGTCCCACTTGTAAATATGTACGTCGGTACCACAAATAGCTGTTTTGCGAATTTTAATCAGTAAGTCGTTATGACCTACTTCTGGCTTTGGTGCATCTGTCATCCAAATGCCCGGTTCTGCTTTTAATTTTGATAATGCTTTCATAATCCACACTCAATTAAAAAACCGAAGCGAGGCTTCGGTTTAAAATAAAATTAAATAACGCCCATTTCTTTACCAATACGGGTAAATGCATCGATAGCTGTATCGAGTTGCTCAATACTATGTGCCGCTGAAATTTGTGTACGAATACGCGCTTGCCCTTTTGGTACTACAGGGAATGAAAAACCGGTTACGTAAATGCCTTCAGCAAGTAATTTATCAGCCATTAACGAGGCTACTTTGGCATCTCCTAGCATTACGGGGATAATTGCATGATCTTTACCTGCACACGTAAAACCAGCAGCTTCCATTTGCTCACGGAAATATTTAGCATTTGACCAAAGTTTAGCGCGAAGCTCGCCGCCATTTTCAAGCATTTCAAGTACTTTAATTGATGCAGTAACAATTGAAGGCGCTAATGAGTTTGAGAACAAGTATGGGCGTGAACGCTGACGTAACCATTCAACAATTTCTTTTTTACCTGATGTATAACCACCTGAAGCACCGCCCAGCGCCTTACCTAATGTACCGGTGATAATATCTACACGGTCTAATACATTACAGTACTCAGGTGTACCCTTACCGTTTTCGCCAACAAAGCCAACTGCGTGAGAGTCATCTACCATTACAAGCGCATCATATTTATCGGCTAAGTCGCACACAGCTTCTAAATTACAAATAACGCCGTCCATAGAAAACACGCCATCGGTAGCAATTAGTTTAGTTTTAGCACCGGCTTCGTCTGCTGCAATAAGTTGCTTCTCAAGATCAGCCATGTCGTTATTTGCATAACGAAAACGTTTAGCTTTACATAAACGTACACCGTCAATAATTGATGCATGATTTAATGAATCAGAAATAATAGCGTCTTCTGCGCCTAAAATAGTTTCGAACAAACCTGTATTTGCGTCAAAACATGAAGAATATAAAATAGTATCTTCTGTTTCTAAAAACGCACTGATTTTTTGCTCTAGTGTTTTATGGATATCTTGCGTGCCACAAATAAAACGTACTGAAGCCACACCAAAACCATGATTATTTAAACCATTTTGCGCCGCTTCAATTAACTCTGGGCTATTAGCTAAACCTAAGTAGTTATTAGCACAAAAGTTGATTACTTTACCTGATGCAACTTCGATTTGAGCTTGCTGCTGGGACTTAATAATACGTTCGTTTTTATACAAACCTTCGGTTTTTACGTCTTCAATTTGCTGTTGTAACTGGCTAAAAAAAGCAGATGCTCTCATCTAGGTTCTCCATCTATTTGAACGGGTAAACAACCGCACTTTCACGGCTGTTTATTATGCGGGGTATTGTAAAAGTTTAATGGGTAAAATGCACGGTTTGCAGTTCGTCGCAAACACCCTAAGTTGGAAGGAATTCCTGCCAGTTTACAGGCTGTTTATTTATGTGTTTAAAAGTGCAGGTAAACTACTTATAGAATCGATAATTAAATCAGCTTCTTGCTTAGCGCTTTCGTCAAAGCTTTGCCCTGAACGCACTAAAACGCGTGTAGTGATGCCCGCTTTTTTCGCAGCCTGCATATCACTGAGTTTATCGCCCACCATAATACTGCAAGCAGGGTCGATATTATGCTCTTGTATGCCTTGTAATAACATACCTGGCGCAGGCTTTCTGCAACTGCACTCTTTCAAATATTCAGGGCGCGCTTTTTTAGGGTGATGCGGGCAAAAATACACATCGGTAACTGCAATGCTGTGGGCACTGTACTGGTCTTTCATCCACTCGGTCAGTGCTAAAAAATCAGCTTCGGTGTAATAACCTCGTCCGATTCCAGATTGATTAGTGACGATTATGATTTTATAGCCTGCATCATAAAATGTTTTACAAGTGCTAAAAACACCGTCAATAAATTCAAATTTATCGCTTTGATACACATAACCATGATCAACATTTACCACGCCATCTCGGTCTAAAAAAAGCGCTTTATTTTTTTGTTGCTTATTCATTACAAAGACTCTTTTTGTACAACATGGTCAAACATCGCTTTTACATCATCAACTGTAATTTGGCTCATTAGATCATCGCCTTTTACGCGTGTCCCCCACGAGACTTGCTCAGCCGTTTTACCTGTTTGCTTAAACAAGTTTTGATGATAAACCTCTACCACGTAGTCTTGGTATAAGTAAGGACCTGTGCGTGCTGGGTTTGAATGTGCATATAAACCAATAACCGGCGTACCAACTGTTACTGCCATATGCGCAGGACCCGTGTCGGGCGCAAGCACTAAGCTGCCACGCTTTAACACGCACAACAACTCTTTGAGTTTTGTTTTACCTACTAAATTTAAAATAGGCGTGTTGCTGTGCTCAATAATGCTATTTGCTAGGTTAATTTCAAGCTCTGTTGGGCCACCCGTCAATACCACCTTAAAGCCTTGCTCGCTTGCATAATCAGCCAATGTGGCATAACGATCAGCGAGCCAATTACGCTGCGCTTTACTAGCTGCGGGCGATATTACTAATAGTTTATTAGTTAGGTATTCTGATGTTAATAACTCATCTGCAACCGCTTGGTCTTGCTCGGTATATGGCATGTTCCAACTCGGTTTATAATCAGAAACACCAATGGCTTTTGCAAAACCTTTAAAGCCTTCAAGAACGTGCGCCTGAGCTTGTGGGTCTATTCGTTTATTAATAAATAAGCTATGTAATTCTTTTGAACGAGCCCAATCGAACCCTATTTTTACTTTTGCAGGAATACAACGCGCTACAAACCCAGCCCTTAATGCAACTTGCATATTAAGAAGCACATCAAACTTTTGGTTGTTGAAGCGTTGCTTTAAGCTTTTAAGCGCTGCTTTGCCTTGCTTTTTATCAAATACCACCAGCTCAACACCCGGTAAGTCAGCAAGTAACATGGCTTCTATTTTGCCAATTACCCAGGTGATTTTTGCATTCGGGTGTGCCTTTTGAATAGCTTGTACTGCACTCACACCATGACATACGTCACCAATGGCTGAGAGTCTTAATATACAAATAGATGAATAATTAGGAGCTTGAGTCACACATTCCCTTAGGTATTAAATACAAAAGCCGATCTTAAATTATAATCACGCTATTGCAAGCACTTATCCTCAGCTTTAAAACGCGCTAATATAGACACATTATTTAGCAATTACACAGAGCTATGTTTAAACAACACGTGCAAGGCAATCACACGCTATTAAGCCACCCTAAATACACAAGCCAAATTACCCTCGATTGGTTTGATGCAAATTATTGGCAACAACAAAATAAAATTGTGGGTGCTAAAAAAGGCAGAGCAACAGCATGGTTTTTTAAACAAGACAAATTAACAGCCGTACTTAGGCATTATTGGCGCGGTGGTTTAGTGGGTAAATTGCTAAGCGATCAATATTTATACCCAGGGCTTGAAAAAACCCGTGTGTATAAAGAGTTTAGCTTAATGAGTAAGCTTATAGAGCTTGGTTTAAACGTACCCACCCCTATTGCAGCTAAAGTAACCCGCAGCGGGTTAATTTATCGTGGTGATATTATTACCGAGGCTGTTAAAGGCGCTAAAAGTGTACTCGATATATTAATTGCACGCCCATTGACTGAAGATGAGTTAGAGCGCATTGCTAAAACAATCGCGCTATTTCATTCAAAAGGCGTTTACCACGCTGATTTAAACATTAATAACATTTTATTTAATGATATTGGTGATGTGTATATTATCGACTTTGACAGAGGTGAAATAAGAGCGCCTAACCCACAGTGGCAACAAAGTAATATGGCACGCCTTGAGCGCTCATTTTTAAAAGAACAAGGTCGAAATGATGCATTTAATTGGCAAGTGAGTGACTTTCAAACTCTGCATAGCAACTACCTCAAAGCGCTCGCTAATATCAGTTAACCTAATATAAATTAACTTAGTTAGCCAAGGCTAAATACTGAAGAGCGACCTGCTCTGCCTGTACTTGTTTTAGAATTTCAGCATTTTCTAGATTAGGTTTGTCAGTTAATACCAACTTAACAGAATTGGCTAATGCCTCACTTTGTCCAGCGGGTACTAAATATTTACTCAGCTCGCCTGTTAATATCTCGCTTGGTCCAAATGTACAATTAGTGCTAACTACCGGAGTACCCACCGCTAAAGCCTCAATTAATACCGTTGGCAGCCCTTCAAAATCAGAGCTCAAAACTAAAGCTTTGGCATGCTGAATCCAGTTGTACGGGTTTTGTTGAAATCCAGGCACTACTAACTGTTTATCTATGCCATATTGCTGTGCAAGCTTTAACGCTTTTGCAGGTTTATTACATAAAAGGACTAACTTGTATTTTTTATCAAGTTTTGCAAATGCTGCAAATAATATATCGTGGCGTTTTTGTTTGGCGAGCCTTCCTACATGAATTAAGTAAGGCTCATTTGGGATGTCGTTATTTTTCTCATTTGCTTGCTGTCTTATTTTTTCAAAATCGAACGGGTTATAAATAGTCGCGATTGCACTTGGGTTAATTAAATCCCCTTGTGTTATTTCTTTTTCAACACCCTTTGATACGCAAATAAGTGATTTACCATTTAAGTTTTGCTTACTTTTTTTAAGGTATAAATATGAAAATGGACCTAACTTTTTTTGACGGGCAAGTTCTGCATTGACGGAGTTATGAATAACAAAGTGAACATTTTTGATATTACTAAGCGCGAGCAAGTTATTACTTCTATCAAGGTTAGAAAGCACTAGGTCAATATTGCCAATCTCGCTTTGTTTTTTTTCAAACCACGCTTCTAATCGCAAAATACTATTTTTTCGCTGCCAGAATCTATCTACTTTAGATGCTCTATCAGGAAAAAGGCTATCAACTTTAACTATATCAGGAATGTCATACTCAGCGTTGCTCGCAAGAGATAATATAGTGACATTGTGCTGTAGTTTCGCCATTTTTTCAGCCAAAGTAAGCATTACTTTTTCAGCACCACCACCTACTAGTGAATCAATTACAATCACTATATTCATAAGCGATCTCCTACAAGCATATTTTTTATGCCAGTAGTGATCACGTCGAAGCTATGTGTGCTATCGAGTTGCTTATATTTACCAATAAATTCACTATAAAAAGGCTCGGTAATAACTTGAGCTATTTTCGTTGTAATTTCATCAATATCAAGATTTGCTTTTATTACAACACCTGCATTAACGCAATGATCCAAACGTGTATTTTGATCTTTTGAGATAGCACATGCCACAACAGGGGTTTGAACTGCAATTGCTTGCAATAAAGTATCTCCACCACTAAGTAATGCGACTTTAGCTTGGCTCATTAATGCCAAAAATTCGGTTCCTTGCAGGCTTGATAAACAAGTAACCTCATCACTTTTAGGAATTGCTTTATTATAATTTGCACCAAACACAACAACTGCTTTTAACCCAGTATGCTTAGTAATTTTAAGCGCGGCTTTAAAGTAAACCTCAGCACAATTAAGATTATTTAATATATGCCCGCCAGAACCCGCATTAACAATAAAATAGCCATCAGATACTAAGTTGTAGCGATTTAAAACATCACGTTTTTGCTCACAAGAAGCAAATGCAACAAAAGGGCCTACATTACGAGGGGGTGCCAAGGGAAACATGTCTAACTTCGCACTTTCAGCCCATGTAAGTGGCTCAATACAATAATCAGGCTGTACAACCCAATGTGTATCAATTAAATTAATCCTGTTTAGCTTCAATCCCTTAGCGCGTTTTTTTGCATGCTGAGAAATAAATATAACTTTAGCGCCTACTTTTTTAGCCGCTTTCATATGCCCTGCACGTCCTGCACAATCAAAAACAACGACGTCAGGTTTAAATTGCTCTATAAAGTCGCAAACAGAATCAAGCTCTTTAGTCGCTGAGTGTTCAAGCAATGTGGCTTCAAAAGGACACTTTTTTGCGTAGCTTGTATGCTTGTTTAGTATGAAGTGAATATCGAGAGAATCAGTAAGTTCTGCCTTTAAACTTTGAGCCAACAACAACGAGCGCATATATTCACCAATGCCTTCTGGTGATGATACGGGAATAAATAAAAGTCGTTTGTTGCTCATTACATTCTCAATTTCCTATTTGAACTCCAGTATACCAATCAGATACTTATTACGATAGCTAGGTTACATTTTAATATATTAAATTAGCTCTATAAATTTGATTATTTACTGCAATAACAAGCTTAGGTTGATAAACTTAGCCGCAATCTAAATCACAAGGATCTGAACTTTGCGAAACAGAATTTTTCTACTTTCTACTCTTTTTTGCGCTATGAGCGCGTCAGTTAATGCTGAACCATGGGTAAAACCCGATGATTACGGTCTTAGAGCTGATATTCAACAATTAGCTGATGCCGGTGTTATTTTAGCTCCTGTAACTACCTATCCGCTTATGTGGAAAAGTTTTATAAGTGATGTGCAAAGCATGCCGCTTGAGCAATTATCTCCAAGCTTGCAAGATGCTTTACTTCGCGTTAAGCATCGATATAAATCAGAAAATAG
This sequence comes from Pseudoalteromonas sp. SR44-2, assembly GCF_014163745.1. Lineage (NCBI taxonomy): Bacteria > Pseudomonadati > Pseudomonadota > Gammaproteobacteria > Alteromonadales > Pseudoalteromonadaceae > Pseudoalteromonas > Pseudoalteromonas sp. SR44-2. Next base: position 18,555 of record NZ_JACJDW010000015.1, on the reverse strand, counting down.
CAGCTCGCATAGTCTTCAATTATCTGCTTTTGCAGCCACAGATCCGATCATAGCAACAAGCTTTGGTGCAACAAATACACAAGAAACAGAGCTTTCAGCAGCTTACGCTTATTTAGGCGATAACTTTGCAGCTAAAGTAGCTATAAATTACAGAAAAGACGGTAAAAAATGTTTAGTTGATGGAAAAACGACTGACGATATAGTTACCGATGAGCAAGCTTTAACCGATTGTAACGATACCTCGCTTGACGATAGTTACTTAGCTTACCGTTTAGGTAACTGGATTTTTAGAGCGGGTGCTGTTGAGCAATTTTGGGGACCTGGTGTTGATAACAGCTTAATTATGTCTGGTAATGCGAAACCTTTACCTGCACTAAGTGTAACCAGAGAAAAAAGTACTGCTTTTGAAACACCATGGTTAAGCTGGATTGGTCAATGGGGCTTTACCGCACAAATGGCTAAACTTGAGTCTACACGTGTAATTCCTGATGCTTTACTTTGGAGCAGTAGATTAAATATACGCCCAATACAACAATTAGAAATTGCTGTTAGCTGGTCTGCACAATGGGCAGGAGACGGCCAACCAGGCTCTGCAGGTGATTTTATTGATGTCATAACTGGGCAAACAGCATGTATTGATGGCAATGTTAGTTGTGATAGCCAATTAGAGTCAAAAATAGGTAATCAATTAGCTGGCATAGATATTCGCTGGTCAGATACACTTTTCAACCAACCTTATGCAGTATATGCCAGTACGATTGGAGAAGATGCCAGTTCACAGTTTAAGCCAGCCGATAGAGCCTATTTGTATGGCGTACAGACAACACAACGTGTATATGATCAAAACTTATTAATAAATGTAGAGTACATAGATACAGGTGTTTCATGTCAAGCTGACTCAATTTCTGAAAACTGCTATTACGAACATAGTACCTATAAATCGGGTTACCGTTACCACGGTCGCACTATTGGCTCTACTTATGATAACGATGCACAGTCAGTTGTTTTAACCCTGTTAGGTCAGTTATCTAATGGAGACGATTGGCAGGTAAAATTACGCAGTGTTGATTACAACAGCGATAACCGTGACCTTTATCCTAATAATCCTGACTTAGGAAATACAATTACTAAAACAGGGTTTAACTCTAAGCAACTAGAAATGCGTTACAGAATGCTTTCTATGGGAGGGCGAGTCACTTTAGGTGCTTTTGCATCTAACAACGACGGTGCTGAAAACGATACATCAGCATTTGCTAAGTATGAATTAAATTTTTAGTAAGTTACTTTATTAAAAATAAAAAGGGATGAAAACACTGTTTTCATCCCTTTTTTGTATTTTTAGTAACTTAAATCAGTAATTATACCAATTGCATTAAATTAGTGTTCTATTATAGCGATAAGAAAACAGCTCAATAACAAGGCTAAAATTATGATACATAGTTGTTCTATATAAATAGTTTTTAACGTAGTTAGTGAGTTATTTAATACGCTAGAATGATCATGTTTTAAAAAAAATTGGTATTACTGTTTAATTTTACTAATTACTTTTGATGTTGAGCACCCATCTAAAAATTCAAGCACTTCAACTTTTCCGCCATGACGAAGTACGTGCTCAGCACCCGCTATTTGCTCTACGGTGTAGTCGCCACCTTTAACTAAAATATCAGGACTTATTTGCTCAATTAATTTAGCGGGAGTGTCGTTTTCATCTAAGCTACCAAACGGAATAACCCAATCAACTGATGAAAGTGCGCTAAGTACCATCGCACGCTCATCTAGCGGGTTAATAGGGCGTTCTGCTCCTTTTAAACGCGTAATAGATTCATCATTATTTAATCCAACAACGAGTCTATCGCCTCGTGCTTTAGCTTGCGCTAAATAACGTACATGCCCAGCATGCAAAATATCAAAACAGCCATTAGTGAATACAATGGTTTCGCCGTTTTGTTTTGCAAATTCAATATGCTGAAGTACATCATCAAATGGTGTTTGGTAATGCTCACCCGTAGTATGTAAATACTGACCAAGCTTGCGGCTTAGCTCTTCTGGCGAGACAGTTGCAGCCCCAAACTTACTCACAACGATACCTGCGGCTAAATTAGCAATTTCGACAGCATCTTTAGGTTCCATGCCCGCGCCAAGCATAACCGCGAGTGTAGCTATAACCGTATCACCGGCCCCGGTTACATCGCTTACTTCAAGCTCTTGCGCTGCAAAATCAAATTTTTCATCTGCACTAATAAGCGACATACCTTGCTCAGAACGCGTAAGCAACATAGCTTTAATGCCATTTTTGCTAATTAAATCACGCGCACTTGCAGCTAAAGCCTCTTCTGAATCGGTTTGACCACCCGCTAACTTAAACTCATGTAAGTTAGGTGTAATGTAATCAGCACCTTCGTATAAGTGTAAGTCTGGCGATTTAGGGTCAATTAAAACCGTTTTTCCGGCGCCCTTAGCAAGGCTTATCATCTCTTTAATTAAGCTTAAAGATCCTTTGCTGTAATCAGAGAACACAATAAAGTCGTATTCATCAAGTACAAGCTCTAAGCGGTTTAATAAAAGCTGGCTATGTTGCTCAGTAAACATTTCTTCTAAATCAAGTCGAACCAATTGTTGGTGGCGGCTAATAACACGCATTTTTGAAATAGTCGGTAAATCACATACACTCACTAATTGTGAGCTTATTTTTTCACCTTTTAGGATGGTCTCTAAAATCTGCCCGCTTTCGTCCTCACCAATTAAACCCAATAAGCCAACTTTTGCATCTAACCGCGCTATATTTTTTGCAACGTTAGCTGCGCCGCCCGCTTTGTCTTCAAATTTACTCACTTTAACAACCGGTACTGGTGCTTCTGGCGAAATGCGACCTGTATCACCATACCAATAGCGGTCTAGCATTACATCGCCAACAACTAATATTCGTGCCGCTGATAAGTTTTTTAATAACGATAAATCCATTACTGCTGCTCCGCAACAACCATATCCATGGCTTCACATAACCAGTGACCTATAAACATGTGAGCTTCTTGAATACGTGCTGTTTCGTCATTTTTTATAATAATAGGTAACTTAGCAATATCTTTTACTTTACCGCCATCACGCCCAGTTAATGCCACTGTAAAAGCGCCTAGTTTATTTGCAGCCTCTAATGCTAAATTAATATTGTTACTAGTACCTGATGTAGTTAAACCAATTACTAAATCTTCTGGCTTACATAACGCTTGAACTTGGCGCTCAAACACCGTATCAAAGTGATAGTCGTTGCTGTGCGCTGTTAAAATTGAGGTGTCGGTGGTCAATGCCATTGAAGCAAGCGGACCACGTTCTAATTTATAACGCACTACAAATTCTGCTGCTAAATGCTGTGCATCTGCTGCACTACCACCGTTACCAAACCAAACAATCTTGCCACCAGCTTGTAATGCACTATGGCATGCTTCTAACAATTGCATAGATTCTTGATGATAAGCCTCCATCGTTTCAAATAATGCCTGATGACGGTTTAATGTTTCAACGTAGCTAGTTGCCACTGAATCGATAATTGACATGAAAAAATTCCTCTTGGAACTGAAATGGCAGGAAAAATTAAATTCATTATTCCATAATTTTATTTAATTGTGTGTATTTTATCGGGTTATAACTGAACCCAGACCATATTTTATAACGAGTCTGTTTAGAAAACGGCTATTTCACGGTAAACTAACGCCACTTCCCTTTAAGAAAGATCAGTATGGCACGCATTTTTTACTCATTCGCATTAATTATTATTAGCCCACTGATTGTATTTTATCTCTATATTTTACGAGGTAAAAAAAACCAAGGCTATCGTGCACACTTTAAAGAGCGCTTTGGGTTTGTCAGTAAGTCTTTATTTACGGTTAAAACTAAACCTTTAGTTTTTCATTGTGCTTCTGTTGGTGAGGTACTTGCCGCAACGCCACTTATTAAAGCTTTGCAAAAAGTGCATCCAAATTTAAATATACTTATAACCTGTAATACTCCAACAGGCAGAGAGCAAATACTTAGCCAGTTTAAAAATACTGTAGCGTGTAGCTATTTACCAATCGATTTCCCGTTTGCAACGGCTCGATTTTTAAAGCGTATAAAGCCACAAGCATTATGTATTTTAGAAACCGAGCTATGGCCAAATTTAATGGCGATAAGTCACAAAAAAAATATACCGGTACTTGTCATCAATGCAAGACTCTCTGAAAAGTCGCAGCAAGGCTATCAAAAGGTCGCTAAGTTAACGCATATTATTATGCGCTCAATTACAGTACTTGCGAGTCATAACAAGGCAGATGCAGAGCGTTTTATAGAGCTTGGTCTCGAAACTTCAAAAAGCCATGTAACAGGCTCTATAAAATTTGATATAACACCAAGTGACGAGCAATTAGCCAAAGTACTCAACCTTAAACAGCTTTACAGTATTAATAAAAATAGCAGTACTGAACACATCAATGACGAACGCTTTGTATGGGTGGCAGGCTCAACACATCCTGTAGAACATGAATTAGTATTGGCAGCTCACCAAGAGTTACTAAAAAAGCAACCTAATGCATTACTTATAATTGCCCCGCGCCATCCAGAGCAATTTGATAAAGTAGCAGAGCTTTTAACGCAAAGCCCACTTAGCTTTAGCCGCCGTAGCCAAAATAACTATAATAATGAGCAAGTACTCCTTGCTGATACGCTTGGTGAGTTACAGTGTTTATATGGTGCTGCAAATGTGAGCTTTATTGGCGGCAGCTTAATTCGCAGAGGTGGGCATAACCCACTAGAATCCGCTGCGTTTTCGGTAGGTGTAATAACAGGCCCACACACATATAATTTTGATTATGTTTATCCCGAGCTAATAAAGCTCAAAGGTGCTCTAGTGGTTGATAGTAACGACGAACTCGCAAAGCAGCTTATAACGCTTAGCCAAAACACAAAAGCGTGCCAAACCTTAGGTATTAAAGCTGCGCAATGCGTAGCTAAAAACCAAGGTGCTATACAAAAAACACTTAACATTATTAATCAATATTTAGAGCCAAAACCGTGACCAACATAGCTATAAGCCAAACCCGTGAATGGGTGTCATCTGTTATTGTTAAATATAACTTTTGCCCATTTGCTCGAAAAGAAGTAGAAAATAACTGTATTCATTACATAGTAAGCCCAGCAGCAAGTATGGATGATGCTGTAATGGATATGCTTGAGCAATGTGTTGAGCTTGACCGTGAACCAAAGCGCGAAACAACCCTTATCATGTTTGACAATGGCTTTAGTGACTTTGAAGACTTTTTAGACTTGGTCGATTTAGCTAATGCACTTTTAGTCGCGCAAGGCTTTGAAGGTAAGTATCAAATCGCTAATTTTCATCCTGACTACGTATTTGCCGACAGTGATGAAACCGATGCCGCAAACTACACAAATAGAGCGCCCTTTCCTACTTTGCATTTAATCCGCGAAGCAAGCATGAGCGAAGCACTTGATAGTTATAACGAGCCTGAATCTATTCCTGAGCATAATATAAACCTAGCAAGACGTAAGGGGATTGATTTTTGGCAGCAGTTACTTGCAGGCTGTAAAAAACCGAGCGCTTAAATGCTCGGTTTTATTTTGGTTTGTAAAAAACTTTGTGCAAAACTTTTTACAAAACAAGGCAACAACTTAAGCTTATTTTTTAACCCAGTTACCATTTACTTCAACGTAATGACCACTTTGGGTTTTTTCAATTGTTTTAGCGGCAGCAAGTGCTTCTACTTGTGAAAGCGACAAGTTATTCTTTTTAGCGAGCTTTAAGTACTGCGCTTTACGCTTTGCATTTATGTCATCAACAACGGCTTTTGCTTCTGCGTTTTGTACAACAAGCCCTAAATAACCAGAGCTATCTTCACCTACTAGACCTTGGTTTTTAGCGTCATCAAGGCTAATAGCCCACGCAGAGAACGACATACATACTGCACTAACTAACGTAATAATGTTTAATTTTTTCTTCGTATTCATGTTCTAGCTCCTTAAAATAACTCACTGTCGTCACTAAATAAATTGTCGAGTTCTTTATCTACTTTTACGCGAATTTCGTGATCGACCTTCACATTTAAATTAATAGTAATGGGCTCTTTAGCAGACACCTCAACACGATGCGTGCAAGCACTGAGTGCACTAATAGCACTCAGTGCGAGCAGTACTTTTATCAATAACGGCTGTCTCATTATTAGTTTCCTTTTTGTGAGTATTGTTGCTCAACTTTTTGTGTAATTTCGTCACTTAAACGTAGTGCGCGTAAAAGTGTAAATACGTTTTCTTCGTGGTTATAATTAAAGTTAACCTGCTGCTGCTCTGCTTTATTATAGCCTTGCAAATTAACCCCTAGTTTTAACCAACCATCATTTTTTAGTGCCACACTGCTATTAAGTTTTTGAATATCTAAATTAGTTAATAACCCTAACACAGGTTGTAACTCTTGCTGTTGCTGCATTACTGAATCAAAAGCGGCATTATTGGTAATTTTTAAATTACCTGTTCCTTGGCTAAATAAGCTTCCGTCAATTATCTCAATTTTTCCACTATCAAAGTGAACCGGTAAAGACCCCGCCAAGCGTCCCGTTAATACAATGCCCGACTTATCGTCGAGTGTAACAAGTTTGCTTGCATCAATATTTTCAAACTTAACATTAGCAACTTGGTTTGGCTTCCCTACTGTGTAGCTATCTAATGAAAACTCGCCACCAAACACACTTCCTTTTACATCATTTATAAGCGCGGTATTGTTATTAACTTGCCATTGACCTTTAAGAGTTTTAACTACGGCACCGGCTCTAAATTCATTTAAATTAAAGGTAGTTGGTTTTACATTAAGCTTACCTGAATTATATTCCCCGCTAAATATGCTGCTTAAATCACTCGCAAGGTAATCGTTATACAGTGCACTTGTATGACTAATCCCCATATTGAACGATGCACGTTGTAAGTTTACATCGCCACTAATATAGCCATTAAGTTCGCCCTCTGTTAACTGTGCAAGTGGCTCAAATTGACTAATAAACGCATTTAACGGCAGCACACTTTGTTCAGGAATAACCACTTCAAATGGATGAGCTTGCGACGACATATGATGATTTATCACTAACTCAACATTGTTTATAAATGCGTGATGCGTGGCTTTTAGTGCACGGCTTTGCAAGCCCGTAGACTCTACTTTTATATTATTAAGTTTTATGTCGGGGCTATTAACAACCTTTATATTGGTTTTTGCTGTTAGATCAGCAAATAACTCACCTACGCCTAAATTAGCATTTGCTGTTAATGTGTTACTTATATCTGTGACTTTAAATTCTTTATATTCTGCGCTTTTTAACTGCTGAGTTAACGCGACCTCTGCGTTTAACTGTTTATCCATTTTTGCTGTTAAATCACCTTGGTATTGCACTGCTCTTATATCAAACGCATCTACACTATTAAGCGTTAATTTAGCATTTATAAGCCCAACTGGTTTTAAGTCTATAAACTCACTTATATCAAAGTGACCACTAAGGCTAAGCCCATTCGCTGTTGCAGGTGCAAACTCAGGTAAATTTTCAAGCATAACGGCGTAATCGCCTTTAATTGCAGCATCAGATAACTGAGCATTAACGTTAATATTATTTATATCAGGTGTATTTATTTGAGCTGATAAAGTTGTCTGTAAGTCTTCAAATGGAGATTTAATATTTAGTGTTGTATCTGTTATTAAAATATCAAATTGCTTATCGCCCACGCTTACCAAATTAATTACAGGTACACTCAACTCACTAGCCTCTAAGCTAATTGATTGAGGGAGTTTTAGTTGCCAATTTAAAGGCACTTGTTTGCTAATAAAGCCTGCATATTCACTTGGTGGAATTAACTCAGTACAGCTTGGTGTTAAATTAATTTTGTTATTAAGCAAATCGGTATTAAATATTAACGCTTGGCTATTTAAATTAAAACGCGTCGCCAACTTCCCCGTAGTTAATACGTTAACTTTGCACTGCTCATACGTGTTAGCAAACTGGGAGCTAATATCGCCATTTAACTCAAGTTCTATACCATCAAAGCTAAATGCTTGCTGAGTATTAAAGTTAAAATCTGCTATTAATGTATTTTTAGTGTTTATAACGTGCTTTAAAAAAGTGTCATTAATTTCAAACTGACCCCTTACTTTATTAGCAGTCAAAATTGCACTTGCGTTTATATCACCTGAGACATTAAATTTATTTAGTTCGGGTTCTAATATGCTTATTTTAAGTGGCTTATTGAGCTCATCACTTTTTACTACAAGCTGTTTAATATTGATTAATGGGCGATTTAAGGGAAGTGCTAAATCGAGATTTTTAGCAAGCTGATTAGCATTATCACTTTTAGGGAGTGGATTAACTGTTAGCACTGCATTTTCAATATCTACACGCTTTGTATTTGCAGTAATACCAGTAAGTTGTAATTGTTGATTTTGATAATTTAAACACACTCTGTCAGCATGAATATTTAAGCTAGACGTAATTGAAAAATCAAGGCAGTTTAATGTGACACCCGCTTTTTCGAGCTCAGGCGCTATAACCCACTGTAATAAAGGTAAACGAAATACATAACTAAGCAGCAAGGTACTTAGCAATAAAACGCCAACAATTAAACCAATTCGCTTAAACATACTATCCTTAAATGCTTTGTGCTTTTAGCTTTTAGCTTTTAGCTTTTAGCTAAAACTATACTAATCAAAAAAGGCTGCACAATGCAGCCTTTTTAATTTTACAGTAAGATTATGAATCTAACTTGTATAAACGTAAATATAATTAACCTACGTTTTTACGTGCGTTACGGAACATACGCATCCACGGGCTATCCTCGAGCCACTCATCTGGGTGCCAAGAGTTGGCAACGCTTCTGAATACACGTTCTGGATGCGGCATCATTACAGTGGCACGACCATCAGTTGACGTAATACCGGTAATACCTTCTGGAGAACCATTAGGGTTAGCTGGGTACTGCGTTGTAGGGTTACCGTAGTTATCTACAAACTTAACCGCTACAGTGCCGCTATTAAGCGCCGCTTTAGTGGCTGCATCGTTTGCAAACTCAGCATGACCTTCACCATGAGAAACCGCTATAGGCATACGCGATCCAGCCATTCCATTAAAGAATACAGACGGATTCTCTTGTATCTCTACTAAACTAAAGCGTGCTTCAAAACGCTCTGATTTATTAGTTACAAAGCGCGGCCAATGTTCAGTACCAGGGATCAACTCTTTTAACGTTGATAACATTTGGCAACCGTTACATACACCTAAGCTGAAAGTATCTTCACGGTGGAAAAAGTTTTGGAACTGATCGCGTGCCATGTCGTTAAACAAAATAGACTTAGCCCAACCTTCACCTGCACCAAGTACGTCACCGTATGAGAAACCACCACAGGCCACTAAACCTTTAAATTGCTCTAGTGTTAAACGACCTTCTAAAATGTCGCTCATGTGTACATCAACGGCTGCAAAACCTGCGCGATTAAACGCTGCCGCCATTTCTAAATGAGAGTTAACACCCTGCTCACGTAAAATAGCCATTTGCGGTTTAGCACCAGTTGCAATGTATGGTGCAGCTATATCTTCGTTTAAATCAAAGTTAAGTTTTACGTTTAAGCCTGGATCTTTTGCATCAAATTTAGCATCAAACTCTTGCTTAGCACACTCAGGGTTATCACGGCGTGCTTGCATTTGATACGTTGTTTCAGCCCAAATAGTACGAAGCTCAGTACGCGTATGATTAAGTACCGTATTTTCGCCACGGTTAAATATAATCGTATCGTCACTGTTAAGCGTGCCAATATTGTGACTAATGGCTGCTATACCATGTTGTTCAAACACCGCATTTACTGCATCTAAATCAGCATTTGCAACTTGAATTACCGCACCTAGCTCTTCGTTATAAAGCGCTTCAATGTCAGAACCTGTTAAAGCTGCTAAATCAACAGTTACACCGGTATGACCCGTAAACGCCATTTCAGCTACTGTGGTAAATAAACCACCGTCTGAGCGGTCATGATAAGCAAGTAACTTACTATCAGCCACAAGTGCTTGCATTGCGTTATAGAAGCCTTTTAATAACTCAGGGCTATCAACATCAGGGGTTACATCACCTAATTGCTTATAAACTTGTGCAAGGCTTGATGCGCCCATGCGGTTTTTACCCGCACCTAAATCAACTAATATAAGCGATGTATCGCCTTTATCTGTGCGCAGTTGTGGAGTTACTGTTTTACGTACGTCGTCAACACGACCAAACGCAGTTATAACCAGTGAAAGCGGCGATGTTACTGACTTCTCTTGTGAGTCACCTTCATCTTTCCATGTCGTTTTCATCGACATAGAATCTTTACCCACTGGAATCGTTAAACCAAGCGCAGGGCAAAGCTCTTCGCCTACGGCTTTAACAGCTTCATATAAACCAGCATCTTCACCTGGGTGACCCGCTGCTGCCATCCAGTTTGCCGATAACTTAATGTTTTCAAGGCTACCAATATTTGCACAGGCAATATTAGTTAACGACTCTGCCACAGCTAAACGAGCAGATGCACCGTAATTAAGTAATGCAGCCGGAGTACGCTCACCGAGTGACATAGCTTCACCGTGGTAAGTATCATACGTTGCCGCAGTTACAGCACAGTTAGCAACAGGTACTTGCCAAGGACCAACCATTTGGTCGCGCGCTACTAAACCCGTAACTGAGCGATCGCCGATTGTTATTAAGAATGTTTTTTCTGCAATGGTTGGTAAACGCATTAAGCGCTGCGCTGCATCTGCTGCATTTATTGATGTGATATCAAGCGCTTTGCCAACAACTTGCTTTGACGTTACATCGCGGTGCATTTTAGGTGCTTTACCTAATAATACGTCCAGCGGCAAATCAACAGGGTTATTTTCAAAGTGGCTGTCTGACACTGTTAAGTGAGGTTCAGCGGTTGCTTCACCAATAACAGCGTACTGGGCACGTTCGCGCTTACAAATTGCTTCAAAGCGGTCAAAGTCCTCTACGCCAACAGCGAGTACATAACGCTCTTGTGATTCATTACACCAAATTTCGTGTGGTGCCATGCCTGGCTCATCGTTAGGGATGCTACGTAATTGAAACTTACCACCACGTCCGCCATCATTAACAAGCTCAGGAAACGCGTTAGATAAACCACCGGCACCTACATCATGGATGAATGCAATTGGGTTTTCGTCACCAAGCTGCCAACATTTATCGATAACTTCTTGGCAACGACGTTCCATTTCTGGGTTTTCGCGCTGTACTGAAGCAAAGTCTAAATCTTCGTTTGACTGACCAGAGGCCATACTTGATGCAGCACCACCGCCTAAACCAATGTTCATTGCAGGTCCGCCTAGCGCAATTAACTTAGCGCCAACAGGAATATCGCCTTTTTGAACATGATCAGAGCGAATATTGCCTAAACCACCGGCAAGCATAATTGGTTTATGGTAACCACGCACTTCTTCACCATTATGGCTTGTTACTTTTTCTTCGTAAGTACGGAAATAGCCTAACAAGTTAGGACGACCAAACTCATTATTAAATGCAGCGCCACCTAGTGGACCTTCTGTCATTATATCAAGTGCGTTTACAATACGACCCGGCTTACCAAAATCGCTTTCCCACGGTTGCTCGTAACCTGGAATACGTAAATTTGATACAGTAAAGCCAACTAAGCCTGCTTTTGGCTTAGAGCCACGACCAGTTGCGCCTTCATCGCGAATCTCACCACCAGAACCTGTAGCAGCACCTGAGAATGGCGCAATAGCTGTTGGGTGGTTATGAGTTTCAACTTTCATTAGTATTTCAATGTCTTCTTGATGATACGCATATTCACCTTGCGCATTTGGGAAGAAGCGACCCGCTTTTGAGCCTTTCATTACTGCCGCGTTATCTTTATACGCCGACAATACATTTTCAGGATTTAGCTCAAACGTATTTTTAATCATTTTAAACAGCGATTTTGGCTGCTCTTTACCATCGATTGTCCAGTCAGCATTAAATATTTTATGGCGACAATGCTCTGAGTTCGCTTGTGCAAACATAAACAATTCGATGTCGTTAGGGTTACGTCCTAACTTTGTAAAATTTTCTACTAAGTAGTCTATTTCGTCATCAGCAAGCGCAAAGCCTTGCTCAACATTGGCTGTTGCTAGTGCTTCGCGTCCACCACCTAAAATATCGACAGACGACATTTGGCGTGGGGCATCACTGCGAAACAGCTGAGCCGCATCTTCAAGTTCATTGTGTGTGGCTTCAGTCATGCGGTCGTGCAATAACGCAGTTACTTGTGCAAGTTGTTCTGCGTTTAAATCACCTTCAACATAATAAGCAATACCGCGTTCAACACGGTGAACCTGCTTTAAACCACAGTTGTGGGCGATGTCGGTAGCTTTAGATGCCCAAGGTGAAATGGTACCTGGTCGAGGTGTAACAAGTACAAGTTTGCCAGCTGGGGTATGCTCAGCAATAGTTGGACCGTAAGTTAATAGCTTTTCAAGCTTGGTTTGCTCAGAGCTACTCAACGGCGATGTTAAATCGGCAAAGTGAGCATACTCGGCGTATACGTTAGTGACTGGAAGTTGCGATTGTTGGCAACGCGCTAAAATTTTATTAACTCTGAACTCTGAAAGTGCTGGTGCACCACGAAGGATCAACATAGGTAATTTCATCCGGGGTTAGGGATTGAACGATATTTTAGGCACGCATTATAGTCCAATTAGCATTCAGATTTAACTCAAAATTACGCTTTTCATAAAATTAACTTTTTAGCTTTATTTATAGCCTCTTTTGGTTAATAAAATAAAAGGTAAAGTGACGCGATGGCTTAGTTTTGCTATAACGGTGGCTGGCGAGCTTAAGGGGCACTCAATGTTCAAAGAAAAACTAATAATAATCATTACTTTAGTTATGCTGTTATGTGCATGTGATATGCAAGAGCAGCCAACCCAACTTGCCCAAATAAAAGAACAAAACAAAATACGTGTGGGTACACTTGCAAGTGCTAGTAATTATTATCAAGCCGTTCAAGGTGAACAAGGCTTTGAATATGAGCTATCTCAAGCATTTGCTGAATATCTAGGTGTAGAGCTTGAAATAGTGCCATTTTTTAACTTATCCGATATGTTTGAACGCCTGGAAAGCGGCGATTTAGATTTAATTGCCTCAGGACTTACCTATAATAAAACCCGTGCAGAGCAATACCGTTATGGACCAACTTACAGAACAATCAGCCAAAAGTTAGTTTATAAGCAAGGACGTGTTCGCCCTCGAGAGTTTGCCGACTTAGATGGCAACTTTACTGTTATCGCTAAAAGTAGTCATTCGCTTACTCTGCAAAAAATGAAAAAAAACAATCCAGATCTTACTTGGATAGAAAGCGAAGAGTTTGATGAAGAAGAGCTACTTCAAGCAGTTATTGATGGCGAAATAGATTACACACTCGCTGATACACATACCCTATCGCTGTTTCGACGTTATCATCCAAATTTAAGTATCGGTTTTTCTGTTAGTCATAACGACCCGATTGCATGGATACTTAATAAATCAAAAGATGATTCTTTATACTCCTTATTAGTGCCATTTTTTGGCGATATAAAACAGAGTAATCAGCTCTACGTACTTGAAGAAAAATACTTTGGCCACGTGCGCCAATTTAACTATGTAAATACCCTTGCTTATATCGAAGCTATCAAAGAAACCTTACCAACATACCAACCATGGTTTGAACAATATGCTGGTAGCCTTGATTGGCGTTTATTAGCGGCACTTAGCTATCAAGAATCTATGTGGAATCCTCGCGCTAAATCGCCAACAGGCGTTCGCGGTATTATGATGCTAACCCGCAGTACAGCAAAACAAGTAGGTGTTACCAACCGCTTAGAGCCAGAGCAAAATATTCGCGGTGGTGGTAAGTATTTAAGTAAACTGATTAAGCGTATTCCTGATAGAATTCCTCAACCTGATAGAACATGGCTTGCACTAGCGGCTTACAATGTAGGTTGGGGGCACGTTAACGACGCGCGTATAATTACCGAGCAGCAAGGCGCAAGCCCTGATAAATGGGCTGATGTAAAAAAACGCTTACCGCTGTTAATTAAAAAGCGCTATTACCGTAAAACTCGCTATGGTTATGCGCGTGGCGATGTAGCGGTTAAATATGTTGATAATATTCGTCGCTATTACGATGCACTTGTTTGGCTAGATGAGAATAATGCTATTGCTGTAGAACCTGAACCAGAATCAGAACCAATCACAGAGCAGAGCACTGATACCGAGCCAAAGCTAAATGAAGAAAGTGACGAAAAAAGTAACAAAGATGAAGCGCAAACAGGAAAACAACAGCCTATAATTGAGCCCGAACAACCGAGTGAAAACAATAACTAAGATTTGTATAGGTATCAGTTTTTTGAGCAAGCAAGTAAGCAAAATTTAAGTAAATTAAATATCTGTTTACTTGTCATCAAATGATCACTAATGTGTATTACTTGTATATTATTATTTTATAAGATATACCCTGCGCCTTTCTCACTCTTGCATTAGGAGAAAACATGCTAAAACGTAGACGCACACAAAAATTAAAACGCAATGTGATTTATTCAACAGCCACACGTCGTCGTGTTATGCTAAGAAAACTGCACAAAAAAATCATCTGGCGCCGCCGAATGTTTGCTATGCAGCAAATGGCTGAAACAGAAATAGAGCCAATCGCTAGTTAACTTTAGCTAGGTTTATTTATTTGTTCATCACGAGCAGCTTTCTTAGCTGCTTTAATTTGCGCTCTTCTACGCTTAAAAAAATTCGAAATAGTATCACCACACTGTTGTGCTAAAACACCACCGCATACCTCTACTTGATGATTTAACCTCGGCTCTTGTAATAAGTTCATAATTGAACCTGCAGACCCTGTTTTAGCATCGAGGGCACCAAATACTAAACGCTTTATTCTGCTATGCACCAACAGTCCTGCACACATAGAGCAAGGCTCTAACGTTACATATAGTGTGCAATCAATTAAGCGGTAATTATTAAGTACTTTTCCAGCTTCTCGCACTGCAATCATTTCCGCATGGGCTGATGGGTCGTTATCCGTTATTGAGCGGTTGTACCCCACTGAAATTAGCTGGTTATCTTTTACTACAATTGCTCCAACCGGAATTTCATCAAGCAACTCTGCTTGCTTTGCATACAAAAGCGCTTGCTCCATCCAGTAGGAATCATTAAATGGCTCGTTCATTCTTTCTACTTAAATAACTTTTTATGCTGTAATTATACCTAGTTAGCACTCTAAAGTGCGTCATTCATTACTTTATTGCAAAAATAAAACGATATTTACCTGTTTGTAATGGCTCACTAGTGTGGATTTACGCTATAATCTCACGCTTTTTTTATTTAGCTCACAACACGGGTAGCAAATGAAATTTCCTGGACGCCGCAGGCATAAACATTATTTTCCAGTGGAAGCCAAAGATCCACTTACCAATCAACTTAACGCAACAGAGCGATTACAACGTAGTTATATTACGGGTATCGATCAGATCGTTGTTGATATAGAGGCAAAAGTTGATCAAGCTTTCCTTGACGAATTTCAACTACGTAGAGGTATGTCACAAGTTATTGATAGCGACATAACGAACGCCTTATACGATCGTTTAAAATTAAACGATATGGTTGATTTTGAGTTTGCCGGTGGGACCATTGGTAACACTATGCACAACTACTCTGTACTTGCAGATGATCGCTCAGTTTTATTAGGCGTAATGAGCGAAAATATAAAAATAGGTAGCTATGCTTACCGCTTTTTATGTAATACCTCAAGCCGTGTAGATTTAAACTATCTTCAGCCAGTAGATGGGCCTATTGGTCGTTGTTTTACATTAATTGATGAAACCGGTGAGCGTACTTTTGCAATAAGTGCGGGCCTAATGAATCACCTACGCCCTGAATCTATCGATAAAAACCTTATTGAAAATTCATCAGCATTAGTGATCAGTGCCTACCTCATGCGTACGCAAGGTAGTGAAACGATGACTGAAGCGACTATGCAAGCGGTAAAATACGCTAATGATGCAGGTGTGCCAGTTGTTCTTACACTCGGAACTAAATTCTTAATTGAACAAGACCCGACCTGGTGGGCAAACTTTGTTGAAAAGCATGTTGATATTCTTGCTATGAACGAAGAAGAAGGGTTAGCTATTACAGGTTTTGAAGACCCTCTTCTAGCTGCTGATAAAGCACTTGATTGGGTAGATTTGGTAATTTGCACCGCTGGCGAAAAAGGCTTATTTATGGCCGGCTACGTAGACGAAAGCTTAAAGCGTGAAACCGAGTATCCGTTATTACCAGGAGCAATACCTGATTTTAATCGATACGAATTTTCACGTGCTATGCGTAAAACCGAGTGTGATGAGCCTATCAGAGCATATAGTCATACAGCCCCATTTATGGGTGGACCTGACTCAATCAAAAACACCAATGGTGCAGGCGATTGTGCTTTAGCGGCTGTGCTACATGACTTATCAGCGAATGTTTATCATAAACTTAACGTGGCAAACTCAGCTAAGCATCAGCAACAAGCTATTACTTACTCGTCACTATCGCAAATTAGTAAATATGCTAACCGAGCTAGTTATGAAGTATTAGTTCAGCACTCTCCTCGTTTATCTCGCGGTTTACCAGAACGCGAAGACTGCTTAGAACAGGTTTATTGGGAACAATAATAACGGTGGGAGCAATCATTGCTCCCTATCAGCTTCCTAAAAAATAGAAATATCGAGCTTTTTAGATAGCAGTTCCAGCGCCGCAATTCCTGCAACCGAATTACCAAACGAATTAAGTCCCGGAGAATAAACAGCTACCGTAAACTTATTTGGTAACACGGCTAAAATAGTCCCTGATACTCCCGACTTACCTGGCATACCCACTCTGTAACCAAAATCCCCCGCAGCATCGTATAAGCCACTGGTAAATAATAGCGAATTAAGCTGCTTATTTTGACGGCTACTTAAAACACGATCGCACGATCGATTATCAACACCTTTATTTGCTAAAAAATTATAAGCTTTGGCTAATTCAATACAGTTGAGCTCAATAGAACAAAAGTTAAAGTAAGACCATAAAACATCATCGACTTCATTTTCGAAATTACCAAACGACTTCATTAAATGTGCCATAGCCGCATTACGATGCCTAAATTCATACTCAGAATTAGCGACTTTTTTATCAATCACTATTCCTCTATTACCAGCTAACAACCTAAAGGTCTCGAGCATAGAGTGCATTGGTGCAGATAAGCGGCTGTATAACGCATCACACGTTACAATTGCGCCTGCATTTATGAAAGGGTTACGAGGAATCCCTTTTTCAAACTCAAGCTGTGTAAGCGAATTAAAGGCAGTACCTGAAGGCTCCTTTCCAACTCGATGCCAAAGTTCATCACCATAACGTTGCAGTGCCATAGTAAGTGTCATAACTTTTGAAACAGACTGAATGGTAAAACGTTGAGAGCAATCCCCCGCACATACAGTTTTACCATCAGTTGTATAAATAGCGATAGAAAATTGCTCAGGATCGACCTCTGCAAGGGCCGGTATATAATCAGCTACTTTTCCTTGTGATAATAAAGGGCGTACTTCATGTGCTATTTCATCAAGCACCTTTTGGTAATCAGCTGTAGGCAAACTAGACCTCTATATCATCATTCATAAAAATTGGATTTTAGCACGCGCGAATAGACGCAACTAGTTTTGTTGTTGAATTTAAAGGGGGATGTTTTTCTTAATTTAAAAAAGCAAAAAACCCGTCACATTACTGTAACGGGTTTTTCTTAATTAAATCCTGGTAATGTCGTAGTGCCACAGCGGTGGAGAGCCACATAGCAAATGCTACACTATCTTTGTGTCGGAGCGTCCTTCTGCGGGGCTCGCCTTAGAACTATTTTATTTCGCCACTGAGTTCGGCATGGACTATTTACAAAATTCCAAAAAGCAAAAAAACCGTCACATTGCTGTAACGGGTTTCTCTTAATTAAATCCTGGGAATGTCGTAGTGCCACAGCGGTGGAGAGGCACATAGCAAATGCTACACTATCTTTGTGTCTGGGCGTCCTTCTGCGGGGCTCGCCTTAGAACTATTTTATTTCGCCACTGAGTTCGGCATGGACTATTTACAAAATTTCAGAAAGCAAAAAACCCGTCACATTAATGTAACGGGTTTCTCTTAATTAAATCCTGGTAATGTCCTACTTTCACATAGCAAATGCTACACTATCATCGGCGCTGTTTCGTTTCACTACTGAGTTCGGCATGGGATCAGGTGGGTCCAAAACGCTATTGTCACCAAGAAAATTCTTTTCAATTTTCTTATTTTAATTATTAAGGTTAAAGTCCTTCGACTGAATTTAAAGCCTGGTAATGTCCTACTTTCACATAGCAAATGCTACACTATCATCGGCGCTGTTTCGTTTCACTACTGAGTTCGGCATGGGATCAGGTGGGTCCAAAACGCTATTGTCACCAAGCAAATTTG